>CAMBYH010000040.1 GCA_945872065.1 Arsukibacterium tuosuense
GCTACCTGGTCGACCAGTGGGCGTTAGTGCCCTATGGGCTGCCCTACCTGCGCATCATCAGCTTCCTGGGGCTGACCCTCCTCGTCGTCCCGGGCACAAACCTGGCCCTGCGCCGCCGGCACTCACAGCTGCCCCTGATCACCACCAACTGCGCTGTGCTCGGCGTGGCCCTGCTGACCACGGGCTCCTCCGACAGTTTCGCGGGGGCCCTGGCCCTGGGCCTGGGTGCCGGCCTGGGGTTCAGTCTGGTTCTGACGCTCTTTACCACCCTGCGACCGCGCCTTGAACAGGCACCGGTACCGGCACCGCTGCAGGGTCCCGCCATCAGCCTCATAACGGTCGGGATGCTGTCGCTGGCAATACTCGGCTTCTCGGGTTTCGGCCCCTAGACAGCGCCAGCCACCCGTCCAGCCCGCGGGATCAATTCCCGTCCGGTTCGGGCCGAACCTCGATCGGCTGCAGCTCCGGCGCTTCGCCCCGCAACAGCCGCGCCACGTATTCCGGCGCGATCACGCTGCAGTACAGGTGGCCCCGAACCTTGTTGGGCATGAGGTACCAGCGCCAGTCGTCCCAGTCGATACGCATGTAGCGACTGTGGATATGCAGGGTGCCTGACGAGTCCCGGCTGAGCAGTTCGAAGGGCGCGAGATAGCTGCTGCCGGTCCACACCTGCTCTTCAGGATCAATCCGGAGAACTGCGACGCCCGCGCCGGCTCGGGCCCGCTCCTGGTCCACGATGCTCCGCGTGACCTGCTCGCAGGTTCCCTGCCTGCCCGCAGCGGCCGGGCCATACACCGACTGGAGGTGATCGACCGCCTTGACCTTGCAGGAGATCATCTTGGGCCGGCCCGTGGCATCCGGGGAGACGTACTGGTGAATCTCGACGGGCTCGATACCGGGCTTCGAGTACCGGTAGTCCCAGGACGTCTTGTGCACCGTGAGGCTGGCTTTGACGTTGGTCTCAGCCGTCACCCGCTGGACCTCGGCGCAGAAGGTGTCAATCGCCCAGTTGTCGGCGGCGAGAGCACTACCCGACAACAGTACCAGGAGGCACAAGGTGGAACTTCGGAACGGGTCGAGCACCGGAAAACTCCCTGAAGGCATTAGTGGACGGAAGACCGGGGGATTATGCGGCAACCGTGCCGGGCCTTGCCCTGCTTTCCAGGTCTGGCCCAGGGCTTGCCGCTTTACCGTCGCAGCCAACTCGGCTAATGTTTCAGGCCGTGAATTCCCGAGGCCCCGCGGGCATCCGCCGGGGCCTTTTCGTGTGCGGAGAAGAGTTATGACTCTGAAGAAGCTATCCAATCCGGTGGTCGCCATTGTCGGCGCTACCGGCGCCGTGGGCGTCGAGCTGCTCCGTTGCCTTGAGCAGCGCTCCTTTCCGCTGAGCGAACTGCGGCTCCTGGCTTCAGCGCGGTCTGCTGGCAGGCAGATGGCGTTCCGCGGCAAGCAACTCCAGGTCGAGGAACTGACCGAAGACAGCTTCAAGGGTGTGCATATCGGTCTGTTCTCCGCGGGCAGCGCGACAACGCAGCGTTTTGCGGCGGCGGCGGCGAGGGCAGGAACGGTCATTGTGGACAACTCCTCCGCCTACCGGATGGATCCGGCTGTGCCTCTCGTAGTGCCTGAGATCAATCCGGAGGCCATTGCCAGCCACAAAGGCATCATCGCCAACCCGAACTGCTCGGCGATCATCTCGATCACACCACTCTGGCCCATTCATCGCCGTAACCGGATCAAGCGACTCCAGATCGCCACCTACCAGGCAGCCTCGGGTGCCGGCGCTGCAGCCATGGAGGAGCTCCGGGAGTCCACCCGGGCGTATCTGGATGGGAAGAAGTTCGCACCGAAGGTATTGCCGCACCCCTATGCGTTCAACGTCTTCAGCCACAACACAGCGGTCGATCCGGTAACTGGTTATAACGACGAAGAGACGAAGGTCATGAATGAGACCCGCAAGATCTTCGGCGATCCGGATATCGCCATCAGCGCCACTTGTGTCCGGGTGCCGGTACTGCGCGCCCACTGCGTCGCCCTCACCTTTGAGTGCGAACGGCCGATCACACCCGACGAAGTCCGCGGGATACTCGGCAGCGCCCCCGGGGTGAGGATTGTCGACGACATTGAGCACAACTATTTCCCGATGCCTGTCGACGCGTCGGGACAGGATGACATTCTCGTTGGTCGCATCCGGCGGGACCTCAGCGATCCGTCCGGCCGCTCGATCGCCCTCTTCATCGCGGGCGATCAGCTGTTGAAAGGCGCCGCACTGAATGCCGTCCAGATTGCCGAACAGCTGCTCGCCTAGCACCTGGGGCAGCAGCAGCCTCAGGATTGCTTCAAATGGTCGCGGTTTCACCGCTACTATAGGCGCAGTGCAGGACCGTTGATTGAGGGCGACACCGTGCGGCAGTCCCCGGCTCCAGGGCTCTCCTGGGCAAGCGGACGGATCACCCCGTGACCGATCCGATCGCCTATGACGCCCAGCCCCGCCGGCCGGCCTGGGGCGTCCGTACCCCACTGCGCAAGTCCCTTTCCACCCGGCAACCCATTCTGGTTGCCCCGCCTCCGCCACTGGTCTGCATCTCACTGGCCCAGTGTCCCGGCGGCGCCGCCCGGGCCACGGTGGCGCCTGGCCAGCGCGTACTGTGCGGCGAGCCCATCGGTGAACCCACCGGAGCTGGCAGACCCCGCTTCCACGCCTCCATCAGCGGCCAGGTGACCCACGTTGAGGCTCGCCTGGTCGCGGGACTGGGCGCGCCCGTACCTTGTGTCGTGATCCTGGGCGACGGGACGGACCGGCGCTGGCCCGGCTACCCACCGGACCCTGGAGCTGACGGCCGCAGCAGCGGCGACCTGCAGGCGGGGCTGGCTGCCGCTGGGCTGCTTGGCCTTGGTGGGGCGCTGTTCCCGACGGCTCACAAGGTGCACACGGCAACCGGCGCGCCCGTGCTGCTGCTCAACGGTACCGAGTGCGAGGCCTACATCAGTTGTGACGACGCGCTCCTTCGCGAGCGGGCGGCCAGCGTCGTGGCCGGCGGCCGCCTGTTGCTGGCGGCACTCGGTGGCCAGCGCTGCATCATCGCGGTCAAGACAGACATGCCCCAGGCCCGCGTGGCGCTCTACAACGCACTCCAGGCGTGCGGCGATCCGCGCGTCGTGATGTCCGTCGTCACAGCGAAGTACCCGGCTGGCGGCGAGCGGCAGTTGATCGAACTGGTGCTGGGCCGGGAAGTGCCAGCTGGTGGTCATCCCGCCGATGTGGGCGTCCTGTGCCAGAACGTGGCGACTGCAGCCGCGGCGGCTGACTTCTTTCTGCGCGGCCAGCCACTGATCTCCCGTCTCGTCACCGTAAGCGGTGGTGGCGTCGCGCGGCCCTGCAATATTGAAGCCCGGATCGGCACGCCGGTGTCGGACCTCATGGCCCTCGCCGGCGGTTACCAGCGAGAGCCCCGGCGCCTGATCATGGGCGGGCCGATGATGGGGGTGGCACTGCCCAGCGATGACCTGGCCATAACCGGAGCGACGAGCTGCCTCATTGCTGCCACGGATGCGGATCTGGGCCCGGCCGCCGAGGAAATGTCCTGCATTCGCTGTGGGGACTGCATCGAGGCCTGCCCGGCGAGCCTGCTGCCCCAGGAACTGCTCGTCGCCACCCGGGCGGGCAATGCGGCAGAACTCGCGACGCTGGGCGTAACCGAGTGCATCGAGTGCGGCGCCTGCGACTACGTCTGCCCGAGCCATATCCCCCTTACCCGGCACTTTATCCGCGCTAAAGCTGCACTGGCGTCGACCTGATGCGCTTTGCTGCTGACCTTCCACCCCAGTGGCACGCCACCGTCTCCGTGGGCGGGATGATGCGCACGGTGCTCTACGCCCTGGTGCCGGCCCTGCTGGCCCACGTCTGGTTCTATGGCGCGGGGATTCTGCTCAACTCAGGTATTGCGCTGCTCGCTGCCCTGGCTACGGAAGCCGCCTGCCTGCGCCTCGGCGGCAAGCCAACAGCCCCCGACCTGTTCGACGGCAGCGCCCTGGTCACAGCCGTCCTCTTTGCCTTCTGCCTCCCGCCACTTTGTCCCTGGTGGGTGACCGTGATCGGGATGGTGTTCGGGATCGGTGTGGCCAAGCACGCCTACGGAGGCCTTGGCTACAACATTTTCAATCCTGCGATGGCTGGCTACGTGCTGGTGCTCGTGTCGTTCCCGGAAGCCATGGCGCTCTGGCCAGCGCCGGACATTGGCGATCTGGACTATCTGCGCCCCGACCTGGCCGCCACGCTGCACTACTGCCTGCTGGGCAGCCTGCCTGATGGCCTCACGATCGATGCCGTGGCCCGGGCCACCACCCTCGACAGTGCCAAGGAAGGGCTGGGGCTGATGCGAACCATGGACGAGATCCGGGCCAACCCGGGTTTCGGCGACTTCGGGGGCGCCGGCTGGGAATGGATCAGCAACTGCATCGCCATTGGCGGGTTCGTCCTGCTCCTGCGGGGCGTTATCCGGTGGCACACGCCTGCTGCCGTCCTGGGTGGTCTGCTTACCATGGCTACCCTTGCCTGGTTGCTGGATCCCAACACCCACCCGTCGCCGGGGTTTCACCTGTTCAGCGGCGGCGCCATGCTGGGGGCCTTCTTCATTGCGACGGACCCGGTCTCGTCGCCCACCACAGCCCGTGGCAGGCTGATCTACGGTGCTGGCATAGGCATACTCACTTATGCGATCCGCACCTTCGGCAGCTATGCCGACGGCGTCGCCTTTGCGGTACTGCTGATGAATGTCACCGTTCCCCTGCTCGAGCGCTGGACCCGGCCACGAGTCTATGGGCGGGCCGGGTGAACTCGGGTAGCCGGGAGGAGCCGCTGATCCGGCACCGCGCGGCGGGGCCCCGCAACCTGGCTGCTCTCGCCGTCGTCCTCCTGCTGGCAGTGATCCTGATTGGCGGCAGCTGGCAGTCCACGCGGCAGCGCATTGCCGACAACGCTGCGCGCCAGATCGTTGCCCAGATCTCCCTGGTCCTGCCTGGGACGCTCTACGACAACGAACCCAACAAAGACACTGTCCTGAAGGACACGGGCGGCGGTCAGCCGCTGCCCATCTACCGGGCGCGACGGAACGGCAGCCCGGTTGCCGCCGTACTGACGGTCAGCGCACCAGACGGCTACGTCGGCCCCATCCGCCTGCTGGTGGGCATCGCGGCAGATGGCCGCGTGCTTGGCGTGCTAATCACGGCGCACCAGGAGACACCGGGGATCGGCGCCGCCATTGCCACAGAACCGCCCACCTGGCTCACAGGCTTCACCGGGCGTTCCCTGACCGACCCACCCACAGCGCGCTGGAATCTGCGCACTGACGGTGGCGACTTCGATGCCATTGCCGGCGCCACCGTCAGTAGTCGGGCGACCGTCGCAGGAGTAAGGACAGCGGTGCACTACTTCGCGACTCACCGGGATGAGATCTTTTCCACCCCGTCCTCACCGGCCGCAACGCGATGACACCAGACAACACCACCGACAGCAGTGCCGGCCGGTTGCTCCTTGCGGGCCTGGGGTGGAACACGCCGGGACTGGCGGGACTGATCGGGCTCTGCCCCCTGCTGGCAGTCAGCACGAGTTTCGCCGCGGGCCTGGCTCTCGGTCTGGCCTCGCTGGCTGTGCTCTGCTCCAGCAACCTGCTCATCTCGGCGCTGGCGCCCTGGATCACGCCCCGCTTCCGGCTGCCCGCCTTTCTGCTGCTCATCGGCGCACTGGTTACGGCCGTGGACCTGCTCTTCGAAGCCCGGTGGTTCGATCTCTACGGCCAGGTAGGCCTGTTCGTGCCGTTGATCGTCACCAACTGCCTGATCCTGGCCCGGGGGGAGTCCTTCGCCGCGCACCACGGCGTCTGGCCAGCCTTCCTGGATGGCCTCGGCTACGGCCTGGGGTTCATAGCGCTACTCGCCGGCCTTGGGGCGCTGCGGGAGGCACTCGCGCCGGGCCTGCTGGTGGCGGCTCTGCCCGCCGGCGCGTTCTTCCTCCTCGCCGCGCTGGTTGCCCTGCGGCAACTAGTGGTTCGCCGCCGGGGCTCTGCATGACGCCCAGACAACGCTCTGCTCTGTTCAGGCGGCTCCAGCAGGCGAATCCCCAACCGACCACCGAACTGGTCTACCACAGTCCCTTCGAACTGCTGATCTCGGTAATCCTCTCGGCCCAGGCCACGGATGTCAGCGTGAACAAGGCCACAGCCGGGCTGTTCAGGGTGGCGAACACGCCCGCTGGGATCATCGCGCTGGGCGAGCCGGGCCTGAAGCAGCACATCCGGACCATTGGACTGTTCAATACCAAGGCAAGGAACATTCTGCGCACCTGCCAGGCGCTGCTCGCCCAGCATGACGGCCAGGTACCGCAGGACCGGGCCGCACTCGAGGCGCTGCCGGGTGTCGGGCGCAAGACTGCCAATGTGGTGCTCAATACCGCCTTCGGCGCGGCAACGATCGCTGTGGATACGCACATCTTCCGGGTGGCGAACCGCACGGGCCTGGCCCCGGGGAAGACTCCCCGAGCCGTCGAGGACGGGCTCGTAGCGACCACGCCTGCCCGCTTCCGGCACGACGCACATCACTGGCTGATTCTCCACGGCCGCTACGTGTGCAAGGCGCGCCAGCCGGACTGCCCCCACTGCCCCATCGCGAAGCAGTGCGACTACCCAAACAAGACCACCCCGGCGTAGGAGCGCCTTAAGGCGCGATCCCGATGAAAAGCCTCTACCTCGCCCTGGACCAGGGCGGCCACGCCAGCCGCGCCCTCGTGCTTGATGCGAGTGGCGTCCTCGTCGGGTCTGCGGCTGTCCCCATCGCCACCCGGCGCAACGAACTCGGCCATATCGAGCATGATTCCGAAGAGCTCGTGATTTCTCTGCAGCAAGCCATCGCTGCCGTCTGCGCTGAACTGCCCGCAGGCGGCTACATCACGGCGGCTGGACTCGCTACCCAGCGCTCCAGCCTGGTGTGCTGGAACCGGCGGACAGGGGCCGCTTTATCCCCGGTGATCTCCTGGCAGGACCGGCGTAACGCGGCCTGGCTGGAGAGTCTGGCGTCCCGCGCCGACGACATTCGGGCCAGAACCGGACTGGTACTGTCGCCCCACTATGGGGCGAGCAAAATGCGCTGGTGCCTGGACCATCTGCCCGCTGTGCAGGCGGCCCACACCACCGGCGAGTTGGTGATGGGGCCCCTGGCCAGCTTTCTCGTCTGCCGCCTGGTCGCAGGTCTGCCGCTCTTGGCAGACCCGGCCAACGCGTCCCGTACCCAGCTCTGGTCGCTGGCCACGCGGGACTGGTCACCCGAGCTTCTCGCCCTGTTTGGAATTGACCCGGGGCTTCTGCCCCGGGCGGTGACCAGCCGTTACGCTTACGGCGAGCTCGTCACACCCCTCGGCCCTGTGCCGCTCACCGTCGTGACCGGCGATCAGTCGGCGGTACCTTTTGCTTTCGGCCCGCTGGATCCGTCCGTGGCCTACCTCAATCTTGGCACCGGTGCCTTTGCCCAGCGGGCGGTCTCAGGGCAACTGCCGGACGCACCCCGGCTGCTGGTCAGCGTGGTGTGGTCGACCGCTGAGCGGGTGGACTATCTGCTGGAGGGCACGGTAAACGGTGCCGCTAGCGCGCTGGACTGGCTGGCCGCGCGGGAACAGGTGCCCCTCCCGATGCTGCTCAGCGAAGCGGATGAAGCCCGGGCGGCGAGGGAGCCGCCACCCCTCTTCATCAACGGCGTGTCCGGGCTTGGCGCGCCGTTCTGGGTGAGCACCCTGGATTCGCGCTTCATCGGGACCGGCAGTCGGGGTGCCCGGGCGGTGGCGGTCCTGGAAAGCATCGCGTTCCTTCTGCAGGCGAATCTGGAAGAAATGCGGCCCCACGGACCGGCCCTCAAAGGTCTGCTGGTGACGGGTGGCCTGTCGGTCAACGATTACCTGTGCGCGTGCCTCGGCACCCTGAGCAAGCTCCCGGTCACGCGGGCTGAAGACCCCGAAGCAACTTCGCGGGGCCTGGCACGGTTACTAGCGGGCGATGCAGCGTCGGCGTGGCCCGTGGCTCCGGGGAGGAGACAGCTACCGGTCCGTGACGAGGCGCTCCAGCGACGCTACCGGCAGTGGCGCCAGGAACTGGAGCAGGTCCTACGCCCGTAACCGGACGATCCCAAGCCGGTCCAGATTACGCTGCAGGGCCGGTGAGACCTCATGCAGACGGCTGCGGAGGGACCAGGAGGAGTAGTTGTTGTTGGCAATGTAGAGGGTGTACCTGCTCTTTCCGGGTACAGCAGCAGCTAGAACGTACGCGTCAGAGTGTCGGGGTGATCAGCCTGGATCTCAGGGTGGCGACCCGCCGTAGGCTGCGAGTGCGCCCCGCAGGTCGGGGTCCGTCGGATGGAGCTTCAGTGCGTCGCGCAGGGTGGCCAGTGCCTCGGCGGGGTCTCCGGTGTCGTACTGCGCAACGCCGTAGACATAAGCGAAGCGCGCATTGCCGGCATCCAGCGCATGGGCCTTCTGCAAGGCCAGCAGCGCGTCGGTTTTGCGGCCCGCCCGGACCAGCGCCAGCCCGAGTGCGTGGTGGGCGGCTGCGGTGCCGGGGCCGATGGCGACGGCCTGGCGAAGAGTCTGCTCCGCACTCACCTCGTCCCCGGCAGAACGTTGCGCATCGGCGAGGTTCAGGGCGGCCTGCACGAAGGTCGGATCCCGGTCGAGGGCGGCGCGATAGGCAGCAATGGCTTCCTGGGCGTTGCCCCGGTCGAACTGCAGCGTGCCAAGACTGCTCAGGGCCTCCGGTCGGTCAGCATTGAAGCGCTGCCCGGCGCTCCACTCATCCAGGGCTGCGGTGAACCTGCCCCGCTCGTCGGGCAGGAGCCGGGTCTCGGGCTCGCCGGCGAGGGAGCGCGCCGCCGCCATGCGCACCAGCCTCACCGGGTCGCCAAGCAGAGGAGTGAGCTGTTCCGCCCGGAGGCCCGGATCAGCTCCCGATAAAGCCTCGGCGGCCGTGGCCCGCACGAGCGCGTCCGGATCCGCGAGGGCACGCTGAATTCCGGCAACGGTCGCCGGCGAGAGGTAGCCCTGGGCGCGGACGATGGCACTGGCCCGGACGAGAGCCGGTTGTGCGGGATCGGCGCTCAGACTGAGCAAGGCGGCAACCGACGACGGGTCACCACCTTCTGCAGCTGCGAAGGCCTCTGCGAAGCCCTGAAAGCCGGGCTTGCGCTCCGGGTACCAGCGGGCCAGAACGTCGGCTGCCCACTGGGTACTGCGCTCCCCGTGACAGGCATTGCAGGCATTGGGGGTACCGAGCGCGACGCTCCGGTCCGGCCGGGGTATGCGCAGGGAGTGGTCGTGGCGGGCATCGACGCCCATATAGATGGTGGTTGGCATGTGGCAGGCGGCGCACTCGGCACCCTTTGAGCCGGGCTCATGATGATGATGGGCCGTCGTGTCGAACACGGCTGGCACATGGCACTGGGCGCAAACCCCGTTACCCGGGACCCGAAGCTGCTCGGTGTGCGGGTCGTGGCAGTCCGCACAGGTAACACCCGCCGCGTGCATGCGGCTCTGGACGAAGGAGCCCCAGGTGTAGACCTCGTCACGCTGCTGCCCGTCCGGGTAGTAGAGGCCCGGCTCCAGCAGCGCCGGCCGAAACGCATCGAGCCAGTTGTCGCCTGCGTGGACCACATCAGAGTACTGGCCCCGGCGGGCATGGCAGCGGGCACAGGTCTCGATCTCGCGGGAACTGGTCCGCGGCGCAGAACGGACCGCCGTGCCGGGGGTCACCGCCTTACCGTGCGCCCAGGCAATGCCCTCCCTTTCATCAAGGCGGTTACTCAGGCCCATGGTCGCTTCCAGGCCCTGCCAGCCCTCCTTCCGGCCAGCCCAGACCAGGTGATTGGATGCGGGCCCGTGACAGGCCTCGCAGCCCACGCTGATCTCCGACCACGTCGTGGCATAGCCACCCGTCCCTGCGTCGAAGTTCTTGCGCAGGTTGGTGGAGTGGCAGTCGGCGCACTGGTAGTTCCAGGTCTGGTCGATGCCGGTCCAGTGGAGGGGATTGCCGGCCTTTAGCGCCTGACCCGGGTACAGGTGGAACCAGCGTTGACCCCCAAGAGCCGGGGGGCGGGTGTCAAAGGCGATGCCCAGTGACTGCAGGCGACCGTCGGCTAATGCCACCAGGTACTGCTGGAGCGGGTACAGGCCGAAGGTGTGGGTCACCTCGAAATCAGCTGACTTGCCGTCCGGCCCATCGGTGTTCACGAAGTACCGGCCATCGCGGCGAAAGAAGCGACTGGTGGTCTGGCCGTCGGTGAAGACGCTGCCGTCGAACGGGCCTAGCACCGCTTCGCCGCCGGCAGGCAGCATCGCCAGGGCGTGCTGGGACTTCTGCCACTGGGCGTACTCGTTCGCGTGGCAGCCGGCACAAGTGCCTGAGCCCGCAAAGACCGGAGTCGGGAGCGGCTGGACGCTTGTCATAGCTGGGCCGGAGAACCACCAGCCAGCGACAGCTGCAAAGATCAGGGTTACGACGCCGGCGAGGAGCAGGGAGCGGTTGATCCTCATGCCGACTGAATCACGCCTTCTTCTTTGGCAGGTACAAGTCGATCAGCGTTCCCTCAAACGCCTCCGCCGCGAAGGCCACCGTCTCCGACAAGGTTGGGTGGGGATGAATCGTGAGCCCGATATCAGCGGCATCACACCCCATCTCGATGGCAAGGCAGACCTCACCAATCAGCTCTCCGGCATTCGGTCCGACGATTCCGGCGCCGATCACCCGGTGGGTATCTGGATCGAAGAGAATCTTGGTTATGCCCTCGTCCCGGTTGGTTCCGAGGGAGCGGCCGCTGGCAGCCCAGGGAAACGTACCCTTCCCGTAGGCCAGGCCCTGCGCCTTGGCGTCGGCCTCGGTCACGCCCACCCAGGCGACCTCGGGATCCGTGTAGGCCACGGACGGAATGACCCGGGCATCGAACGCCACCTTCATGCCCGCCGCGACCTCGGCGGCCACGCGCCCTTCGTGATTGGCCTTGTGGGCCAGCATCGGCTGCCCGACGATATCGCCCACCGCGAAGATATGCGGCACATTGGTGCGCATCTGTTTGTCCACGGGGATGAAGCCCCGGGCATCCACGTCCACGCCTGCATTCTCCGCGCCAAGTCGCTTGCCATTGGGCGACCGGCCCACCGACATCAGGACACAGTCGAAGGTCTGGGTGCCGGTTGTCTTGCCCTCGAAGGTCACGTGCAGTCCATCAACTGCCGGCTCGATCGCCACCACCTTCGTGCCCAGCAGGATCTGCGCGTAGCGTTTGGCGATCCGCTTCTGCAGGGGGCGTACCAGATCCGGATCGGTGCCGGGCATCAGGGTGTCGGTCAGTTCGACGACGGACACCTTTGACCCGAGGGCGTCGTAGACCGTCGCCATTTCGAGGCCAATGATTCCACCACCAATGACCAGCATGTTCTGGGGAATCGTCCGGAGTTCGAGGGCCCCCGTGGAATCAATGATGCGCGGGTCATCAGGGAAGCCAGGCAGCCGGACCGGCTCGGAGCCTGCAGCAATGACGCAGGTCTTGAAGGACAGCACCTGCGTGGTTGCCCCGTTGCTAACCTCGAGATGGTGCGGCGACACAAAGCGGCCAGTCCCTGTAACCACCGCAACCTTGCGCTGCTTGGCGAGGCTGGCGAGACCCCCGGTCAGCTTCCCCACAACCTGGTTTTTCCAGCCGCGCAGCCGGTCCAGGTCGATCCGGGGCGGCCCGAACGCCACGCCGCACTCAACCATGGATTCTGCCTCGTCGATGACCTTGGCAGCATGGAGCAGCGCCTTGGAGGGAATGCAGCCCACGTTGAGGCAGACGCCGCCCAGGACAGGCCAGCGTTCGACCAGAGTGACATTCAGGCCCAGGTCGGCAGCACGAAAAGCAGCGGGGTAACCGCCGGGGCCGGCACCAAGGACGAGGAGATCGGTGTGGAGATCGGTGGGACCCGTGTAACCGAGCGCCGGGAGTTGCCCCGCCTCCGATGCGGGGGGCGCGGACTTGATCGGAGGCGGTGCTTCGCCGGAAGAGGAGAGGTTCGTGGGTGCGGCAGCGCTCTCCAGCCGCAGGATCAGCGTCCCCTCACTGACCTTTCCGCCGACCTGGACCAGTACTTCCCGTACCGTGCCGCCCGCGGGTGCAGGGACTTCCATCGCCGCCTTGTCCGTCTCCAGGGTGATCAGCGGCGCTTCGGCCCCCACTACATCGCCGGGCTTCACGTGCACCTCAATGATCTCGACGTCCTTGAACTCGCCGAGATTCGGCACCTTTACTTCGAGCAGTGCCATGGGTGGCTAGATCCTGTGACTAGACATTCAGAAGCTGGTCCACGTCGGCCAGGAGGCCGACGAGGACGGTAGAGAAGCGGACGCCGGTGGCGCCGTCGATTACCCGGTGGTCATAGGACAGCGAAAGCGGCGCGAGGAAGCGCGGCACAAACCGGTCCTTGTCCCACACCGGCCTGGTCTGCGCCCGGCCGATACCAAGGATCGCAACTTCCGGCGCGTTGATGAGGGGCGTGAAGTACGTGCCGCCAATGCCACCCAGGCTGGACAGGGTGAAGGTTCCGCCCTGCATTTCTGCTGCGACGAGCTTGCCCGCCCGGGCTTTCTCGGAGAGCGTCGCCAGCTCCCGGGCAATCGCAAACAGATCCTTCTGGTCAGCATCGCGAATGACGGGAACGACCAGCCCCTGGGGCGTATCCGCGGCGAAACCGATATGCCAGTACTTTTTGTGCACCAGACTCGCGCCATCCTCGGTCAGGGACGCGTTGAAGTCAGGAAACTGCCGGAGAGCTAGCACAGTCGCCCGAATGAAGAACGCGAGGGGCGTCAGCTTGACACCGGCCTTCTCTGCTTCGGCCTTCAGCAACCTGCGTTTCTCCTCAAGGGCAGTGATGTCGGCCTCGTCCTGCTGCGTGACATGGGGAATATTGAGCCAGGCTGCCTGGAGGCGCGGGCCGGAGATCTTGCGCACGCGGGAGAGGGGGCTGATCTCGATGGGCCCGAACTTCGCGTAGTCGACTACCGGCACTTTTGGCAGGGAGGGCCCGGTGCTGACGGAACCCGTCATCACGGACTTGACGAAGGCCTTGACGTCCTCGATGACGACACGGTTCTTCTGGCCCGAGCCTTTGACGCGGCCGAGGTCGACGCCTAGCTCTCTTGCGAATTTTCTGACTGAAGGGCTGGCGTGGGCGCTAACGAAGGTTCCCTCGTTAATGGGTGGGAGATTCCGCGCCTGCGGCGCGGAGGCCGACGCCTTTGGTGGCGGCGACGACGCCGCGACCAAAGACGCGGCTTCCCTGGGAGAAGGAGAAGAAGCCGATGGTTTCGGGCTTGCCGAAACCGTTGGCCCCCGGCTGGCTTCAGCCGGGATCACTGGCACTGCCAAACTCTCAGCAGCCTCCATAACCAGGATCAGGTCTCCCTTCGACACCCTCCCCCCAGGCGCCACCTTCACCTCGATCACGGTGCCGGCCGCAGGCGATGGCACCTCCATTGCCGCCTTGTCGGTCTCAAGGGTCAGAAGGGGCTGCTCGGCCCGGACCTGATCGCCAACCTTCACCAGCAGCTCGACAATCTCGACGTTCTTGAACTCGCCAAGGTCGGGAACCGTGATTTCACGTCGCGCCATGCGGAACTTTCAGGCCCTTATGGCCCTAGACTGTAACCGGGTTAGGTTTTGCAGGATCAATGCCCAGCGTCGCTATCGCCTGCACGACCGTCCGGGGATCCAGGGAACCGTCGTCGGCCAGCGCCTTCAACGCGGCGACGACGATATAGCGTCGATCCACTTCAAAGAAGTCCCGAAGCGCAGCCCGGGAATCACTGCGGCCGTAGCCGTCAGTCCCGAGGACGGCGTACCGACCGGGGATCCAGGGGCGGATCTGATCGGCGACGATGCGCATGTAGTCCGTAGCCGCAACGAACGGGCCGCTGACGGCGGCGAAGCTGCGGTCCAGGTAAGACTTGCGCGGCGGCTGGTCCGGGTGGAGAAGGTTCCAGCGCTCGCAGTCAAGGCCGTCCCGCCGCAACTCGCTGAAGCTGGTGACGCTCCAGACGTCAGCAGGCACGCTGAAGTCCCTCTCCAGCATCTCGGCAGCCGCGATGACCTCCCGGAGGATGGTGCCGGCACCAAGGAGCTGCACACGAACCTTGCCCCGGCCACCCGTCGACAAACGGTACATGCCATGCAGGATCCCATCCTTCACACCTTCCGGCATGGCGGGCTGCGCATAATTTTCGTTCATCACGGTGATGTAGTAAAAGAGCCGCTCCTGCTTTTCGTACATCCGCCGCAGGCCATCCTGGATGATTACGGCCAGTTCGTAACCGAAGGCTGGGTCGTAGGCAACGCAGTTCGGAATGGTGGAAGCAGCCAGGTGGCTGTGCCCGTCCTGGTGCTGCAGACCCTCCCCCGCCAGCGTGGTCCTGCCCGCCGTGGCACCCAGCAGGAAGCCCTTGGCCTGCATGTCCCCGCCAGCCCAGATGAAATCACCAATGCGCTGGAAACCGAACATCGAGTAGAAGATGTAGAAGGGAATCATGTGCACGCCATGATTGGCGTAGGACGTGGCAGCAGCGAGCCAGGAGCAGAAAGCGCCCCCCTCGTTGATGCCCTCCTCCAGGATCTGGCCCTGCTGGTCCTCCCGGTAGTACATGAGCTGCTCGGCATCCTGGGGCGTATAAAGCTGGCCGACCGAGGAGTAAATGCCGATCTGGCGGAACATGCCTTCCATGCCAAAGGTGCGGGCCTCATCCGGCACGATGGGCACGATGTTCCTGCCGATATTCGGGTCACGCACGAGAGTCGTCAGGATACGAACGAACACCATCGTGGTTGAGGCGGCGCGCTCACCGCTACCTTCGAGCTGCGCGCGGAAGGCGTCGAGACCGGGCACGGTCAGTGGCAGGGTATTGGGCTTGCGGGCTGGCAGGTAACCCCCCAGCTGCTTGCGGCGTTCCTGCAGGTAGCGAATCTCTTCGCTGTCCGGCTTGGGCCGGTAGTAAGGCACGCCCTCGATGTCGGCATCCGAGATCGGAATGTTGAAGCGGTCGCGAAAAGCCTTCAGGTCGTCTACATCCAGCTTCTTGGCCTGGTGCGCCGTCATCTGGCCCTCGCCAGCCTCGCCCATGCCGTAACCTTTCACCGTCTTGGCGAGGATAACAACGGGCCTGCCGTCCTGTTTCATGGCCCGGGCATAGGCCGCGTAAACCTTGATGGCGTCGAGACCGCCCCGGTTCAGGCGCCAGACCTCCTCATCGGAGAGATTAGCCACCATCTCCTTGAGCTCAGGGTACTTGCCGAAAAAGTGCTCCCGCGTGTACGCGCCACCGCCCGCCTTGAAATTCTGATACTCGCCGTCGACAGCCTCTTCCATCCGGCGCCGGAGCAAGCCGCTGCTGTCCTGCGCCAGCAGCGGGTCCCAGCGCGAGCCCCAGAGCACCTTGATGACTGCCCAGCCCGCGCCCCGGAAGGCGGCTTCCAGCTCCTGGATGATCTTGCCGTTGCCCCGCACCGGCCCGTCGAGACGCTGCAGGTTGCAGTTGATGACAAAGATCAGGTTGTCGAGCTTCTCCCTGACCGGCATGGTGATCGCCCCCATGGATTCGGGTTCGTCCATTTCGCCGTCGCCGAGAAAGCACCAGACCTTGCGATTACCGGAGTCGAGGATTCCGCGATGCTCCAGGTACTTCATGAAGCGGGCCTGATAGATGCCCATCATCGGACCGAGGCCCATGGAGACCGTGGGAAACTGCCAGAAGTCCGGCATCAGCCAGGGGTGCGGATAGGACGACAGTCCCTTGCCCTTGCCGGCCACCTCCTGGCGAAAATGATCGAGATGTTCTTCGGTCAGCCGGCCCTCCAGATAGGCCCGGGCGTAGATCCCCGGGGAGGAATGCCCCTGGATGTAGACCAGGTCCCCGGCGAACTGGTCGGTAACGGCCCGCCAGAAATGATTGAAGCCAACTTCGTAGAGCACCGCTGCCGAAGCGTAGGTGGCGATGTGGCCGCCGTACTCGGAACTCTGCCGGTTTGCCTGGACCACCATGGCCATGGCGTTCCAGCGGATATAGGCCTCGAGGCGCCGCTCGATGACCCGGTCGCCCGGATACTCCGGCTGCTGCCAGAGAGGAATAGTGTTCAGGTAGGCGGTATTGGGCCGGAACGGCAGGTAGGCGCCGGACCGCCGGGCGTGATCCACCATCTGGTTCAGGAGGAACTGCGCACGCTCCGGACCGTTGGTGCGCAGGACGGAATCGATGGACTCAACCCACTCAAGGGTCTCCTCCGGGTCACGGTCGACATCCGGACCCCGGAACTGTCCTTCTGTCTGAGAACCGGGCGTGCTGGAATCGGCCACTGTGGCTCCGCTCATGCTGGACGACATGCCCTATACTGCGGGCCCCAAAAGAACCACCAGGCAAGCGCGGCGGCCCCAAATGATCGAGGTTTCACGAAGACGGGTCAAGCCAGCGAGTGGTCACGCACTCTTGCCAGCCCCGTCGGGTCTGAAGGTGCTGCACGTGCCCGGCCGGGTGACTAGAGCACTGCTCGGCCGCCTGGACGAAGTCATCGTCGTCGCCCCGCACCGGATTCCCGACAGCGTGTGGCGGGATCTGCCGGGACTGCAGCCGCTGCGGGCAGTCCACAAACGGCTGGGCAGGGACGGTGCGGGTCGCCCGCTGCGCGGCTCCCTTGGAACCGGCACCGGAGTCACGTTCGGTGCCCTGCCCGCCCCCCTCAGCAAGAGCAAGGACGCCCTGCCAAAGCCCTTCGCGCTGCTGCAGTTCGCTGGCCAGCTCGTGGCGGCTGCCCTGACGGATGAACCCCGCTCGGTTGGCGTGCTGGTCTCCGGCTTTGGCCCGGAGGATGCCCAACGCCTGACAACGGCACTCCTGCTGGCCCTGGGCGCCCGGGCCTGGAAGGGGCCGGCTTTCCAGAAGAAGGCGCAGACCACGACGCTCAAGTCCGTCCATCTCCTTGGCCCCCGGGAGCCGCTGGACACGGGGCGCACTCTGGCCGAAATCGACGGCGCCAACCTCGTCCGCTGGCTTACTGCCCTGCCGGCCAACAAACTCTCCGCGGCTGCCTACCGGGAGGTCTTGAGCGCGCTGGCCCTGCGGCACGGCTGGGAATTCGAGTGGCTGGGTGAAGCGCAACTGCGCAAACTTAATGCGGGCGCGTTCCTCGCTGTTGCCCAGGGGAATGCCACGCCCGACGCCGGCATTGCGCGCCTGCGCTACCGGCCCCGGGGACGCGGACCCGGGCAGGACGCGACAGATGTGGCCCTGATCGGGAAAGGCATCATCTTCGATACCGGCGGGACGAACCTGAAGACCGCCCCGCACATGCTCGACATGCACATCGACATGGCGGGCAGCGCGGTGGCGCTGGCAGTGCTGCAGGCGCTCACCCAACTCAAGGTGGCGGTCAACGTCGATTGCTGGCTGGCGATCAGTGAGAACCGGACGGGTCCAACGGCCTACAAGCAACGGGACGTGGTCACGGCGAGCAACGGCGTCACCATCGAAATCATGCACACGGACGCCGAAGGCCGCATGGTGCTGGCCGACACCCTGGCGCTGGCCGGGCGGGAGAAGCCGGCCCTGATGCTCGACTATGCCACCCTGACCGGCGCCTGCGTGTATGCCCTATCCGAGCGCTACAGCGGGGTCTTCACCAATCGGGAAGCCCTCAATGACCTGCTGGTGCGCACGGGCCAGGCGTCCGGCGAACGAGTGTGGCCTTTTCCCAATGATCCAGACTTTGACGACGATCTGAAATCGAAGGTCGCGGATGTGGCCCAGTGCTCCTCATCGGGAGAAGCGGACCAGATCCTGGCGGCGCGCTTTCTCCAGAGGTTCGTCCCGGAGAACACGCCCTGGATTCACCTGGACCTGGCAGCGGTCCTGCGCAAGGATGGACTCGCGCACATGCCCGGGGGCCTGACGGGATTCGGGGTGCGCTACACGCTCGCCCTGCTGCTGGATCACGCGACCGAACTGAAGCAGCTCGCGAAATGACGGAGCCTGCCCGCTCCCCGTCACTGATCAGCCGGCGCTTTCGGGGGTTTCTGCCCGTCGTGGTGGATTTCGAGACCGGGGGCTTCAATTGCAAAACCGACGCTCTGCTGGAGATGGCCGCCGTACTCCTCAAGATGGACGATGACGGCACTCTCCGGAGGGACGAGACCGTGCACTGCCACGTGAAGCCCTTTGAAGGTGCCAACCTGGAGCCGGCCGCCTTGCAGGTGACGGGCATCGACCCCTGGAACCCGCTGCGGTTTGCCGTCACTGAGCGGGACGCCCTCCAGCACGTGTTCAAGCCGGTGCGGGATGCCATGAAGGCGGTGGACTGCACCCGCGCCGTAATGGTGGCCCACAACGCCCACTTCGACCTGGGGTTCCTGAACGAGGCCATTGCCCGAACGGGCGTCAAGCGGAGCCCGTTTCACCCGTTCAGCGTGCTCGACACGGCCACGCTCTGCGGCGTTGCGTACGGCCAGACGGTGCTCGCCCAGGCGGCGCTCGCGGCAGGTATGACCTGGGACTCGTCCAGGGCCCATTCCGCCATCTACGACGCGGAACTCACCGCTGATCTTTTCTGCGAAATCGTGAATCGGTTCAAACCGCTCTACGATTCCGTTATTCTCTCCACACCTCCGGCAACACCGCAATTACAGAGGACAATGCCATGAATCCACTCAAGAGCGTTTCGGGCGCACTCATTACCGGCGTCATTCTGATGGTGATCATCAGCCTGCTGCTGCCGGCCAGTGCGGACGTCACCTTCAGCCTTGCCAACCTCGACCGCTGGCTGCACGTGGTTTCGGGCGTGTTCTGGATTGGCCTCCTCTATTACTTCAACGTGGTGCAGATTCCCGGACTAGCCGCTGGGCTGGCCGACAAGGGTGGCCCGGGCAACGCGGGTATCGTCAAGTACATCGCGCCGCGGGCCCTGCGCTGGTTCCGGTGGGGGGCGGTGGTCACTGTCCTGAGCGGCATCCTGCTGATGGAGTTCAGCTACGGCGGCGGCGGCCTGATGAAGGGACTGATGTTCCGGGAAGGCTTCGTCACCATCGGCGTTGGCGCCTGGCTGGGCATCATCATGCTGTTCAACGTCTGGGTCTTCATCTGGCCGAACCAGAAGAAGGTCATCGGCGTGGTTCCCGCCACTGACGAAGAGAAAGCCAAGGCCCGGGCCACAGCCACGATGGTCTCCAGGATCAACTTTATCCTCTCCATCCCGATGCTGATGACCATGGGCGGCCAGTCCCACGGCCTCCCTTTCTGATTCAGAAAAAGAAAAGGTACCGGACCTTAGTTATTGCAGTTGTTTAGTTGTTTGGCCGCAGTGCAACAACTAAACAGCTGCAATAACTAAGGTCCGGTACCTTTTTCCCATGCCCACACGGATGTCACCAGAGCTCATTACCCACATCTCCGCCGGTGTCCGTGGGGCTTTGGCCGAAGATGTCGGCAGCGGGGACCTCACTGCTGCGCTCGTCCCCGCTAGCCAAAGAGCAACGGCGACGATCATTACCCGGGATGGCGCGGTCATCTGTGGCCAGCCCTGGGTCAAGGAAGTGTTCCGCCAGCTGGACGCCGGGATTGTGCTCGAATGGCACCTTGGGGAAGGCGAGGACGCCAACAAGGACCAGACCCTCTGCACGCTCAACGGCCCTGCCCGCGCCCTGCTCACGGGCGAGCGCACGGCGCTCAACTTCCTGCAGACACTCTCCGCTGTGGCCTCAGCGTCCCGGGCCTGTGCGGAGGCTGTCGCCGGCACGCGGGCGCGGATTCTGGATACTCGCAAGACCATCCCCGGGCTCCGGCTGGCCCAGAAGTACGCCGTCCGTATCGGTGGTGGGACCAATCACCGGATGGGGCTCTACGACGGCATTCTCGTCAAGGAAAATCACATCGTTGCTGCGGGCGGCATCGCCAATGCGGTCAGCAGGGCCCGGGAGCAGGGTTCGGGGGTTCTACTGGAAGTTGAAGTGGAGAACCTCGCCCAGGCTGAGGAAGCCATGGCCGCTGGGGCCGATCGTCTGCTGCTCGACAACTTCAGCGTTGAGCTGATGAGAGAGGCGGTTGCCCTCCGGGACCGGCAGGCACCGCGCACCACCCTGGAAGCCTCGGGCGGCATCAACTTCGAAACCTTGCGGCCGGTGGCTGAGGCGGGTGTGGATTTTATCTCCATCGGTGCACTGACCAAGAACATCCGTGCAGTAGATCTCTCAATGCGCTTCCGCTTCCTATGACCGTCGAGACCCTCCCCTGCCCCGACTGCGGCAAGCCAACCGGCGTGTGTATCTGTGATCGCGTCGAGAAGATAACCACCAAACTCCGAGTAGTGATTCTCCAGCACCCCCAGGAGGATGACGCCCTGCTGGGCACGGCGAAGCTGGTTGAAGTCACCCTCCCCAAAGCGGAGATTCGCGTCGGCCTGTCCTGGGCCTCTCTGGATCACGCCATCGGCAGCAAGGATGCCAACCGGGAGCGCTGGGCCGTGCTTGCCGCCGCCAAGTTGCCGGCGCCGATTCCGGAATCCGCCCGGGGTGACGCGGTCGTGGTGATAGACCGCAAGGGCCGGGTCCGGGACCTCAAGCGTCACGGCCTGGAGGGCATCATCGTGCTGGACGGCACCTGGAGCCAGGCCAAAACGCTCTGGTGGCGGAATGCCTGGCTGCTGAAGCTGCCCCTGGTTGTCCTCAAGCCACGGGAGCCATCAATTTATGGTCGCCTGCGAAAGGAGCCCCGCAAGGAATGGGTGTCAACGCTGGAAGCCATCGGTGATGTGCTGCCGGCACTCGGCGAACCTGAAACGGTCCGCGGAAGCCTGCGCCGACTACTCCGCACCCTGCTGCAACGGACCAGGGATCAAGCTAGCATAGCGTCATGAACACGACGACCCTGGCAAACGCGGCTGTTGAGAAAGATCCCGGACGCTTCTTCTGGTATGGCGTCTGGACCCTGATCATGGTGGTGTCCGCCTTGCCCATGCTCGGGGTTCTACGGATTCCCCTCCTCTTTGACTACACCACGACACTGGTCATCCACGAACTGTCGGCCTTCCTGTATTTCGGCCACACCTTCTTCAGCAACATCTGGGCGCTGCTGATTCGCAAGACCCAACCCACAGAAGTTGGCGTCTGGGCCCGGGCGCTGCTGCGCAAGCTCTGCCTCGGAATTACAGGGCCTACCGCAGTGATTACGCCCTTGTTTGGCGTCATGCTGATGGAGAACTGGGGCGGTCTCGTGAACACGCCCTGGGCCTGGGATGCCTACTTCGCCTTCTGGCTCATGGCGGGCTTCAGCGTCGTCCCCGACGTCATCCGCTACGGCCGCAATCGCAACGCGGCCGACCCGAAGCACGGACTGATGAGCGGCGGGGTCCGGGGCATGCTGGCCCTGGTAATCACGCTGTACATCCTCATCTACTGCATGGTCATGAAGGGCAGCCTGTTTGCCGGGCCG
>CAMBYH010000041.1 GCA_945872065.1 Arsukibacterium tuosuense
GCTTCGATCGAGGGGATCGCCGCCTTTCCCCACGCGTCACCGCTCCGGAGCTACCTGCTCGGTACCGGCAACCTCATGGCTTACCGGGAGCGGATTCGCGCGCGCTGGTTTGCCGAACTGGGTCCCGGGATCCGGGACTAGGGCCCCGAGCCGCTGAACAAATCAGAACCTTTGCGTCAGCAGCACCCCCAGGCTGCTTAAACACCACCAGCTCAATCTTCAGCTTGAAAGGCGGCCTATACTCCGGCCATGGATTCCAGTGAGCCTGCGTCGGGCGTAGCCGCCATGCCGGATGACGGCGATGCGTCCCTGATTCGCTGGATGCTTTCGCTGACCCCGGAAGCGCGGTTGGCAGTGCTTCAGGGTTTTGTCGACAGCGCTGCCGAGCTGGGTAATGGTCGCGGCACCTAGGTTCAAGGACGCACTTGAGATCCTGGCAAAACACCGCGTTGACCTGGTCGTGGTCGGCGGCGTAGCAGCCGTTCTTAACGGCGCCCCGATCGCCACATTCGATCTTGATGTCGTACATGCCCGCAGCCCGGACAATCTGGACCGCTTGGCTGCCGCGTTGACGGATCTGGAGGCGCGCTACCGGGATCCCGGTGGTCGGAACCTGCGTCCAGAGCCCGCAGGCCTGGCCGGCGACGGCCATCACCTGCTGCTGACCCGTTGTGGGCCCGTGGATGTCTTGGGGCAGATCGGCCATGGCCGGCGCTACGAGGACCTGCTGCCTGACTCCCTGGCGATCAGTGTTGGAAGTGCAGTTGTTCGAGTGCTCGGTCTTTCCACTCTGATCCGGACCAAGGAAGAAGCGGGGCGGGAAAAGGACCTCGCAGTGCTCGGCATTCTTCGCCAGACTTTGCAGGAGACCGGGGAAAAATGACCGGCCTCGCTTGCTGCTGAGGTCGGGAGTTCAACCCGGCCCGCTAACGGCCGTCCCCGGGCAGACCACCGACCGCAGCTCAGCTCGCTTGCCCGCAGGCTCCCGGTCACCGGGCAGCGTCAGCCGGCTGGACAACGGGCGCACCTTGCCGTGCAGGCGCCAGTCGTAGATCACGCTGAAGGCCTGCACGCGGGCCACGTAGTCCCGGGTTTCCTTGTAGGGAATGGTCTCGACGAAAACGTCGGCGGGCAGTGCACCGCGCTCCGCGAGCCAGCGCTTTACCGGCGTGGGCCCCGCGTTATAGGCGGCCGTGGCCAGCAGCGCGCTGCCCTGAAAGCGCTCCGCCTGCTGGGCGAGATAGCGGCTCCCCAGCTGGATGTTGGTCTGCGGGTCCAGCAGGGTGCTGGTTCCCCGCCAGTTCACGCCCAGCTGCCGAGCCATCTGCTGGCCGGTCGCCGGGAGCAGCTGCATCAGGCCCCAGGCATTGGCCCCGGAGCGCACATCGGGCTGCCAGGCGCTCTCGGCCCGGATCAGCGCCAGAGTCCACGCGGGGTCGAGTTTGTTGAGCGCGGACTGCCGCTCTACCGTGTCCTGCTCTGCGACTGGGAAGCGCAGGGCGTAGTGGCGCAGGTTGTCGCCGGAGGCCAGCGCAAACGCCACCCGGTCGTGCCAGCCCTGTGCGCTGGCCAGCAGCGCCAGCTGCAGGCGATCGCTGTCACTCAGGTTCACAAGCGCGAAATCCCAGGCGCGGTTGGCCTCCACCCGCCGGCCCACCGCGTGGAGTTCGAGGGCTCGCGCCACATCCGTCTGGCCGCGCAGCGCCGCGACGCGGGCCGGGTCGGGCGTGATGTCCTTCGGGCAGATGGTGTAGGGCGCGTCCAGCCGGTCGGCGGCGAGAAAGCCGTGAAAGGTCGCTTCGGTGGCCAGGACAGAGTAGAGGTCGCGGGCTTCGGCAGCCCGCTCTACCCCGGCCAGTGCCCGGGCCCGCCAGTAGCGGGGCCGGGACGTCGTGGCCAGGGGCGCCGGGAGGCCGTCGGCAACTTTCAGCACCGTGGGCCAGTCCTCCGCGGCCAGGGCTGCCCGGAGCTGCCAGTCCATCAGTTGTTCGGTGCGGCCCTCCACAGGCACCTGCTCGAACCAGCTTTCCGCCTCCGGTTGATAGGCCACTGCCGTATAGAGCGCGAGGGACTGGAGGACTTTCGTGCGGTCGCTCGGGGTGAAGCTGAAGCGCGGGGCCAGCGTTGACCAGTGCCCGATGGCGCTGGCGACCTCCGCCCGGGCGCGGCGCTGCAAGGCCACCACCGCGGCCTCCCGGTAGAGCGGCTGGTCCGGCCAGCTGGTTGCGGCCAGCAGTGTGGCCTCCGGGTCGGTCAGGGCCCGGGCCAGACGCTCCCCGTCGGCGCGCTCCGCCTCGGGCAGCAGCCGGACGAGATAAGCGACCAGCGCCGGATTGGCGGCGTCGATGGCGAGGCGCAGGCGTTGCCAGACCAGCTCGCTAGTGAGCCAGCCCCGACCCCTCACGGTGGCGAAGGGTTCCTCGCAGGCGTCGGGCAGGCTCTGACCGGTGGCCCAGAGGGTCGCCAGTTCACCGCGAGCTGCGGTGTTGCGCTCCGTGGCCAGCAGGGCCCGCAGGCGCTGACAGCGCAGGAGCGTGGTGGTGGGCGCGGCAGCGTTATCGAAGGCCAGAAAGCCGGGCCAGTCGCCTCGCCGTGCCAGTTCCAGCAGGTACTCGCCCCGGAACTGGGCGCCGAGCTGGGTGGTGGCCTCGGGATCCAGGAAGCGACGGGCCGTGGCCGCATCCACGGTGGTGAGATCCCGCCGGAGCCTTGCGTAGTCCAGGTAGGGTGCCAGGACATAGCCCTCCAGCTTGCGGCGTTGCTCGGCGTACCGGTCGGGATCCGAAGTCAGCAGTGCGCTCGCCGTGAGAAACGCCTCCCGATCGGCCACAACCCGCTCCGCATCCGCGTGCAGGCTGGCCGCGGCCAGCAGGAGCAGGCCGATCAGGAGGAGCCTCTTGCGCGGCGCCGTGAGTGCGGGAAGGGTCGACATCCTTGCCAGTTTACGAGACCCGCGCTGGCGCTGTGCAGCTGATCCTGCCGCCTCTTCGCCCTACAACCAGGAGATGCTGGACGCGTCCGGCCGGCCTGCTCTGGACCAGGCCGGCAAGGCTACCGCGCCGGCTTGGTGATCTGCGGCACCCGATCCGTGAGGTCCATGGAGAACTTGGCGTCATCGGTGAGGACGAGGCTCATATTAGTAGAGCGGAGGACGACCCGGGCCAGGTCGACGGTGGCGGGCAGTTCGTAGGCCATGATCGTGCCGGAGGTCAGGGGCACGAACTTGATGCGTTCATCGGGCTTGCGCCCGAACTCCCCCCGGACCCGTTCCTTCACCCAGGCGTGGCCGGCCACCTTGGCGATGCCGTTCTCGTAAGCCAGCACCCGCCCCACAAAGAACCGGGGCTGGTCCTCTTCGAAGAGGCGGCGGTGGGCAATCAGGAGTTTGTCGCCGGGCTTGAGCATCGGTGGTCCACGCAATGTGCTGGACCAAGCTTACCCCTACGCAGCCCTCGACTATGCGAAGGCGGGTATCCGGGTGAACGCCATGTGCCCCGCCGTCATCACCACGGACATGGCAGCGCGACTCTTCTATCAGGATCCCGAGGTCGCGAAGCAGATCGTCGCGATGCACCCCATCGGCCGGGTGGGCACGGTGGAGGAAGTGGCCAACGCCGTGGTCTGGCTGTGTTCCGACCAGTCGAGCTTCATTACGGGCGAGACGCTCCGCATCGACGGCGGGATGCTGGCCGGCGTGTCTTAAGTCCACGGAGCAGGTGGACGCCCGTTGCCGGCTGGGGCGCCGGCAACGGGTCATCGAGGTTGCAGCAGAGCTTAGTCCTTCGCCTTCGTGATCTTTGACCCGTCCAGCGAGATGCCGGCCATCAGGCCCGACTGGCCCACGACGAAGCCCAGGATGGGTTGGTTGTTCTTGGTCAGATCCACTTTGGCCGCCGCGCCGGTGTTAATAAGAGTCACGGAGCCGTCGGCACCGGCCTTCCAGCCGTTGCTGTCCTGAAACTTTTTCAGACTCGCTGCGTCCATGAACGCCATGATGATGTCCTTCTTCTCGGCGCCGCCCTGCAGGCCGATGGAGGCGGACATGATGTCGTAGTGGGCAACGATCTTGCCGCCGACGAGCAGGGCCCCCTGGCCGCCCTCACCGGCGATCACGAAGCCCGCCTTGATGACGCCCGGAAAGACCAGCACACCGTTGGCCTTCTTGGTCACTTCCAGGGAGCCCGGGACCTCCTTGTGCAACCGCTCCAGGGCAAAGCCGACCTTGCTGTCGACTTCGGCTTTCGTGGCCGCAGAAGCACTCTGGACGGGCACTGTTACGGCCAGCGCCAGCAGACTGGTGGCAAAGCCGAGGCGCAGGCGGGAGGTCAGGGTGGTCATGGATGGTTTCTCCTGAGTAAACAACAGTGGAATCTGGTTCCTAGACTGCACAGTTCGAGCAGCGGTCTGTGTAGGGTACTGTCCTGAGCCTTGTCTCCGCAATCTCGGCACCGCAGCCCGCGCAGGTGGTGGAGTGGCCCGCGGCGAGGCGGCGCAGGGCGACGCTGATCTGATTGAGTTCGCTGGTGGCGCATATCCGCCGTGGCGCTCTCACTGCGGGCCCGCAGCTCCGCCTGACGTTTCAGCAGTTGGTCGCGAATGTTGTCGAGTTAGCCCACGGGATACTCCTTCGGGGCAGGCATAAGACTGAGGATGACACGAAAGCGGGGGATCACAGGATAGGTACTGTTACCGATACCCTGGGGTCCGGGCGGCCCGGCTTAGGCTAAGCTGGCCATCCCGCACTGCACCGCCAAGCCATTCCCGTACCCCCGTTGCTGATTCTGCTCATCAAGCTTCTTCTGGTGCCGTTGCTCCTCGCAGCGGTGACGCTGGCCGCCCGGCGCTGGGGGTCTGGCGTCGCGGGCTGGCTGGGCGGTTTTCCCATCGTGGCCGGCCCTATCCTGCTGGTGCTGACCCTCGAGCAGGGCAATGCTTTCGGCGCCCTGGCAGCAGAGGCCGCCCTGGAGGGCGTAGGCCCGACGATGCTGTTTGCGGTTCTCTATGCCCGCCTCAGTGCCCGACTTCCCTGGTGGCAGACGGTGCTGCTCGGCTATCTCGGGTGGGCGACCGCGGTGGCCCTGGTCTTCCGCGCGCCGACCGGTCTCGGGGTCGCCGCCGCGATCGGCGGCACCGGGCTCGCGCTGGCCGTGTTGCTGGTCAGGTTGCCCACGGCCCCGGCACTGCCCCAGCGCACCAACCGGCTCGAACTGCCGGCGCGGATCCTGGTGGGCGTGCTGCTCACCTTTGTGTCCAGCGGGCTTGCCGCTGCCTTTGGCCCGCGACTCGCCGGCTACGCGGCGACCTTCCCCCTGGTGGCCTCGATCGTCGCGAGCTTCAGCCATGCCCTCCATGGGCGGGATTCGGCCGTGCGCTTCCTGGCGGGATGGGCCCGGGGCATGTGGTCGGTGGGCATCTTCTGCCTCATCCTCGCCTTGCTACTGCCGAAGGTGAGTGTCGCGGCCGCGTTTGCGGCCGCGCTCGCGGCAACCGCGCTCCTCCATGCCCTGTTGCGGCCCCGGGCGCAGGATCCGTCGCCCGCAACCTGACCGTATGCTGGCCACTGCCAGATGTTTCCTGCAACTATCATCTGCCTCACGCCAACACCCGGAGATGCTGATGTCTCACGATGAACTGCCTCTTTCCCGCCGGGACCTGCTGACCAGCGGTGCGGCACTCACCGCGCTCGCGCTGACCACGGGTCCGGCCCAGGGCGCCAGTCGCCCCGGTCGGGGCAGCGCCCGGTTTCCCTTCGAGTCCCTGCGGGACTACGTGGCGGCGCTGGAGGCCCGGGGCCTCCTGCTCCGTTTTCGCGGCGTCAATCAGGACGCCTACGAGGCCACCGCCATCATGTACGCGCTCATCGACGAGTTCGGCATGCACGAGGCGCCGGCGGTTTTGTTCGAGGATCTCCGGGCGAATGGCCGCGTTTACCCGGGCCCGGTGGTGGCGAACACCCAGGGGCACATGGACACGGAGGCGATCATTTTCGGCATCGAGCCCCACGCCCGGGACGTCCGGGAGTCGTACCGCGCGGCCCGGACGATGCTGCTCGACCGGCTCGAGCGCAATGCGGGCGACTACACGCTGATCCAACCGCGGGAGATCCCGGCCAGCGAGGCGCCCTGTAAGCAGGTGCGACTCACCGGCGACGATATTGACGTCACGGCCTTCCCCTTCATCCGTGGCAACCCGGGGGATGGCGGCCCCTACATCAACACCGCTTCAGTCTTCACCCGGGACCCGGAGATGGGCGTCAACTTCGGCACCTACCGCTGCCAGGTGAAGGGTCCGCGAAAAGTGATGGTGAACTTCGAGGACGGCCAGACCGGGCACCGGATGGCGATGGCCGCTATCAAGCGGGGGGAAACCACCCTCAAGGTGTCGCTGGTGATCGGCCAGGATCCGATGACCTGGATGGTCAGCAGTTCTCGCGTCCCTTCCCGCCTGGGCAATCGCCAGCCGCTCGATGAACTGGCGGTCGCCGGCGGGTTCCTGGGCAAACCGATCGACGTGGTGCGCACAGAAGACGGCGAGTTTCAGGTGCCGGCCCAGGCGGAGATCGTGATCGAGGGCACCGTGGATCTCGTCAATCTGGAGCCGGAAGGGCCCTACCACGAGATGTACGGGTACATGGGCATCGCCAAGGAAAAGAACTACGTCATGCGTGTGGATGCACTCACGCACCGGCGGAACCCCTGGGTGATGAACAGCTTCACGGGCGTCGGCTCCGAGTACTGCACCGCTGCCCAGGCCGCTGCGACCGTCTACTCCCTGCGCAAGTCTCATCCCCAGGTGGTGGACTACTACGCGCCCCATGACTCCCAGGGTCTCGCCTACCTCAGCATCCGCAAGGACGCGCCGGGCCAGGGCCTGAAAGTGGCCCAGGCCATCGCCAACTTCAATCCGCTCTCCCGCATCGTGATCGTGGTGGACGACGACATCGACATCCTGGACTCGGCCGCCGTGCGCTTCGCCATCGGTTCCCGCTGGCAGCCCGCGACCGCGACGGAAATCCTGAAGGGCAAGCGGGCGTTTGCCCTGGATCCCGGCTCACCGGATCGCCAGACCACCAGCAAGGCCATCATCGACGCCACGCGCCAGTGGCCGGAGGAGGGCGGGCCACCGGTCTATCAGCAACTGAATCGCGCGCTGCTGGAGAGCGCAGAGCCGGGCGTGATCGAGCGCGTCAAGGCCAAGTGGCCCGCGAAGCTGCTTAACGAGCGCAGGTTCTAGCCGGGGCTGGGCTCGGCCTTCTCCACGATTATCTGGTTCTTCCCGCCGGGCAGGCTGAAATACCGCAGGGCTACTTTACCCGGATCACGATCTTGCCCCGGGCCCGCAGCGTCTGGCTGCGCCGATGAGCGGCCTGGATATCGTCCAGGCTGAACTCGCTGTCGATGATGGATTTCAGCTGGCCCTTCCGGACCCAGCCGGCCAGGAGTTCGAGATCGGCGCCGGTGGGCGACCAGACCAGGAAGTAGGCGCCGCCGGCTTTCCGGGCGGTCTGGCCCGGCAGGAAAAACTCGATGCCTGGCCCCGGCACCAGCGCGAGGTAGCAGCCGTTACTGGTCAGTGCCGGACGGGCCGCTGCGGGACTGTGCGCGCCGATGGTGTCGTAGATGAGGTCGTAGCCGGCGCCGGGCACCAGCACGGGCTCCCGGGAGTAGTCGATGACGTCGTGGGCGCCGAGTTCCCGGGCGAGTGCCACGTTCGCCGTGCCGCAGACGCCAGTGACCCGCGCTCCCAGATTGCGGGCGAGCTGGACTGCGTAACTGCCCACACCGCCGGCCGCGCCGATGATCAGCACCCGCTGGCCCGCCTGGAGCTGGCCAGGATCCCGCAGGCCGTTCAGTGCGGTGAGCGCTGCCAGCGGCAGGGCGGCAGCCTCCGCGTGGCTCAGTTCTGCCGGCTTGCGCGCCACCGTCCCCACGTTGAGCAGGGCGTATTCGGCATAGCAGCCGCCGGCCCCGACATCCGACCGGGCGAAGACCTCATCGCCCGGCGCAAAAGCGGTGACGCCGGGGCCGACTTCCGCCACGCTGCCGGAGGCATCGAAGCCGAGAATCAGGGGAAACGCGGCGCCGTACCGCGCCGCCATCTGGCCGCCGGGAATCTTCCAGTCGATGGGATTGACGCTGCTGGCGTGAACCTCCAGCAGGATCTGGCCCGGACCCGGCACCGGGCGGGGCACGTCCCGGACCCGCAGCTGGACTGCCGGACCAAAGCTGTCGATGGCTGCCGCCTGCATGACCTGCTCAGACCTCCCGATCGTAGTAATCCACGCCGCTCTCTTCCCGCACCATGATCCGCGTCATCGATTCACCCGTGGTGGCGTAGCCGAAGGCGCCGATTTTCTTCGAGTCCGGGTAGCCGACCACCTCGGTGAGGAGCATGGTCGAGAAGCACAGGTAGCGCATCGGAACGTCGCCCGTGTTGAGCAGTTGGTGCGTGTGGGCCGGACCCACCGGGAAGGTCGCGTAGTCGCCGGGGCCAACTGGCACTTCATCGGTCCCAAGGCGCAGTGTGCCTGAGCCTTCCAGCACGTAGATCGATTCCTCGTTCGCGCAGTGATAGTGATTAGGGAAGGCGGTCCTGCCGGGGGGGACTTCGTAGTAGCTGCAGCCGATGCCCCGGGCACCGGTGGCTTTGCCGAGGGCCTTGCTGGCCAGGGCAAACCGGCCGCCTTTCTCGAAGCCACCGGCCTTGAGCTCGGCGATGTTCACCACATTGGCGTGGCGGCGCGTGGTCTGGTCCATGAGAATCTCCCGCGGCTGGGCGCGTGTTTTACCTGGGAGGAATATACGGGAAGCTGGCGCTCGCCTGCAGCCAGCAGGGCGCTCCTGCAACGGCCCGGGCATCCTCCGGCGCAACACGAGCCACCCGCCCACCAGGCCGCCGAGGTGCGCACAGTGCGCAACGCCGGTGGCCTGGAGCACCTCCCGGCCGAAAATGTGCAGCCCGAACAGGTTGAAGCCCAGGTGCAGCAGGTTGGCGTGGAGGAACCCGTCGGTCAGCAGCTGCCAGGGCTCGAAGCCGACGGGGCCGGGCAGGCCCGCCACCCGGAAGCTGCCCAGGGGCCACAGCCCGAAGGTGGCGGTGACGACGGGCTCATAGGCGGCACCCGCGACGAAGATCAGGACCTTCGCGATGATGAGGAGGCGGATCAGCACAGGCGGCATGGTGCCTGGTCCGATCTTGAAGTTGGCGGCTGCTGCAGACCGGGGCCGGCGACAGGGTACTCTCTGCCCTCAAGTCCCCAAGCGGCCCGCCGTCAGGCAGTGTGTTGATGAACCGGATCCTGCTCCCATGAGCTACGAGGAACCCCGTTACGCCGTGCGCCTGCGGTCGGGCCAGGTCGAGTATCGCGAGTACGACCCCTGCCTGGTCGCCGAGACCCTCGTGCAGGACGCCAGCCATTTTGACGGTGCCGGCAATGAGGGCTTCCGGCGGCTCTTCCGCTACATCGCTGGTGGCAACAGGAGCCGCGCCCGGATCGCCATGACGGCGCCCGTGTCCCAGGCGGCGCAGGGCGAGAAGATCGCGATGACGGTGCCGGTGCAGCAGTCCGGCAGTGCTGCCGGCTGGCGGGTGGCCTTCCTGCTGCCCCGTCAGTACACCGTCGAGACCGCGCCCGTACCCAGCGACCCCCGGGTCCAGGTGGTCCCGGTGGCGGGCCGGCTGATGGCGGTTCTGCGCTACGCAGGCCGCTGGACGGAGCGCAACTTCGTGGCCCATCGTGACGAGTTGCTGCAGGCGCTGGCGGCGGCGGGCATCAGGCCGCTGGGCGAACCCCAGCTGGCCCGCTATAACGCGCCCTACACGCTGCCGTTTCTGCGCCGTAATGAAGTCTCCGTAAACGTCGACCGGGTGCCCCACCATGGCTAAGACCCGCCTGATTCTCAGCAGCTTTGAGGCAGGCCAGGAGAGCATTGCGCCGAATGCGCGCTGGCGAGGCTTCAGCGACCGGGTGATGGGCGGGGTCTCGGACGCCACCTTCGTGCGCGCCACGGTGGACGGCAAGGACTGCATGCGCCTGTCCGGCCGCGTGACCCGGGACAGCGGCGGTGGCTTCATCCAGATGGCGCTGGACCTCGCGTCCCGGGGCGGGCAGTTCGACGGCTCGGCTTACGCCGGCGTGGAATTTCTCGTGCACGGCAACAGCGAGGACTACAACTGCCACGTCCGGACGGCGGATTGCGGCTGGTACGACCAGTCCTACCGCGCGACCTTCCGGGCGGAGCCCCGCTGGCAGCGGGTCCGGATTCCCTGGACCGGCTTCACGCCGAACGATCTGACGATGCCGCTCAATCCCGCGAAGATCCAGCGGCTGGCCCTGCTGGGCTGGATGCGGGATTTCACGGCGGATATCGCGCTGGCCGAGGTCGCGCTTTTTTCCTGAATGCAGCGGCGTCCACCACCGCCGGCCTGGGATCAGCCGGCGATGGCGGTAAAGGTGTCACCATTCTCAAGCGTCAGACTGGCGGAGATCGCCACTGGGGACCTGGTGCCCGCCCCGGTCACCGCGACGTCGTAGGTGTCCGGCGCTGCCACGTAGCTGTCCAGCAGTTCGGACTGGGTGCCGCCGGGTTGATCGCCAGCGTCACCCGGAGCTGGTAGTTCCCGGCAGGGACTTCCACTGGCCCGGGCTCGTTGCCAAAGCTGAAGGTCCCGAGGGCCGAGTACCCGGTGTCTGCCGCCAGGCTGGTGTCAGGGGCGGAGATCACGGTGACCTCACCACCTGGCGTGATGCCCTCCACTGGGCTGTCGTCAGTGCCGCGATCGAGGTCAATGAAACCGGCGCCGCGTGGATCACGCGGCGCTGGGTCTGGGGTGTGTCGCTGTCGTTGCCCTTCGTCGAAGAGGATCGAACCTGAAACAAGTGCGTTCTCTGGGCAGATGTGTAGACAGGAACATCGTTCGGAGCACCTGCGGATTGGGATTCAGTACTGTATTGAGTTTTTTTGTGGCGCTGAAGTTATGCTTGGTGCAGCAAACTCTGTAACGCTGTCATGCCGCGGCCGCCACGCACGCCACTGGAAATCATCACCGCGAATTCCCGGCCCCAGCCGGCGATACCCGCGGTGTTCGTTCTGCTCATCTGCGGTTTGTTCGCCGCCACGGCTGTGCAGGCGGGGAGCAGTTCCGTCGTGGCCTGGGGGCTGACCATCGGACTGCTCGCGTCCTGCGGACTGGCCGTGGCCGCCGGTTTCTGCTCGGTGTTTCCCCCGCTCATCTGGATCGGCCTGGCGGGCCTGCTGTTCAGATCCAGCTTCGCGGCACTGGCGCTGCACAGTCGCGCAGCGTTGGTCGCCGGCGTGGTGGCGGCGGTGGCGATGACGGTCGTGCAGATCTGGCGGGTGAAGACCGGGCGCTTCGTCCCGACGATTACGGACGCGCCAACCGGGGATCCGGATTCCGGTTAGGACGAGCCGGATAACCCGGCAGGCGGGCCCGCAGCCACAAACGGCTCCACGTCCACCCGTGCGTAATGCACAGCGAGGACTTCAAGCTCTTCCCTGCCGCCGGGCGCCTGCAGGCTCACGCTGTCGCCGGCCCGGGCTTTCATGAGGCTCCGGGCGAGGGGCGAGATCCAGCTGATGTGCTTGCGCCGGTGATCGCTTTCGTCGACGCCAACGATCGTGACGACCTGCTCCTCGCCGGCTGCATTGGCGTAGCGCACCGTGGCCCCGAAGTACACCTGCCCGGCGGTGCGCTCGTCCCGGGGCCTTTCGGGATCGACCACTTCGGCCAGGTCGATCCGGCGGGTGAGAAAGCGGATGCGCCGGTCGATGTCCTTCAGCCGGCGCTTGCCGTACTGATAGTCCGCGTTCTCACTGCGATCCCCATTGCCGGCGGCCCAGGACACCACGGCGGTCACCGCTGGCCGTTCCTTCCGGAGCAGGAACTGCAACTCGTCCTTCAGGCGCTGCAGGCCGGCAGGGGTGATGTAGTTCTTCGTGCCGGGGGGCAGGGCGCTGGGAGCGTCGGGGGCGTCATCGTCCCCATCGTCCTGATCGGCTTCCCGGGTGAAGGCCTTGCTCACGATTTTTCGAGGATAGCGCCCGCCCAGGTGAACCCGCCACCGAAGGCGCAGAGGCCGATGCGGGCAGCCGGACCCGGCTGGCGCAGCACGGTGTCCAGTGCCAGCGGGATCGTGCTCGATGAGGTGTTGCCCTGTGCCGCGATCTCGTTCCACACCCGCTCGGTCGGCAGTTTCAGCCGGGTGCGCATCGCCTCGATGATGCGGCCGTTGGCCTGGTGCGGCACGATGAGGTCAAGATCCCCGACGCCAAGCCCGGCCTGCAGGCAGGCATCCGCCAGCACGCCATTCATGCGGCGCACGGCCTCTGCGAACACCCGCCTGCCATCCATCCGCACGCCCTGGCCCGAGCCGGGCAGCGGCACCAGCAGGGTGGTGCCGTCTTCGCCCCGGCCGTCGATCACCGGCCGGTGCAGCCGGGCGAGGCCTTCGCCGGGCACGGACGAGCTGGTCACCACCGTCGCCGTCGCGGCATCGCCGAAGATCGGTGCCGTTTCCGGATCGTCCGGGTTGGTGATCCGGCGCATCACTTCCGTGGTCAGCACCAGCACGTGGCCACCGGGGCGGGACTGGAGAAAATCCCAGGCCGTGGAGAGGGCGTAGAGGTAGCCGCTGCAGGCCGCGAGCAGGTCGTAGGCCGGCACGTTGGCCTCGGGTGCCAGCCGCTCCAGCACCAGGCAGGCGGTAGAGGGCACCACCGTCACCGGCGTGCTCGTGCTGCAGATGATGAGGCTGAGACTCGCCGCCTGCAGGCCCGCTTCCTTAAGGGCGAGGCCTGCGGCTTCGACCGCCATGCTCACGGCGTCCTGGGAGGCACTGGCCACGATGCGGCTGGTGATCCCCGTGCGCTCCGCGATGCCATCCCGGCCGTCGGTGTGGAAGGCGGGAAAGCGCGCCAGCAGTTCTGCGTTGTCGAGCCGGTCGGTGCCGCGGCACACGCCGAGGCCCGTGATGACCACCGAGTGCGCAGCGGCCGGGCTGGCAGGAAGGGCAGTGCCGGGCAGCGGCGGCGGACTCCGTCGCGAAAGCTGCGGCGTGCCGGCCGCTTCCCGCGTGAGCTGGCGCTGGCGGGCCTTCTCAACCCCCAGACCGAGGACGCCCAGGGTCATCAGTGGCGTGTCCACCGGAGCCTGGTCGCCAATCTTCAGGTGAATGATCTCGACGGTGCCGTCCGCCGGGCACACCAGGTCGACCATCGCCTTGTCGGCCTCGAGAGTGGCCAGGTGCTGGCCTGCCTTGACGACGTCGCCCACCTGCACGAGCAGCTCGACCACTTCGACCTGCTGATCGGCCGGGCTCGAGCCGATCGCCGTGACGACAAACTGGTCGTCTGCGCCAAGCTGCGGCCGGTCCCAGGTCAGCGTGAGGTCGAGCATGTCTGCTGCCGCCGTCAGCAGGCCGGCGAAGGACGGCAGGATTTCGAGCTGGTTGCCGAAGTGACAGGGGACAAACGTGTCGGGCCGGGCCAGCCGCCGGTACTGCACCGGACCCCTGATAGCCTCCGCCACGGCAGCGATGACCTCCGCGCCAAAGCCGGCCGTCACGTTGTCCTCATGCACCACCAGCAGGCGCCGGGTTTTCTCCACGGACCGGAGCACGGCGTCCCGGTCGAAGGGCGACATCCAGCGCAGGTCCAGCACGTCGGTCGTGACGTCGATGGCCGCCAGCGCGTCGGCTACTTTTTCGCAGAGGGGCAGCGTGCTGCCCCAGCCCACCAGCGTGAGGCTGTCACCGCTGCGGACCAGGCGGGACTTGCCCAGCGCGATGCGCTGCCGGGCGACGTCCGGGGACGTGCCCCGCTCACGATCATTCAGCAGGGCCTTGGGATACAGGATCACCGTCGGCCGCTCACTGTCGAAGGCGGCATTCAGCATGCCGGCGGCATCCGCGGCCGTGGCCGGCATGCCGACGTCGATCCCGGGCAGATGGGCCAGCGTGGCCTCGAAGGTGTGGGCGTGAAACGGGCCGAGGCCGGGACGATAGGCGCCGCAGGCGGCGAGCACGATCACCGGTGCGCGCCAGCCCCCGTTGGTGCGCCAGTCCAGGGTGGCCAGTTCGGTGGCCAGCTGATTGAAGGCCACGGGCAGGAAGTCGGCGAACTGGATGAAGGCCACCGGCCGGCCACCCGCCAGCGCCCGGCCGATGCAGGTGCCGAGAATCGTGGCTTCACTCAGGGGCGAGTTGCGCACCCGGCCGGGAAACTGGGTGCTTAAGCTGCGGGTGACGCCGAAGACATCGCCCTTGGGATCTTCGAGATCCTGGCCGTAGAGCGACACCCGGGCATCTGTCGCCAGGCGGTCCCGCAGCACCTCCCGGATGGCCTCGGTCATCAGCACGGGGCCGGATGTTCCCCGGTGCTCGGTGGCCGTGGTCCGGGTGGGTGGTGGCTTGGCCTCCCGGGTGGCCAGGGGCAGGGGCTGGCGCAGAGCCTCGTCCACGGCGGCCTGCACGTCGGTCTCGACCCCCGCCTCCAGGGCCTGGAGGTCGGCCTCGGCCACCCCCTCGTTAATGAGCGCGTTACGCAGCAAGGCCACCGGGTCCCCCGTCCGCCGGGCTTCGTCCCGTTCCCGGGCGTCCCGATACACCCGCTCGTCGTCCGCGTTGCTGTGATCGGCAAGGCGTTCCACGGCCATGACGCAGAGCGCGGGCCCGCGGGCGTGGCGTATGCCGGCGACCAGCTCGCCAAACAGGCGGGCGCAGGCCCGGGCATCCCGGCCGTCGACCCTAAGGATCGGCAGACCGTAGAAGGACGCCGCAGCACCGTCCGGCAGGGAGAAGAAGGTTCGGCCCGCCGTGCGCGTGGAGATCGCGAGCTGGTTGTCCTCCACCAGAAACAGCACGGGCAGGGCGCAGCGCACGGCTTCGGCGACAGCCTCGAAAAACTCGCCCTCCTGGGTCCCCCCGTCGCCCAGGGAGCACAGCACGAGGGGCTGTCCGGCTGAGTCCCGGATCTGCTGGGCCACGCCGACAGCCTGGAGCGCATTGTTGGCCACCGGGCCCACGATGCTCAGAACATTGAGAGCCGGCACGCTGAGCAGGGGAGAGAGCTGGCGCCCGGCGGAGTTGCCGGAGGCGTTGCAGAGCACCGTATTAAAGAACTCCGCCATGGGCACGCCCCGGGCGAGGAGCAGCGCCTTGTCCCGGTAGTGGCAGTGCAGGTAGTCCCCAGGGACCAGGAACCGGGCGAGGGCCGCACCGGACTCGTGGCCTGCGCCGCTGGCGTGGAAGAAGGCTTCCCCGCGACCGACCAGCTGGCGTTCCAGCTCGTCGACGCGCCGGGCCGCGTGCATCCAGCGATAGAGCGTCAGATCCTGGCCAGACACGGGCGCTCCGGGAAGCAGGGGAGGGAATTGCGCTGCCCCAGGGGCGCGCGTGCGTAGGATAACTGGTCTGCCCGACTCCTGAGTGTGAAAGGCGCTACTGGCGCCAGTAGCGTTTCATTTCCAGGAAGGTAAACGAGGCAGACCAGGCGATCAGCACGAGGCCCGTCAGGGCCATGGTGCCGCCCACGAGACGAATCGGACCCACCGGCGCTCCCCCGCTGCCCTTGCTGTTGCAGGGCTGTCACTGCAACCCGAAAGGCAGGTTACGCCCCTATATCGGCGCGGGCCTGAACTACACCACGGGCATGAACGTTAACACGAAGGGCACCCTGGACGGCACCAACCTGAACCCGGACGATTCCCGGGGTCCGGCGGGGCAGATCGGTGCCGAGGCCTGCAACCAGAAGCTGTCGGAGCGCCGCGCCGAAGTAAGCCCTCGGTCGTCCAACGCCAAAAACGAGCCCGGTCGCGACAGGGGCCGGGGCTGTTTTGCTTTCGGCAGAGCGATGCGTTTAACCTAGTAACTCCTGCCCGCTCCGCCCGGCGCCACAGATATAAGGATACCCAGCGTGCGCGTCTATACCTTCACGATTACCCCGAATAACCGGAAGGTTGAGGCTTTCGTCCGGCACTTTGATCTGCCGGTGGAAGTTCACCACGTCAGCTTCAAGGACAAGGAGACCCAGAGTGCCGGGTATCTCGCCATCAACCCGATGGGCCGCGTGCCTGCGCTGGTCGATGGGGACTTCAACCTGTGGGAATCGAACGCGATCCTGACGTACCTGGCAACGAAGTTTCCCGAGACCGGGGCCCTGCCCGCCGATGTCCGGGGCCGCGCCGATGTAGATCGCTGGCTGCACTGGCAGAGCTGCCACCTCATGCCCGCCATGGGCACGCTGAAGGTCGCTGACGAGAAAGACGAGAGCAAGGTGACGCCGTTGCTGAAAATCCTGGAGCAGCAGCTGGCCGGCAAGGACTACCTGCTCGGGACCCTGACCGTCGCCGACTTCGCCGTGGTCTCCTACCTGATCACCAAAATGGGCCGCCAGCTCGACTACTCCGGCTGCCCCAACGTCGTTGCCTGGATCGGCCGCATGACGGCGCTGAAGGGCTTCGTAGCCACCCAGGTGAAGATGCCGCCCGCGGCCACCTAGGTGCCGGTTGTGCCAGAGCCATGCATACCAGGGCCAACGATACGCTCGAGCAGTGCCTGGTCCGCCGCTGAGATCCAGCAGTTTCTTCTCGTGACCGAAATCCCCGTGCGCCTGGCCTCCCTGTCAGCCGGTGGGGCGCCGCTGCTCTGCTCGCTCTGGTTCCTGTATGACGAGGGCGCGATCTGGTGCGCTACACCCCGCACCGCGAAGGTGGTCGAGCTGCTGCAGAATGACCCGCGCTGCGGCTTCGAGATCGGCGGCGATCTGATGCCCTACAGAGGCGTGCGGGGGCAGGGCAGCGCGACGCTCTCAAGGGCCGATGGCCCGGCCATCTTGCTTCGTCTGATCGACCGGTACCTGCACAGCCGGGATTCAGGTTTTGCCCGCTGGCTGATAGCCCGGCAGGACGCGGAGGTGGCCATCCGGATCGAACCGGCCTGGTTAACCTCCTGGGATTTCTCGGCGCGCATGAAGACCTGAGAATACCGCCGCTGGGCTGACAGCCCAGGTCTGCGAGCTCTGGCCTACCAGAACTGGTACCAGGGCGGATTTTCCTTCCGGGTCAGTTGTTCCAGCCCTGCCGGGTAGCTGGCGGCCAGCACCCGGCGGGCATTCTCCGCGAGGTCCGTCATGCCCAGCCGGGTGTAGGCCTGCACCATGATGCTCAGGGCTTCGGCGGCCGACGGCGCGCCATCGTACTGCTCGATCACGTAGAGCGACCGGTTGGCCGCCGCGAGCCAGGCGCCGCGTTGCATGTAGTACCGGGCCACATGCATCTCGTAGTCCGCCAGGCGATTGCGCAGGAAGACCATGCGTTGCCGCGCGTCCGCGGCGTAGGCGCTCTGGGGAAAGCGCTGGACCAGCTGGGAGAACACGGAAAATGCTTCCTGGAGGTTTTTCGGCGGGCGCTTGGAAAGATCCGCGTTGAACCAGCGGTGATACCAGCTTGACTGGCCGGAGAAGTAGGCGAGGCCCCGCATGTAGAGGGCGTAGTCCACCCGGGGGTGGGTCGGGTTCTCCCGCTCGAAGGTGGTCGTGGCGTCCACGGTGGCCTCGACCTGCCGGTCCTTGTAGTAGCAGTAGATCAGGTCCAGCTGGGCCTGCTTGGTCTCGTTGCTGAAGGGGAACCGGGCCTCGAGGTTTTCGAAGTACTGGATGGCGTTGCTGAAATTCCCGGTCTCCATGGAATTGTTGCCGCGCTTGTAGAGTTCGGCAGAACCGGAGGTGGAGTCCCGTTCGTCCTTGCCCCGGCTGGAACAACCCCCGAGCAGGCCAGCCAGTAAACCGGCCAGAATGATCAGCAGGAGTGAGCCGCGGAGGGTGGGGAACTGTAGGCGCGGAATCGAACGCATGGATCAAGGCGCTGTCGCCGGCGGGGCGCGCAGTATAGCCTAGCGCCGCATGGAGTCTCCGCAGCAGCGACTGATCATTCCCCCGGGCCAGTCGGGACGCCGGCTGGACCAGGTGCTGGCGGAGCTGCTGCCGGACTACTCCCGGAGCCGGCTCAAGCAGTGGATTCTGGACGGGCAGGTCCGCCTGGACGGCAACCGCCCGGAACCCCGGACCCGGGTCCTGGAGGGTCAGGTTATCGACCTGCTGCCGGGCAGCCTGGCTAGCGCTCCGGCGGACGGCTTCGCGGCACCGGCCCCGGAGACCATGGCGCTGGCCATCGTCTTTGAAGATGCCGATCTGCTGGTCATCAACAAACCGGCGGGCCTCGTGGTCCACCCCGGCGCGGGGAATCCCGCGGGCACTCTGCAGAATGGTCTGCTGGCCTATGCCCCTGAACTGGCGGAGCTGCCCCGCAGCGGCATCCTGCACCGGCTGGACAAAGACACGTCGGGCCTGCTGATCGTGGCCAAGACCCTCATCGCCCACACCCATCTCGTGCGGGACCTGGAGTCCCGGGCGATCACCCGGGAGTACCGCGCGCTCTGCGTCGGGCCCATGACCGCGGGCGGCTCGGTGGATGCCGCCATCGCCCGGCACCGGACCCAGCGCACCAAGATGGCCGTGATGGATTTCGGCGGGCGACCGGCGGTCACCCACTACCGGGTGCTGGGGCGCTTCCCGCACCACACTTTTCTGGCCGTCCGCCTGGAGACCGGTCGCACCCATCAGATCCGCGTGCACCTGGCCCATGTCCGCCATCCCATCGTGGGGGATCCGGCCTATGGGGGCCGGCTGATCGTTCCGGCCGGCGCGTCGGCGCCGCTGGCGCTGGCCCTGCGGGGCTTTCGACGGCAGGCGCTGCATGCCTTTCGCATCCAGTTCACCCACCCGGTGACGGGCGCGCCGCTGGATCTCCGTGCACCGCTGCCGGAGGATTTTCGCGGGTTGCTGGCGGCGCTGGCGGGGGATGTGGCCGCGGTGGCCCGGCTGGAGGCGCTGCCATGGCCCGAACAGACGCTGAGCTGATCCGGCCAGACTGGCCGGCGCCGGCGGGTGTGCAGGCTGTCGCCACGACGCGCGTTGGTGGGGTCAGCGCCGGCGCCTACGCGGCGCTGAATCTGGGCGATCACGTCAACGACGACCCGGCGGCGGTGCGCCGGAACCGGGAACTGCTGCGGACGGCACTCGCATTGCCCGGGGAGCCGGCCTGGCTCCAGCAGGTGCACGGCACGGCGGCGGTTGACGCGGCTTTTGCCGGCGACCGGGTGACGGCGGACGCGGCCTGGACGAGCGCGGCGGGTGTGGTTTGTGCGGTGCTGACGGCGGACTGTCTGCCGGTCCTCTTCTGCAACCGGGCGGGGACCCACGTGGCCGCGGCCCACGCGGGCTGGCGGGGACTGTCCGCCGGGGTCCTGGAGTCGACGGTCGCCTGGCTGTCGGCCGACGGCGCGCCGCCGGCTTCACTGCTCGCCTGGCTCGGCCCGGCCATCGGTCCGGCGAGCTACGAGGTCGGGGACGACGTGCGGGATACCTTTCTGCGGACGGACCCGGCCGCAGCCGTCGCCTTTCAGGCGAAGCGCCCCGGCCACTGGCTGCTGGATCTCTACGCCGCCGCGCGCCTGCGCCTCCAGCGGGCCGGCGTGACCGCCGTCTCCGGCGGCGACTTCTGCACACTCGCCGAGCCCGAGCGCTTCTTCTCCCACCGCCGGGACGGCACCACCGGCCGCCAGGCCACCCTCATCTGGCTCGAAAAGGTACCGGACACTTAGTTATTGGGTTTGTTTAGTTATTTGCCCCAACAACTAAAACAACTAAGTGTCCGGTACCTTTTCTCGTTGAAAATGGCTGGCGAGGCCCAATCTAGGCAGCAGCCGTCACGAGGAAAGTGCCCCCATGCGGACCGACAAGCTGACCAACAAGTTCCAGACTGCCCTGCAGGATGCCCAGTCCCTGGCCGTAGGCCGGGACCACCAGTTCATCGAGCCTGTACACCTCATGTCCGCGCTGCTGGAGCAGCGGGGGCCCGGGGTCGGTGCGCTGCTGGGCAAGGCGGGGGCCAACCTGAACCTGTTGCGGTCGAAGCTCGGCGAGGCTCTGGATCAGCTGCCCCAGGTGGAAGGCACCGGGGGCGATGTGCAGATCTCCAACGACCTCAGCCGGGTGCTGAACCTCACCGACAAGCTTGCCCAGAAGAAGGGCGACCAGTTCATCTCCAGCGAGCTCTTCGTCCTCGCCGCCTGCGACGACAAGGGCACGCTCGGCAAGATCCTCAAGGACGCGGGCGTCGTCAAGGGCGCCCTCGACAAGGCCATCGGCGAGGTGCGGGGTGGCGACAGCGTGGACGACCCGAACGCCGAGGAGACCCGCCAGGCCCTCGAAAAGTACACCGTCGATCTCACCGCCCGGGCCGAGCAGGGCAAGCTCGACCCGGTCATCGGCCGGGACGACGAGATCCGCCGCACGATCCAGGTGCTCCAGCGGCGCACCAAGAACAATCCCGTGCTCATCGGCGAGCCCGGCGTGGGCAAGACGGCCATTGTGGAGGGCCTCGCCCAGCGCATCGTCAACGGCGAGGTGCCGGAGAGCCTGAAGAACAAGCGCATCCTCTCGCTGGACATGGGCGCCCTCATTGCCGGCGCCAAGTTCCGCGGCGACTTCGAGGAGCGCCTGAAAGGCGTGCTGAACGATCTGGCCAAGCAGGAGGGCCAGGTCATCCTCTTCATCGACGAGCTGCACACCGTCGTCGGGGCCGGCAAGGCCGAAGGCTCCATGGACGCGGGGAACATGCTGAAGCCCGCGCTGGCCCGGGGCGAACTGCATTGCGTGGGCGCCACCACGCTGGACGAGTATCGCAAGTACATCGAGAAGGACGCCGCGCTGGAACGCCGCTTCCAGAAGGTGCTGGTCAACGAGCCGCTGGTGGCAGACACCATCGCGATTCTGCGTGGACTGAAGGAGCGCTACGAGGTTCATCATGGCGTGGACATCACCGATCCCGCCATCGTGGCGGCGGCGACGCTCTCCCACCGGTACATCACCGACCGGCAGCTGCCCGACAAGGCCATCGACCTCATCGACGAGGCGGCCTCCCGGCTGCGCATGGAGATCGACTCCAAGCCGGAGGAAATGGACCGGCTCGACCGGCGCATCATCCAGCTCAAGATCGAGCAGGTGGCGCTGAAGAAGGAGTCGGACGACGCCTCGAAGAAGCGCCTGCTCGACCTTGAGACCCAGCTGAAGGCGCTGGAACGGGAGTACGCGGATCTCGACGAGATCTGGAAGGCCGAGAAGGCCTCCGTGCAGGGCGAGGCCACGATCAAGGAGGAGCTGGAGCGTGCGCGCCAGGACCTGGAAGCCGCCCGCCGCGGCCAGGATCTTGCCCGCATGTCTGAGCTCCAGTACGGCAAGATTCCCGCTCTGGAAAAGAAGCTGGCTGCCGTCGGCGGCAGTCAGCCGACGGGCGA
>CAMBYH010000042.1 GCA_945872065.1 Arsukibacterium tuosuense
CATCGTCCCTGAGACGCTCCTCAAAGGAAGACCCGGTCGCGGACCAAGCCCGTCCCGAACCTGCCAGAGCGTGGCGGTCGACCTTGCCATTCGGGAGCCTGGGAAACTCTTGGCAGGGAATGCAGCGCGCGGGAATCAGCGCGGCGGGCAGCAGCGTCGCGAGGCGGGCGCGGAGTAACCGGACCGTGGGCGCCGGCTCACCCGCCACGAATATGCAGTAGGCGACCAGCACCGGCTCACCACTGGGATCCGGAGGGGCCAGCACCACCGCCTCGCGGATCGCCGGCAGGCTGCGCAGCGCGGCCTCGATGTCACCGGGCTCGATGCGAATGCCGGCAATCTTGAGCCGCTCGTCGACGCGGCCCACAAAGACCAGGGTGCCATCGGGCAGGTACCGGGCGCGATCGCCGGTGTGGAAGCGGCGCGGGCGGGTCAGGGACGGCCAGTATCCCGGGGTGACGTGGCTGCTCTCGATGACCAGCTCCCCGACAAGCGCCGCCGGGGCCCCCGCTTCATCGACCAGTTCCAGGGCCAGCCCGCCCACCGGCCGGCCGATGGGCAGCTGCTGGCCGTAGGGACGGGTGGCGTGCCCGGCAAACCACTGGGTGACAGCGGTGGCTTCGGTCAGCCCGTAGCCGTTGACGAAACGGGCGCCCGGGCGAAAACGCGCACAGAAGAGTTCGAAATCGGCGCGGCGGGCCACCTCGCCACCCAGGACCACCAGCCCCACGCGGGAGAGATCCTGCCGACAGGCCACCCGGCCGCCGAACAGATAGCGATACACCGTCGGCGTCCCGTGGAGCACGGTCAGGCCCCGGTCAGCCACGCGGTCCAGCAGCGTTTCCCGGTCGAGGCCACGCACATCCAGCGGACAGACCGCGGCGCCGGTCAGCAAGGCACCGAAGATGTCCTGGACCGCCGCGTCATAGCCGCTGGTGGAGAACAGGCTCAGCCGGTCCTCTGGCGTGAGACCCAGGTTGCCGGCCCACGCACGGATAAAGTGCAGCACGTTCCGGTGGGTCTGGGGCACGCCCTTCGGCGTGCCGGTGCTGCCGGAGGTGTAGAGCAGGTAAGCCAGAGAGTCGGGCTCCACAGTGGGGAAAGACGGTAACTCAGCGCTGGCCAGCAACTCCTCCCGGGCAAGCGCCAGGAGTCCCGCCGGCGGTGGCACGGGTGCGGAGCGATCCGTCACCAGCACACGCAGGCCCGCATCGCGGCTGACTGATGCCAGTCGGGCGGCGGGCGCCAGGGGATCCAGGGGCACGTAGACCCCGCCTGCCTGGAGCACGCCGAGCATGCCCGCCACCTGGCCGGCACCCTGGGCAAACCACAGGCCCACACGCTCGCCGGGCTGCAGGCCGTGGCCAATCAGGGCCGCGGCGATGGCCCGCGCCTCCCGGTCGAGCTGGGCATAGGTCCAGTCAATGGCCAGGCAACCCCCGGTGGCGGGTGCGCTCACGGCCAGGGCGTCGGGACGCTGGGCAACCTGCGCCGCAAAGGCTGCGGGCAGGGTCAGTTCCGTCGCCAGGGGAACCAGGTCGCGGGGCGTCGCCGGCTCCCGGGGCGAGAAGGGCAACTCGGTCAGGCGGGCCTCCGGCGCTGCCACCAGCGCCCCCAGGAGCGCTGCATAGTCGTCGAGCAGGCGTGCCATCGACGCCGGCAGAAAGAGGTCGGTGCTGTACTCGATGCTTACCGCGAGTCCTGCTGTCGTCTCGGCCAGGGAGACGCTCAGCTCGAACTTGGCCGTGTGGCGCGGAATCGGGAGAGGCCGCACCTCCAGACCCTCCAGCCCCAGTGGCGAGTGGGGCTCGCTGTGCAGGTTGAAGAGCACCTGGAAGAGCGGCGTGCGGCTGGTGCTGCGGGGCGGTTGCAGGGTTTCCACGAGCAGCTCAAAGGGCACCTCCGCATGCTCGAAGGCCGCGAGTGTCATGGCCCGCACCCGGCCCAGCAATTCCCGCACCGTCGGGTTGCCACTGAGGCTCGTACGCAGCACCAGCGTGTTGACGAAAAAGCCGACCAGCCCCTCCAGCTCAGTCCGGGGCCGGCCGGCAATGGGCGTGCCGACCACCACGTCTTCGGTGCCCGCGTAGCGCGCGAGCAGCAGGTCGAAAGCGGTCAGCAGGACGACGAACACGGTGCAGCCCTCCGCCCGGGCCCGGGTGGTGACAGCCGACTGCAGCGCGGGGGGCAAGGTCCGGGCGAGCCGCGCGCCCTTGCCCGAGGCGACAGCAGGGCGCGGGCGGTCCGTCGGCAGATCGATGCAGGGCTGCAGGTCCCGGAGCTGGGTTTGCCAGTACGCCAGTTGCCGGGCGAGTTCACCACCGGCCAGCGACCGGCGCTGCTCCCGGGCATAGCCGGCGTAGTCCATGGCCAGGTCGGGCAGCAGGACCGGCTCTCCCCGACAGGCAGCAGCGTAGTGCAGCGCCAGTTCCCGGCTGAGCACACCAAAAGACCAGCCGTCCGCCAGGATGTGGTGGATGACAATGAGCAGGGTGTGCACCTCGGGCGTCTGCTCGATCAGTACAGCGCGGATCAGGGGCCCGCGGGATAACTGCAGGGGTGCGGCGGCCTCAGCCGCTAACTGCGCCGGCAAATCGCTGGCGCCAGCAACAATCTCCAGGGGCCACCCGCGGGCCGCGCCGATCACCTGCAGAGGCTCGCCGTCCTGGTCGCGGAAGTGCGTACGCAGGCTGCCGTGGCGGGCCGCCAGTTCGTCCAGGACCCGCTGCAGGGCCGGACGGTCCAGCAGGCCCCGCACTTCGAAGGCCCAGGCCAGGTGGTAGGCGGAGTTGCCGGGAGCCAGCCGGTCCAGAAACCACAGCCGCTGCTGGACGAGAGACACGGGTGCGGTGGCGATCGGTAGGAGCGGCTTTAGCCGCGATCCCTCAACCTGTGGCGAGGTCGCGGCTAAAGCCACTCCTACGCGAGTCGAACCTTGCACCACCGCCGCGAGACCCCGCACCGTCGGCGTCTCGAAGAGACTGCGGAGCGACACGTCTGCCTGCAGGTCGCCGCGAATCCGGGCAACCAGCCGGGTGGCGAGCAGCGAGTGACCGCCCCGGGCAAAGAAGTCATCGTCGAGTCCCACCGGGGCGCCCAGGAGTTCGCTGAAAAGGGCGCTGAGGGCTGTCTCGAGCGCGGTTGTAGGAGCGCCTTCAGGCGCGATTCGAGCACCGTTCGTGCCTAAAGGCGCTCCTACCGGGGGTAACGCCCCGCGATCGAGCTTGCCGTTTGGCGTGAGGGGCAGCGCCGCGAGCCACAGAAGGTGCGATGGCACCATGTAGCCGGGCAGCGACTCGCGCAACGCAGCCAGCAGGACGGCATCCGGCACGGGAACATCCCGGGCCACCAGGAAGGCCACCAGGCGCGGGTCACCGGCCACCTCCCGCAGGACGACCACCGCCGCGCTGACGCCGGGCCGGGCGAGCAGCGCCGCCTCGATCTCAACCGGCTCAATGCGGAAGCCCCGGAGCTTCACCTGGAAATCCTGGCGGCCAAGCACCTCAAGCCGGCCGTCCGCGCGCCACCGGGCCCGGTCCCCCGTGCCGTACATGCGCCCTCCGCCCTGCTCCGCCGCCCGAAACGGATCGGCACGGAAGCGCTCCGCCGTCAGCGCGGGCTGGCCGTGATAGCCAAGCGCAACGCCGTCGCCGCCGATCCAGAGCTCCCCGTGGGCACCGATGGGCACCGGCTGCTGCTCCTCATCGAGCACGTAGCAGCGGGTGTTTCCAATGGGCCGGCCGATGCTGACAGGGCCGGCCTCAGCCCGCACCCGCTCGCAACAGGACCAGACCGTAGTCTCCGTGGGGCCGTAGAGATTCCACAGCTCCGCGCCCGCACCCAGCAGCGCGGTGGCCAGCTCCCGGTCCAGCGCCTCGCCGCCACAGAGCAGACGGAGTCCAGGCGTACCGGGCCACCCGGCAGCGAGCAGGTTGCGCCAGAGCGCCGGTGTCGCCTGCATGACCGTGATGCCCGCCGTCACCAGCAGCGCCAGCAACTGCTGCGGATCCCGCAGGTCCTCCTCAGTCGCAATCACCGTGGTGGCACCAACAGTGAGCGGCAACAGCAACTCGAGCACCGCAATGTCGAAGGCAAGCGTCGTGACGGCCAGCAGCCGGTCACCCGGGTGCAGTCCCGGGACAGTCGCCATGCTGTTCAGGAACTTCACGACGGCCCGCTGCCCCACGAGCACGCCCTTGGGCCGACCGGTGGAGCCGGAGGTGTAGATGAGATAGGCCGGCGCGTCGACGGCCGTCGTAGAAGCGCCGACCGGCGCGAACACCAGCGGCATCGCGGCTGAAGCCGCTCCTACATGGGAAATGGCGGGCGACTGCCCCGCGTCCTCCGGTGTGCTCACCAGCAGTACCGCGCCGGAATCCTGCAGCAGGCTGGCCCGCCGCGCCGGCGGGTGGTGGGGATCCAGTGGCAGGTAGTGCCCACCAGCGCGCAGCACGCCAAGGACGGCAGCCAGCATGTCGACGGAGCGCTCGAGACAGAGGGCTACCGGTACGGCCGGGTCCATACCCGCCGCCAGGAGCCGCGCCGCAACCTCGCCGGCCCGGGCTTCCAGTGCCGCGTAACTCAGGCGGGTGTCGCCGCACTCGACGGCAGTGGCGTCGGGCGAGCGGGCAACCTGATCGCGGAACAGCCCATAGACGCTTTCCGGACCGGACAACTGCGTGAGCGCCGGCTGCCACTCCTGCAGCTGGCGGCGCCGGTCCGCCTCCGCCTGCACGGGCAGCGTGGCCAGCGGACTACCCGGCGCGGCGACGATCCCGGTCAGCAGCGCCTCGAAGCCGGAGGCGAGCCGGGCAATAGTGCGCGCATCAAAGAGGTCCGTGCTGTACTCCAGCCCGAGCCACAGCTGGCCCTCGAACTCGGACGCAGACACCGTGAGATCGAACCGCGCCGTAGCGGCAGGAGCACTCTCGGCCGGCGCGACCTGAAGAGCACCGAAGCCTGCCGCGTCCCAGGGTGCATTCTGCAGCACGAAGAGCACCTGGAAAACTGGCGAGTGCGCGAGACTCCGGGGCGGCTGCAGGACCTCGACGAGCTTCTCGAAGGGCAGGTCCTGATGCGTAAACGCCGCGAGGGCGGTCGCGCGCACCTGCAGAAGCAGCTCGCGAAAGTTCACGGCCTCGTCCACCCGGGTGCGGAGCGCGAGAGTGTTCGCGAAAAAACCGACGAGCCCTTCCAGTTCCGTGCGCCGGCGACCCGCGATGGGCGTGCCGATAACCAGATCGCCCTGGCCCGACCAGCGGGCCAGCAGGACGTTGAACGCAGCGAAGAGCAGCATGAACAGCGTGACGCCCTCCGTTACCGCCAGGGATTTCAGCTGTGCCGTGAGTTCCGCAGGCAGGCCGTGGCCGAGGCGATGACCGCGATAGCTTTGCAGCCGCGGCCGGGGCCGGTCGACGGGCAGGTCGAGGAGCACCGGCGCATTCTTCAGGTGCTCCCGCCAGTAGGCAGCCTGCCGCTCCAGTTCGGGGCCGGCCAGCCAGTCCCGTTGCCAGACTGCGAAATCGGCGTACTGGATGGGCAGCGCGGGCAGCAGCGGTGGCCTGCCCCGGGTAAGCGCCGTGTAGGAGGCGGCCAGATCCCGGAACAGCACGCCGGATGACCAGGCGTCCGACACGCAGTGGTGACTGAGAATCAGCAGCACGTGGTCAGCGGGCGCCAGCTCCACCAGGAACACGCGAAGCAGCGGGCCCTCCCGCAGATCGAAGGTGCCCGAGCAGAGTTCGCCCAGCCGCGTGCGCAGCTCGTCTTCTGTCGCCTCTGGCAATGCCACGCGCTCCACCGGCACGGTCAGCGCGCTGGCCACCACCTGCAGGATGTCGCCACCACGCATCTGCAGGGTCGTGCGCAGTGCTTCGTGCCGGGCAACTACGGCCGCCACCGCCTGCTCAAGCGCCGCGATGTCCAGGGTGCCGGTCAGGCGCACCGGCAGCCGCACGTTCCAGACGGGTCCGGCGCCCTCCAGCTGCTCGAGAAACCACAGGCGCTGCTGGGCAAAGGACGCGGGAAACACCCAGTGCTGGGTCCCGGAATCCGTCACCAGCTCCAGCTCGGCGTTCACTGCGCTTGACCGGGATCGGGACGCCGGGCCAGGCGGGGAATGGGCGGCAGAGGCCGCAATGACGGTGCACCCAACCGGGCGGCGAGGCCCCGCACCGTCGGCGCTTCGAAAACGCTGATGAGTGGCAGCTCGGTACCGAGGCGCTCCGCGATGGCAGCGACCAGCCGGGTGGCCAGGAGTGAGTGCCCGCCGAGTTCGAAGAAGTCGTCGTTGACCCCGACGGCAACGCCGAGCAATTCGCGAAAGATGCCGGCCAGGGCTACCTCAGTCTCACCCGTAGGAGCGGCTTTAGCCGCGATTCCCCTGGCCGGCAAGGCGGTGGTCGCGGCTAAAGCCGCTCCTACAGCCGCTTCTGCGGGCGCTTCTGCGAAAACGACAGCCAGATTCAGATCTGGTGCTGCCGCGATCTCCGTTAGCAACGCGACGTACTGCTTCAGGAGACTGTTCACCTGTGCAGCGCTGTAGAGGTCCGTACGCCAGGCGAGGGCCAGTCGGAGGCAGCCCTCCTCCATGGCCGCGTGGAGATTCAGGTCGAACTTCACCGTATCGCTCTGGACGGTCTCAACCTGAACCGCCAGTCCGTCCAGCTCCAGCGGCTGCTGGGGCTGGTTGTGCAGCGCGAACAACACCTGGACCAGCGGGCTGTGGGCGAGGGAGCGGCGGGGCTTCAGGACTTCGACCAGCTTCTCGAAGGGGACGTCCGCGTTCTCGAAGGCCTGGAGGGTCATCTGGCGCACGCGGCCGAGCACGTCCCGGAACGTGGCAGCACCCTTGAGTTCCGTGCGCAGCACCAGCGTGTTGACGAAGAAACCAATCAGACCTTCCAGGGCCTGGTGGGTGCGGCCAGCGACGGGCGTCCCGACCAGCACGTCGTCCACTGCGGCCAGTCGAGCCAGTACCACCTTGAAACCCGCCAGCAGCACCATGAACAACGTGCAGCCCTGCGCAATGGCGAGGGCGTCCAGCGCGGCAACAGTTACCGGCGGCACGACCCGGTCGATCCAGGCGCCCCGGTTGCTGACGACGACCGCCCCGCCCTCCCGCACCGGGAGGGCCAGCAGCGGCGGCGCTCCCGCGAGGGCTCTCCGCCAGAATTCCAGCTGCTCGGACCACCGGCCATTGACGACCGCCTGCTGCTGCCACAAGGCGTAGTCCGCGTACTGCAGGGGCAAAGCAGGCAGGGACGCTACCCCGCCGTGACGGGCGGCGTTATAGAGCACAGCCAGTTCCCGACTGAGCACGCTGAAGGACCAGCCGTCGGCGATGAGATGGTGCATCACGACGAGGAGTTGGTGATCGTCGGGGCCGGTGGGAACTACCGTGACGCGGAGGAGTGGCGCGGTGCTGAGATCGAAGGGCTTGGTAATGAGGGTGCGGATCTCTGTTGAGTTCGCGCCTAAAGGCGCTCCTACCGGGACGGAGCTTGACGAAGCAATCGCCTGGGCGGGCACGCCGGCTTTCTCGACAAAGGCGGTGCGCAGCGTTTCGTGGCGCGCCACGAGGGCATCCAGGGCGGCCTGCAAAGCCTGCCGGTCGAGGGGGCCGCGCAGACGCAGGAGCCAGTGCAGGTGATAGGCGCCCGTGCCGGGCTGGAGGCGTTCGAGGAACCACAACCGCTGCTGCATCGGCGACAGCGGCAGGGGCTCGCCGGCCTTGCGAGGCCGAGCCCTGGGCCCCAGCTGCAACGGCGCTCCCGGCCCACCCAGGCGCGCCGCCAGACCCCGGGGTGTCGGCGCTTCAAACACCGTCCGCAGTGGCACTTCCCTCTGCAGCGCCTCCCGGAGTCGGGCCACCAGCCGCGTGGCCAGCAGCGAATGCCCGCCCGCGCGGAAGAAATCCTCGTCCGCGCCGATGACAGCGACCCCGAGCAGGTCCGCGTAAAGCCGGCAGATAAGGGCCTCCACAGCACCGGTAGGAGCGGCTTTAGCCGCGATCGCTTGCGGTATCGCGCCTAAAGGCGCTCCTACAGCCGCTGAAGCAAGCGCTGCCCGATCAACCTTGCCGTTCGGGGTGAGCGGCAAGCCCGGCAGCCAGAGGAAGACTGCAGGCACCAGCTGCTCCGGCAGGCGGCGGCCCAATGCCTGCCGCAACTCGTCCCGGGTAGCGGGCTCACCCCGGGCCACGAGCCAGGCGACGAGCTGTGACTCCCCGCCCGCAGTGTTCTGGAGACCCACCGCCGCCGCGGCAACGGCAGGCAGGGCCGTCAGGCAGGCCTCGATTTCGGCCGGCTCGATGCGGAAACCCCGGAGCTTGAACTGGGCGTCGCTGCGACCGAGCAGCTCCAGCTGCCCTGACCGGTTCCACCGCGCACGGTCGCCCGTGCGGTAGAGGCGCGCGCCCGCGGTGCCATTGAATGGATCGGTCGCAAACTTTTCTGCGCTCAGCCGAGCAGCGTTCCAGTAGCCGGTCGCTACACCACCACCGCCGATGCAGAGCTCGCCGGGCACGCCCCGGGGCACCAGTTGCCCGTGGGCATCCAGTACATAGACCGACACGCCGGGAAACGGGGTGCCGATGGGCACCGGGCTCTCCACCGCGGCTGTGCTGGCCTCGAACCAGGTGCTGTCGATGGTGGCCTCGGCCACTCCATAGGAGTTGATGAGACGGGTCCCGGTTGGAGTGCGCTGACGCAGAGCCTCGAGATCGCTGGCGTACCAGTGGTCGGAGCCGACGATGAGCAGGCGCAATGGCGGGAGACTTTCGCCGGCCGCGGCGCAGTGCTCGAGCAGCAGCCGCAGGACCGCCGGGACAAACTCGGCCACGCGGATGTCCGCGTCCCGGAGCAGCGCCAGCAGCGCCGGGGGATCCAGCACCACGTCCCGGGGACACACCACGAGCGCGCTCCCGGTGCAGAGCGCGCGCACCCAGTCCCCGGTAAACACGTCGAAGGCGGCGCTGGCCATCTGCAGGTGCGCCTCCCCCCGCTGGAGTTCGTAGGCCGACTGCCAGCCGTTGAGGGCGTGGGCGAGATTCCCGTGGCTGACCACCACGCCCTTGGGGCGGCCGGTGGACCCGGAGGTGAAGAGCACATAGGCGGGATCGTCAGATCCCACAGCCAGCGCCGGGTCGGTAGCGGGGCACCTTGCGATGGCGGCCCGGTCGGCGTCCAGGTCAGCACGCCAGGCCGTGGGCGTCAGACTCGCCCCAGTGACTGCGTTGACGATGAGCCCGCAGAGCGTCGCATCCGCCGCCATGCCGGCCAGTCGTTCCGCCGGATAGGCCGGGTCGAGAGGCACGTAGGCGCCGCCGCTCTTCAGCACGGCGAGCACAGCGACGAGATAGTCGGTGGAGCGCGGGAGGCAGATGCCGACGCGGGTGCCCCTGCCCGTGCCCCGGGCGATGAGGTGGTGGGCCAGGCGGTTGGCGGCGTCGTCGAGGGCTCCGTAGCTCCGCGACTCGTCGCCGAGGATGACGGCCGGCGCCTCCGGCGACCGGCGAGCCTGGTCTGCGACCCGCTCGTGCACCAGAGCGCCCGCGGGGGAGGCAGGCGCACCGCGCCCAAGTGCCAGCACAGCCTGTTGGTCGCTGGCGCCGAGCAGCGGCAGGCGGGAGAGCACCTGCGCGGGGTCACCCAAAACGCTCTCGAGCAACGTCAGATAGCTGTCTGCCAGCTGCTCGATCGTCTCGGCATCAAAGAGATCCGTGGCGTACTCGAAGGTCAGCGCCAGTCCGTTCCGCTCGACCGCCGCCGTCAGGGTCAGGTCGAAGCTGGACACGCCCTGGTCGATGAGCCGGTCCACCCGCAGTTCCAGCGGCCCCACCCGCCGGGTCCGCTCCGGCACCTGCACCAGGTTGAACAGCACCTGGAAAACCGGGCTGCGGCGGAGCGAGCGCTCCGGTGCGAGCACCTCCACCAGTTGCTCGAAGGGCACCTCCTGGTGCGCCTGGGCATCGAGGGCCGTGTTCCGGACGCGGACGAGAAGCTCACTGAAGGAAGGATCGCCGGACAGGTCAGTACGCATCACCAGCGTGTTGATGAACAGGCCGACGATGGGCTCTACATCCGCCGTGAGTCGACCTTCCACGGGCGTTCCGACCAGCAGGTCGACCGCACCGGAGTAACGGTGGAGCAGCGTCTTGAAGGCCGCGAGCAGCACCATGTAGGGCGTGCACTCCGCGTGCCTGGCGAAGGCGGACAGTGCGTTGGCCAGCGCGGGAGACACCGTCCTCTGCACCCAGGCTCCCGCGAAGCGCTGCTCCGCCGGCCGGGGGCGGTCGGTCGGCAGTTCGAGGGCGGTGGGCGCGTTGGCGAGCCGCTGCCGCCACCAGTCCAGGGCAAGCTTCAGGCGCGGGGCACCGCTCTGCGCCCGCTGCCGCCGCGCAAACTCCGCATAGGTCAGTGGCAACGGGGGCCAGTCCGGCGCCACGCCCTCCAGCGCGGCGGTCCAGGCGACGGCAAGCTCGGCAAACAAACTGTGATTCGACGTGGCGTCCGTCACGATGTGCGGTGCTACCAGCAGCAGGTGGTGGTCCTGCGGGCCGGTCTTCAGCAGCGTCACGCGCAACAGCGGGCCCCGCTCCAGGTCGAAGGGCAGGCGGGCAAGCGTCGCGAGCGTGGTCGCCAGCCCGTCTGCCGGAGCCACAGTCCGGACTGCCAGCGGCAGCGGGCCAGCTGGATCCGTCACGGGCTGGGGACGGCCGGCGACGTTCAGGAAGCGGGTGCGCAGCGCCGGGTGGCGGGCCACCAGGGCGTCCAGAGCAACCCGGAGCGCCGGCAGAGCCAGCGGGCCAGTGCAGCGGATGGTCCAGGCCACGTTGTAGGCGGGACTGCCCGGATCCAGCTGCTCGAGGAACCAGAGTCGCTCCTGGCCAAAGGACACGGTGGCTAGCCGGGACGGGTCCTCCGCCGGCGGTGGCTCGTCAACCAATACAGGGCGCCGGGCAGCGATCTCCGCCGCCAGGCCCGCGATGGTCGGTGCCACGAAGAGCGCGCGCAGTTCCAGATCCACGCCGCAGGCCCTGCGGATGCGGGTCAGCAGGCGCGCGGCCAGCAGCGAGTGCCCACCGAGCTCGAAGAAATTGTCGTGGACAGAAGGCAGAGGACCGCCGAGCACTTCGGACCAGAGGCCGGCGAGCTGCTCCTCGAGGGCCGTGCGGGGCCCAGAGCGGGTCGGCTTAAGAGACCGGGGGAGCGGCGTCCCGTCACCGGCGGCGAGGAAGCGCAGGCGGTCGAGCTTGCCGCTGGGGGTCCGGGGCAGAGCGGGCAGTTCGCGCCACTCCGTCGGCACCATCCAGGCCGGCAGATGAGCCTGCAGGTGCGCGCACAGTGTCTCGACAGCCAGGGGCCCGGCATCGGACTTCACGACACCCGCCACCAGCACAGCCCCGGTCCCGTCGCCTGCGATACCGACGACGGCCGCCGCGACCTGCGGGTGGGCCGCCAGGGTCTGTTCGATTTCCGCCGGCTCGATGCGCTGCCCCCGCAGCTTGAACTGGGCGTCGAGGCGCTCGAGCAACTCCACCTGGCCGTCCGGGAGGAACCGGGCCCGGTCCCCCGTGCGATACACCCGCTCCTCACGCATCCCGGGGACGGCGAGGCGCCGGAACTTCTCTGCGGTGAGCGCGGGCCGCTGCCAGTAACCGGCCCCCACGCCGAGGCCCGCCACCTGCAGTTCCCCTGGGAACCCCGGCGGCAGGGGCTCGCCGGCCGCGTCCAGGATGTAGACGCGGGCATTGCCGACCGGCCGGCCTATGGGCACCCGGGCAGCGTCCGCTACCAGCTCCCGCGTGTCGCAGGCGGTCGCATCCCAGATCTCCGAGGTGCCGTAAGTGTTGAGCAGCGTCATGCCCGGCAGCAGGCGCCGGCACGCGGTGACCAGCGCCGGCGGCAGCGGCTCACCGCTGACGATGCACCAGCGGAGCGCGGGCAGGGACGTGGCCGTCGCGGCAAGCTCGTCCAGCAGGGCGCGCAGCAGGGAGGGCACGAGCACCAGCTGGGTGACGCCCGTCCGGGCCAGGAACGCGGGCAACCGGCGCGGGTCTGTCGCGAGGTCGTCGGGCACGATCTGCAGCGGCACGCCGTGCCCCAGTGCGCCGAAGATCTCCCACCAGGCATCAATGAAGTTCGGCGTCGTGCGCAGCGCAAACACCTCGCCGGCGCCGAACCCGAAAGTGCGCCACAGCCAGTGACAGCGGTTCACGGCAGACTCGTGGGTCGTGAATGCGCCCTTTGGCTGGCCGCTGGAACCGGAGGTGTAGAGCAGGAAGGCGGGTGCAGCACCACCCCCGGCCGGAGCGCCCGTAGGCGCGCCCGTAGGAGCGCCTTTAGGCGCGATTCCACTCTCGATCGCGCCTGAAGGCGCTCCTGCCACTGCACCGTCCACGAGCACCAGCGTCAACGCCAGCTGCGCATCCCGGGCAATGAACTCGAGCCGCGCCGGCGGAAAACCCGGATCCAGAGGTACGACGGTGCCACCCGCCCGCAGCACCGCGAGCACAGCCAGCACCAGTTCAGGCGTCCGGCCCATCGCGATACCCACGTGCTGGCCGAAGACGCCCCTGTCCCGCAGTTCTGCAGCCAGCGCAGCGCTCCGCGCGGCCAGCTCGCCGTAGGTCCAGTCACGCTGCTTGCCCCGCAGGGCCACCGCGTGGGGCGTCCGGGCGGCCTGCGCCAGGAACCACTCGTGCAGGGTCCGCTCGCGGGGCACTGGGAACGCGGTGTCATTCCAGTCCACCAGTACCCGCTGGCGCTCAACCCTGTCGAGCAGCGCCAGGCGGTCCAGCGGTTCGTCCGGCCGGGCGAGGAGCTCAGTCAGCAGGGTCCGCAACCGGTGGGGTAACTGCTCCGCCACCCAGTCCTCCAGTGCCGCTGAGGACCAGGCGAAGTAGCCGGACAGCCCGGCGCCCTCCCCCGCATCCCGCAGCGCACACTCCAGGTCGTAGTAGGACGCACGGGCCGCTGGCACAGACAGGATTTCGAACTCCAGATCAGTCGCCCCCTGCAGGGCAGGCGTCGCCGGTTCCCAGGAGAAGAGAATCTGGAAGAGCGGGTGCACGCCCAGCTCCCGGACCGGCGCGACCGCGGCGACGACGGTTGAGAACGGCACTGTCCGGTACTGGAACGTCTCGAGGGCGGCGGCGCGCTCTACCTGTAACTGCGCACGAAATGACTGCTGCAGGTTCACCGGGAGGCGGAGCACCACCGGATTGACCAGACAGCCGACGACCTCCCGCAGTTCAGGCGTGTCCCGCAAGGTCATGGGCGTGCCGATACAGATGTCGGGCTGCCCCGTCAGGCGCGCGAGCAGCACACGGAAGGCGGCCAGCAGCGTCATGTAGGGCGTCGCGTTGGCGGTCCGCGCGAGCTGGCGCAGACCGTCGGCGAGTTCCGCCTCCAGGGTGAAGGGCACGCGCCGGGAAACCCGCTCCACCCGGGGCGGCCGGACCAGCGCCTCCAGCGCCGGTGGTGGCAGATTCGCGAGGCGCTGCCGCCACCAGTCCAGGGCGGCCGGCGTGGCCGTGCCCGTCTGCCACGCAGTCTCGGCAGCGAGATCCGCGTAAGCCAGCCCGGCCGGAAGGTCGGCGCCGGCAGGGTTGCCATACAGCCGCGCCAGGTCGGCCTGGAGCACGGGCACGGAGAGACCGTCCGCCACGATGTGATGGGCAGTCACAAGCAGCACGTGGGACTCTGCGCTGTGCCGACAGAGCACCGGACGGACCAGCGGGCCGCGGGACAGGTCGAAGGGTTCCCGGAGCGCCGCCTCGGCAATGGGGATGAGTTCCGACTCGGCGGCAATGGGGACATGCCTCATTTCGCCGTGCCTTGTCTTGTCATGCCTCATGTCGCGAGGCGAAATGAGGCATGTCCCCAATTTCCCCAATTCTTCGGCAAAGGTGGCGGTGAGTATCGGGTGTCGTGCCAGCAGACGCCGCCAGGCCTGTTCCAGTCTCCCGGCATCGAGGGGGCCGTTGAGCTGGAGTGCAAACTGCTCGCTCGCGCTCGTGTCGCCCGGGTACAGGGTGTGGAGGAACCAGAGACTCTGCTGACTGAAGGTCAGCGGCAGGCGGCGGGCAGCAGTCGGCGTTGCCGGTTGAGTAGCCAGAGCAGGTAGCGCTGGTGCACGTTCCAGTGCTGCGGCCAGTGCTGCGGCAAAGTGCTGCCCCACGTAACCCACCAGGCCGGCGATAGTCGGCACCTCGAACAGCGCCGCGAGGGGCACACCCGCGTTCAGCCAGCGCTGCAGCCGGGTGATCAGCTGGACAGCCGCAATGGAGTCACCCCCCAGTTCGAAGAAGTCATCCTCCACGCCCAGGAACTCGATGCCGAGGATCTCCGTCCACAAACCGGCCAGGGCCTCTTCAGCGGCTGAGCGCGGGGCCACCCGGGGACCCGCAAGCCGGGGTCGCGCCGCGCCGGGGGCGGGCAACGCCTCCCGGTCCAGCTTGCCGCCGACCCCCAGGGGCAATTCGGCGAGAAAGACCCAGCTCTGGGGAATGAGATGTTCCGGCACCCGCTGCTCCAGCCAGGCCCGGAGCTCGGTGACCGTGGGTGGCTCTTCATCAGCGTCGAGCTGGGCCAGCAGCTGCCGGTGCAGCCGGGTTCCGCCCGCCGTTGTGCCCCGATGCGGACTCGTGTGCGCGAGCTCAGCGGGCGTCCCGGACCCGACCACCCTCGCCGTGACGCTGTAGTCGGGAAACTGCGGGTCGGAGCCGAGGCGGCACTGCCACTGCAGCTGCAGCCGGTCGCCCCGGCGGACCGGCAAGGGGTCATCGGCGAGTGGGAGATAGACCGGCAGCCACGCGCGCTGTTCCCGGAAGTAATCCACCGTCTGCGCGGCACCGGCGGTGACGACGGTCCAGAGCAGGCAGCCGTCGAAGAGCCCGTCCCGGCTGACAGCAAGCTCGGCGCTGCCGGCGTGCTCCAGGGCAAGCTCACCGCTGAAATCCAGCACCTCGAAATCGGCGGCCGGCGTCAGCAGATCTGTCGGAGCCACGTTACGCAGACACAGCCGCAGATCGAAGGGCTGGTCCACTGTGGCCAGCAGCCGGCGTGCGTAGTCTGCCGCCAGTGTCCCGAAGCGCGGCTGGGCGCGCAGGACGGCGGGGAGTTCCAGCGCGGCAATGCGGGTGACGCAGCGCTCCGGCACGGCGACACAGTCGGGCGCAAAGTGGCGGCGCGCCGCATTCCAGATCCCGGCAATGCCGTCGGCACTGCCGATGTTCCCGATGATCCCCTGGGTGCAGACGTCAACCGGCTGGGGCAGATCGATGTCTGCGATGTCCCCATGGATCACGGTGATGCGCTCCTGCAGACCGAGACTGCGCACCAGTTCAGTCGCGCGCTGCGCCGCGCCTTCCAGCACCTCCACCGCGTAGACGTGACTGGCGCCAGCCTCGAGACACAGCCGGGCCAGCACCGCGTCTTCGCCGGTGCCGATATCCAGCACCACCTTGCCCGGCACTGCAGCCGCGAAGGCGGCCCGGTAGGCTGCGAGCCGCTCCGGCTCCGCATTCATCAGGCCGTAGAGCCACTGGTCGTAGATGCCGTAGGCACCCAGCGAGGGCCAGAACTCCGCCATGCCAGTTGCCCGCTGGGGCGAGCCGGCAGCATCGCCCGCGACCAGCCAGGCCGTGAGGCGCTGGTTGCCGGCGGCATCGGCCCGCAGGGCCACGGCGGCATCCCGGACTCCGGGGTGGTCCCGCAGCGCCGTCTCGATGTCGCCCGGTTCGATGCGATAGCCCCGGAACTTCAGCTGCGCGTCCACCCGGCCCAGGTATTCCAGGGAGTCATCCGGCAGCTGGCGAACCCGGTCACCGGTCAGATAACCGCGGACGAGCCCCGCGACCGGAAGCGGGAGCTCGCTGAAGCGTGAGGCGAGTTCAGGCGCTGACAGATAACCCGGCGTGACGCAGGCTCCCCCAACCCACAACTCACCCGCTATCCCTCGGTTGACCGGGTCGCCCGCCGCATCGAGGACCAGCACCTCCCGTCCCGTCAGGGGCGGGCCGAGATTGCGGGCACTCTCCTCCGTGGCATCGCCCTCACCGTAAACCCGGAGCGTGAGCTGGCCCGCCGTTTCGGTGATGGCGTAGGTGTTAAGCAACCGGGCGCGGTGGCCCCGCGCGAGCCACCCCGCAATATCCTCCCGGCGGAGCGCCTCACCGCTCAGGGCGAGGTAGCGCAACCGGCTCGCCGCGACACTCGCGTGGAACCGGGCATCGTGGAGCACGCGGCGATAGGCCGAGGGTGTCTGGCTGAAGACCGTCACCTGCTCGTCCACGAGCAGTTCGCCGAGAGCCACGGGATCCTGGCGAATGTGCTCCGGCACGATGACGAGGCAGCCCCCGTGGAGCAGCGCGCCCCAGAGTTCCCAGACGGAAAAGCCGAAGGCCGGGGAATGAAACCAGGTCCAGATGTCGTCCGGGCCAAATCCGAGCGCCGCGGTGAGCGGCGGAAACAGGCCGGCCAGATTGCCGTGGGTGACGGGCACGCCTTTCGGCACGCCGGTGGTGCCGGAGGTGAAGAGCACATAGCACCACTGGTCGGGATCGAGGGGTACGTCGGGATTGGCACTGCTCTCCGCGGCGATGACTGACTGGTCCCTGTCGAGGTCAACCAAAGGACCCGTATGGCCCTCGAGGACATCGAGAAAGGTCCTGCGGGTGACGAGCACGGCGGGCCTGGCGGCCTCGCACATGCGCCGGAGCCGGTCAGCGGGCCAGTGGGGATCCAGCGGGACAAAGGCACCACCCGCCTTCTGCACCGCGAGGATCGCCACCAGCAGGTCGGGGCCCCGGTCGAGGCACAGGCCCACGGTTACGTTCCGGGCAACGCCCAGTGCGATGAGGCGATGGGCGAGCCGGTTGGCAGCGCCGTTCACGTCCCGGTAGCAGAGCCGCCACTCGCCATACACCACCAGTGGGGCGCGGGGCTGGGCAGCTGCCAGCGCCTCGAAGCGCCGGTGCAGCGAGACGTCCAGCGCCGCAACCGCCGGACTGCGTTGCGCCTGCGGGTCGCTCATGGCTGCGGCACCGCGCCCCGCCGGACCGCGGTCAGCCCCAGCACCGGCGGGTTGCGCAGATAGTCGCCGTAGAACTCAGGTGTGGGGACGGAGGGATCGAGCTGCAGCGGGTGCCAGGCGATCTGCCCGAAGCCCGCCGCAGAGAGAGCTGCGGCGTAGGTTTCCCGGCTGTACCAGTACGTGTCGAAGCGGATGATCTGCCGGCCCGAGACGAGGCCGTAGGTAATGCGGCGCCCTTCACCACGGGGCTCGGCGGCCTGCTTGTCAAAGCCGTAGGCGGCGTAGCCCGGGTAGTCCGCCGGCTGCTGATCGGGATTTTCCGTGAGGCCCACGAAGCGCCCACCGCTGGCCAGTGCACTGCCGAGCCGCTGGCACATGCGGCCCAGCACCTCGACGGTCGGTGCGTAGTGCAGCAGGTAGGAGGCCAGCACCACGTTGAAGCCTGCCGCGCACATCAGATCCGGCAGATCCTCGACCGCGCAGCAGGCGTACTGAATGCCCAGGGGGCGAGCCCGCTCCTCGGCACGAGCCAGTTCAATCATGGCGGGCGACACGTCGACACCCGCTACCCGCGCCGCGCCGGCGACCATCAGGCGCCGGGCGTGGAAGCCGTCGCCGCAGCCGGCATCCAGGACGGACAGGCCCCGGCAGTCACCGAGCAGTTGGCCGAGAGTCCAGGTTTCGATGGCCGCCCGCACCGGCGACGCCTTGGTGCGCTGGTAATCCTTCGCGATGGCGTCGTAAGCCGCGGGCATCAGCGGGGGCGCCGGCTGGTTGCAGCTTTGGTCGCAGACCATTCCCGCAACAGCGCCGCGCAGTCGTCGGCGAGCACGCCACCGGTGAGGCTCATACCCTCCGGCACCGCACCCTGGAGTTCCTGACCCGTCACCGCCTGCATCGCCTCCAGCCCGACTCCGAACCAGACCCGGTCAATGCCTGCGTAGTGGCTGGCAGCGAGACACATCGCGCAGGGCTCGACGGTGACGTAAAGCTCGCAGCCCATCAGCCAGGGCGTGCGGGCCTGCTGGCAGGCAGCGCGGAGCGCAAGAATCTCGGCATGGGCGGTGGCATCGGGCCCGGCGATCACGGCGGTGTGGGCCGTGGCAATGACCTGGCCGTCAGACACCACGCAGGCGCCGATGGGTGGCTCCCCAGCCAACAGCCCGCGCCGTGCTGCAGCCAGCGCCTCTTGCATGGCTGACGGCAGCGGCATAGCCAAAGGCCTAGCGGTTGGGAGGCTCGTCTTCACCCTGATACATCGCGCCACTCGTGCAGGTCTCGTGCACGATGACTTTCGCCAGCTGGGGCAGGGACGGTTTCAGCCGCTGCCAGATCCAGCGGGCCACCACCTCACTGGTGGGATTCTCCAGGCCCGGCACTTCATTGAGATAGTGATGATCCAGCAGGTCATAGATAGGCGAGAAACGCTGCTTGATCTCCCCGAAGTCCATGATCCAGCCGGCGTGGGGGTCCACCGGGCCCCGAATGTAGATGGCGCCCCGCCAGGAATGACCGTGGAGCCGGCTGCACTTGTGGCCCGGGGGCACGTTGGGCAGCCGGTGGGCCGCCTCGAAGACGAATTCCTTGAAGATCTCCATATATATGTCTGCCCGGGCTCAGCGGCTGGCCGGGGCTTGTTCTTTTGCTGCGGTTGTGGGAGTAGGCGGGCATTCTGCCTGAGTGCCCGGCACACTGGCCAGCATCGGCCAGCACTGAATTTTCTGGTCCCCTGCCTGTGCGGCTGTTTGTGCCATGGGCGGGTGGCCAGTACCATGCCGCGGCCTCCATCTGCAGCGTGGAGCCCCCTCTTTCGTGAGCATTGAATCGTTATGAGCACAGACCGCCCCGGCGACAACTCCAGACAGGTGATCAGCATCGTCGGCGGCACCGGCGCGCTGGGAGGCGGGCTGGCCCGCCGCTGGGCGAAGGCAGGCCTGGCCATCATCATCGGCTCCCGCGTGGCGGAGAAGGCTGTCACCGCAGCTGCAGCACTCCGGGCCGAGTTCCCCGGGGCCGACGTGCAGGGCATGGGCAATCTGGCCGCGGCCCAGGGTGGCAGCGTCGTGGTCCTCACCGTGCCCTTTGCCCACCAGCGGGCCACTCTGGAAGAAATCCAGCCCGCGCTCGCTGGCAAGATCCTCGTCGACACCACCGTGCCGCTGGTACCACCGAAGGTGGCCCGCGTGCAGCTGCCCAAGGAAGGCTCCGCGGCAATGCTTGCCCAGCAGCTGGCCGGTGACGGCGTGGCGGTCGTGGCCGCGTTCCACAACGTCGCCGCCGATTCGCTGCACACGGATGAAGAACTGGACTGCGACGTGCTCGTGGTGGGCAACAAGGCGGAGGCCCGGGAAGTGGTGGTCAGGCTCGCGCGGTCTGCAGGCCTGCGGGCCTGGCACGCCGGATCCCTGGAGAATGCCGCCGCCGCTGAGGCCCTGACCTCGGTGCTGATCTTCATGAACAAGCGCTACGGTGGCGTACACACGGGCCTGCGCATCACCGGCATCCCGGACGACGCTGTCTGACTCTGCCGCCGTGACGGGAACCACGCAGACGCTGGCGTTCATCCGCATCCCGGGCGTGCCGCTTGTGGAACCGGGGGCGGATCTCCCGGGCCTCATCACGGCAGCACTGCGCGCAGCGGGCGACATACCAGCGACCGGCGATGTCATCGCCGTGGCCCAGAAAATCGTCTCGAAAGCCGAAGGCCGGATCGTGCATCTGGCCACCGTCGAGCCCTCGCTCCGGGCCCAGGAGATCGCCGCGCTGGCGAACAAGGATCCCCGCGTCGTCGAGCTGATCCTGCGGGAATCCCGCACCGTCATTCGCGTGTCCCCCGGCGTAATTATCACCGAGCACAACACGGGCGTGATCCTGGCCAACGCCGGCATCGACCGCTCCAACCTCAAGGGCAGCGACGACGCGGCTCTGCTGCTGCCGGCAGATCCCGACGCGTCGGCAACCCGGCTCCGGGACCAGCTGCAGCAGAACTTCGGCGTCAGGCTGGGAGTCATCGTGACCGACAGCATCGGCCGGCCCTGGCGCCTCGGCACGGTGGGCACTGCCATCGGCTGTGCCGGCGTGCTGGCCCTGAACGACCTGCGGGGTCAGCCTGATCTGTTCGGCCGCCAACTCCAGGTGAGCGAGGTGGCCGTGGCCGACAGCCTGGCTGCCGTCGCTGTGCTGCAGATGGGCGAAGCCGCAGAAGGCACGCCGCTGGTACTCATTCGTGGCGCCTTTGGTGGCGACGACCGGGGCCAGACCGCCCGCACCGCGCTGCGTCCCACGGCTGAGGATCTCTTCCGGTGACTGCGATTCAGCCGGCGGGTCTGCCCCGCTACGTCGTACTCTCCGGTGGCGTCGGCGGCGCGAAATTCGCCCTGGGCCTCTCCCGCGTGCTGCAGCCGGAACAACTGACGATCATTGCGAACACCGGCGATGACTTCACGCACCTGGGTCTCGCCATCTCGCCGGATCTCGACACTCTTATGTATACGCTGGCCGGCCTGGGCAACGAGCAGACCGGCTGGGGTTGCCGGGACGAAACCTGGGGCTGCCTGGCCGGGCTCGAAGCGCTGGGCGCCGAGACCTGGTTCCGCCTGGGCGACCGGGACCTGGCTACGCACCTCGAGCGCACCCGCCTGCTCGCCACCGGCCAGACGCTGACCCAGGTGACCCGCCACCTGTGCACGCAACTCGGCGTCACCGTGCACCTGCTGCCCATGTCCGACGCGCCGATCCGCACATTGATCGACTCGGACGAAGGCACCCTCGCCTTTCAGGATTACTTCGTCCGCCGCCGCGCGGAACCCCGCGTGAGCGCGATCCGTTACGAGGGTGCCACCCGGGCGCCGCCCACCGCGGCGCTGGCGAGCCTGCTGACGGACCCGGATCTCGCGGCGATCTTCATTGCGCCGTC
>CAMBYH010000043.1 GCA_945872065.1 Arsukibacterium tuosuense
CAGTCCCAACTCAGCATGTACTGGTTGCCCAGGCGCCGCCAGGGCAGCACAAAGGGCACCGTCTGGCCGGACTCTCCCTTGTCGCCCCGGTAGCTCGTGGCGTCTTCCTTGCGGGAGGCCGCATTGCCAATGGCAATCTCCCAGCGGTAGGCGTCGGTCAGCATGCGCTCAGCGGGGTAGCGGGCGGGAATCGTCGTGGTGACCTGCTCGTTGATATAGGGATAGACCTTTACCGTCTTGCCGGTGAAGGGGTTCTGCCAGGTATCGAGGAGCTCGCCGGTTTTGAGGTCGGTGTAGAAGGTGGCGTCCTTGCCCCGGTACTCCGCATCGCCGCTCGGCAGGATGCGAAACTGCAGGCTGCCGAAGCCCACATAGCCAAACAACGGGATGGCCCGGCGATTACCCACCACGGCGAAAAACACGCCCTCATGGCCGCCAAAGACGGGTTCGTCCCCGAGAGTGCCCCAGGTCTTGGCGAAGGCGTAGATATTGTCCTCGGCAGTGCGGAGATCCAGAGGCCGGGACCCGGCCCGGGCTAGGCCGCCGACCAGACTGGCAGCGCTACCGAGCCCGGCGGCCACGCCCATGCCGAGTACGCCCCGGCGGGAAAAGCCCGCCACGGTGGCCTGCATCGCGTCCAGGTACATTGCTTGGTCCCCGAGTGAGAAGATGGGGAAACAGTACTGGAGATTCCCCGATGAGTGCCGCAGAAACGCTGCGCCTGACCAATCGCTTCCGCGCCTTCGACGGCTGGCAACACTTCTACCGCCATCCCGCGACAACCACGAACTGCGAGATGCGCTTTGGGCTGTATCTGCCCCCCCAGGCGGAACACGAGCGCGTCCCCCTGGTGATGTACCTGGCGGGGCTCACGTGTAACGAGGAGACGTTCCCGATCAAGGCTGGCGCGCAGCGGGTGGCGGCCGAACTCGGCCTGGCCCTGCTGTCGCCGGACACGAGTCCGCGGGGCGTCAACCTGCCAGGGGACGACGCGGCGGTCGATTTTGGCCAGAGTGCCGGCTTTTACCTGGATGCCACCGTCGCTCCCTGGTCAGCCCACTACCGGATGTACAGCTATGTGGCCCGGGAACTGCCTGAACTGGTGTTAAGCCAGTTTCCGCTGGACGCAGACCGCGTCGGCCTGCTGGGGCATTCCATGGGCGGGCACGGCGCCCTCACCATCGGCCTCAGAAACCCGGAGCGCTTCCGCAGCCTGTCGGCGCTGGCGCCCATCGTTGCGCCAACCCAGCACCCCTGGGGGCAAAAGGCGCTACCGGGCTACCTGGGCCCGGACCGGGAGAGCTGGCGGCAGTACGACGCCACCGAGCTCATGCAGGACCTAAACTCCGCAGCCGGTCGGCCCCCGCTGCTCATCGATCAGGGGCTGGACGACGAGTTCCTGGTCAAGCAGCTGAGACCTGAGCTGTTTGAAGCCGCCGCCCGGAGTGCCGGCTATCCGCTGACACTCCGGCGCCACGCTGGCTACGGGCACGGCTACTACTTCGTGAGCAGCATGATCGAAGATCACCTGCGTCATCACGCGGAATGCCTCGACGCGTAACGAAAAAACGAAAAGGTACCGGACCTTAGTTTTGTTAGTTGTTTGACTAAATAACTAAACAACTAACAAAACTAAGGTCCGGTACCTTCGGTTCGGTACCTTCGGTTCCTCATTCAGCGGCCGCGCAGCCCCAGCCGTCGGACTCGCCGCCGAAACCCCGCCCCAACCGGCCGACCTGTTTCTCCAGCATCACCAGCTCGGCGTAGACCGGCGCCATGTGCACGGTGAGGCAGGCCTGCCACTTGTCGGTTTTTTCGTAGCGCGAAACTTCCACACGGAACTCCGGTCCGAGACTGGCCTGGGCCGCACAGGCTTTAGCCTGGTCCTGCAGGTCGAAAATGAGGAAGAAGTCGATGTCCCGCGCCGCAGACAGGTCATCGCCCTGTCCCCGCATCAAGCGCAGCAGTTCGCCGGTTTCGTCGTTGGGAAAGTCCTGATTCATGGGCCCGGTCTCCTGGTTAAGCCCCGACATACAGCCGCGAGCTTGTGGCCGTCCGGGTCCCGGACGTAGCCGGCATAGAAATCGGGCTGGTACTGGGGCCGAAGGCCCGGCGCGCCTTCCGAGCTGCCGCCATGGCGCAGCGCTGCTGCGTGAAAATCATCAACCTGCTGCCAGTGAACCGCGCGCAACGCAATCATCGAGAACCACGCAGCGCTGGTGGCCGAGTGCTCCCATGACCGGATCGTAGAAACGGATGGCACGGTCCATGTCGTTGGTGCCGAGGCAGAGATAGGCAAACATGGCTAAGGATACTTGGTCAGCCGGGTGATGGTCCCAATAGTCCATGGTCGGCGCTTCTGCGGAGTCGATTACTCGACAGTGACGCTCTTCGCCAGATTCCGCGGCTGATCCACGTCCGTGCCGCGCAGGATGGCCACGTGATACGCGAGCAGCTGCATGGGAATCGTGTAAATGATGGGTGCCTGCAGATAGGTGACGTGCTTGGGCATCTTGATGACGGTCACGCCGTCGCTGGACTCGAAGCCGGAGTCCGGGTCGGCAAACACAAAGAGTTCGCCACCCCGGGCACGGACCTCCATGAGGTTGCTCTTGAGCTTCTCCAGCAGGTCGTTGTTGGGCGCCACCGTGATGATGGGCATGTCGGCATCCACAAGAGCCAGGGGGCCGTGCTTCAGCTCCCCTGCCGGGTACGCCTCGGCATGGATATAGGAGATTTCCTTGAGTTTCAGGGCGCCCTCCATCGCAATGGGGTGGAGGATGCCGCGACCGAGGAACAGCGCGTGGTGCTTGTCCACAAAGCGCTCTGCCAGCTTCTTCATCACCGGATCGAGGATTAGTGTTTTCTCGAGCAGGCCCGGAATCTCGATGAGGCGGGTCACCAGCCCCCGCTCCCGCTCCGCGTCGGCCGTGCGGTATTTCGCCAGCGCGATCACCAGCATGGTGAGCGCCGCAATCTGGGTGGTAAAAGCCTTGGTGGAAGCTACGCCGATTTCGGGGCCTGCACGGGTGAGCATCACGAGTTCGGACTCCCGCACGAGGGAGCTCTCCGGCACGTTGCAGACCGCCAGGGACGACAGGTAGCCCCCGTCCTTGGCCAGCCGCAGGGCAGCGAGTGTGTCGGCCGTCTCGCCGGACTGGGAGATGGTCACGAACAGCGTGTTCTTCGGCACCACGGGGTTGCGATACCGGTACTCGCTGGCGATGTCGATGTGGCAGGGCAGCCGGCAGACCTGCTCGATCAGGTAGCGGGCGACGGCGCCCGCGTGGAAGCTGGTGCCGCAGGCCACGATATGCACGGCTTCGGTGCGCTTGAAAATCTCGGTGGCACTGGGACCGAAGGCGGCCTCCAGGAGCTTGCCGTTGGCGACCCGTTCCTCCAGCGTCTGGGCCACTGCCCGGGGCTGCTCGTGGATCTCCTTCAGCATGTAGTGGGCGTACTGGCCCTTTTCCGCCGCGTCGGCGGAGAGCTCGCTTTCCTTCACCGGCCGGTGGGCTGGCTTGCCGTCCTTGTCGACAACCCGGACGTGACTGCGGTGAATCTCGGCTACATCGCCTTCTTCGAGAAAGATGAAACGGCGGGTAACAGGCAACAGGGCCGAGACGTCGGAGGCTACAAAATTCTCGCCCTCACCCAGGCCAACCACCACGGGGCAGCCACACCGGGCGAGGATGAGCTGGCCGGGATTGGTCTCGCTCATCACCACCAGCGCGTAAGCACCCTGGAGCTCGGCAACCGTGGCCTGCACGGCGTCGAAAAGCTTCGGTGTTTTCTTGAGGTGATGATGAATGCGGTGGGCAATGACCTCAGTGTCGGTGTCCGAGGTGAAAACGTAGCCCAGCGACTGCAGTTCGTTCCGCAGCTGCTCGTGATTCTCGATGATGCCGTTGTGGACGATCGCGAGACCGTCGTGGGAAATGTGGGGGTGGGCGTTCTTCTCGCTGGGAACTCCGTGGGTGGCCCAGCGGGTATGGGCGATACCGATGGTCGAGGCCATCGGCTCCGCATCCAGGGCCAGCTGTAGTTCCGCGACCTTGCCCTGGCGGCGTTGCCGCTTCAGCTGGCCATTGGTGAGGATCGCGAGACCCGCCGAGTCGTAGCCCCGGTATTCAAGGCGCCGCAGCCCCTCCATAAGGATGGGGACGATGTTCCGGTCAGCGATGGCTCCAACGATTCCGCACATATTCTTAAATTATGGCTGAGGGGGGCGGTTCGGGAAGTGAATTTAGCCCGGACCGGGGTTACCAAGCTGTAACGCAGGTCGCGAAATGGGGACATGCCGCAGGGAAATGGGGACATGCCTCATTTCCACCTCGGGCGTCGAAGGGCCAATGAACCTGAAGGAAATGAGGCATGTCCCCATTTCGCGGCTGAAGCCGCTCCTACGGGCGCTTCACGGGACGTTTCCAGCCCGGAATGGACAGCTGCTTGCCCCGCTCAATGGTCAGCTGGCCAGCCGGTGTGCTCCGGGTGATGGTGGCGCCGGCCCCGATCGTGGCCCCGGCGCCGATTTCCACGGGGGCCACCAGTTCCACGCCGGAGCCGATGAAAGCGCCGTCGCCAATAACCGTACGGTGCTTGTTGGTGCCGTCGTAGTTGCAGGTGATCGTGCCCGCGCCCACGTTCACCTGCTCGCCGATGGTGGCGTCGCCGATGTAGCTCAGGTGGTTCACCTTGCTGCCGCGGCCAATCACGCTCCTCTTCACTTCAACGAAGTTACCGAGCTTCGCACCCTCGGCCAGTTCCACGCCGGGGCGCATCCGGGCGTAGGGGCCGATCTCGCAGCGGGGCCCGATGAGCCCATCCTCCAGCAGGCAGTGGGGATGGACGACGGTACCGGCGCCGATCAGCGTGTTCCGGATCAGGGTAAACGCCCCGATCCGCGCACCGTCGCCGATGTGCACCACGCCCTCGAAGATCACGTCGGGCTCGATCACCACGTCCCGGCCGCAGACGAGTTCGCCCCGAATGTCGATACGCTCCGGGTCGGTCAAAGTGACGCCGGCGGCCATCAGCTGGCCTGCCAGCCGACGGCGCAGGATTCTCTCGGCAGCGGCCAGCTGGGCCTTGTCGTTGATGCCGAGCACCTCATCCTCCGACTCCGCGGCGACGGCAGCGACCGGCACCTTGTCCTTCACCGCCAGGCCGATCACGTCGGTGAGGTAGTACTCCTTCTGCGCGTTGTTCGGCTTCAGCCGGCCGATCCACCTGGCCAGCTTGCCGGCCGGGCAGGCGATGAGCCCGGTATTGATCTCGCTGATCTGCCGCTGCTGGGGTGTCGCGTCCTTCTCTTCGACAATCGCGACGACGGCGCCGCGCTCACCCCGGAGGATGCGGCCGTAACCCGTCGGGTTGGCCATCCCGGTGGTCAGTACCGCGACCTGCCCTTTGGCAGCCCGGGCAACCAGCTTCTTCAGGGTTGCCGGCTGCACCAGGGGCACATCGCCGTAGAGAATCAGGACCACATCGCCGGGGGGAATCTTCGGCAGGGCCTGCTGCACGGCGTGGCCCGTGCCCTTCTGCACCGCCTGGTGATACCAGCCAATGGGCTGACCCAGGAATGCGGCCTGCACCTGGCCACCGCCGTGACCATGGACGACCCGGATTTCCCGGGGCTTCAGGGCCGTAGCGGAGGTGAGGACGTGGTGGAGCAAGGGCCGGCCCGCGAGGGGGTGCAGGACCTTCGGCAGGTCCGAGCGCATGCGTTTGCCCTGGCCGGCGGCGAGGATGATGACGGTGACTGGCATGGGGGGCATTCTAACCAAGGGTTGGCCAGTTTCTCGACGAAAAGCCTCGGAACTCCGCTAGGCAGGAGTTCCCGGCCCTGCTAGGGTTACATGCAACCATGCGGAGCTTCGAGCATGGGCGGTTCGCCAAAGACTTCCAGGGAAAAGGTGCAAAAGCACCGCAATCTGCTGCGCGCCCAGGGTATGCGGCTCATCCAGATCTGGGTACCGGATGTGCGCAGTCGCGCCTTCGCTGTCGCGGCCCGGAAGCAGTCCCGCATCGTGGCGGCGAGCCCCTTTGAAGCTGAAGACCAGGCATTCATTGATGCGATTTCCGCGGCTGCTGCGGATTGAGACGGGGCGAGATCTGGACGGTCGCTGGCGGCTCCGGCTATGCCGGCAAGCCTCGTCCGGCGGTCATCGTGCAGGATGACCGGTTCCGTGCGACAAATTCGGTAATCCTCGGCGTCCTTACCAGTGACAATGTGGAATCGCCCCTGTTGCGCCTGCCGGTGAACCCATCCGCAGCTAACGGACTACGGGTGAACTGTCGGCTGATGCTCGACAAAGTAACGACGGTGCCGCGTGCAAGACTCGGACGGCAGGTAGGACATTTGGACGGCGCCGATCTGTTGCGCCTCAATCGGGGCCTGTTGGTGTTTCTTGGACTCGCCGGCTACGCCGGGCAGCAAGAACGTTAAGGGCGCTTGCCCTTGAGCTTCTGCGCCGCCCGGTAGCGGGCAGAGGCCTCGACCAGCTGCAGCTGGGCGTGGGCCAGGTCCTCCCTGGTGCCCGCGCCCTTAAGCGCTTCCTCGGCCCGCTTACGAGCCTCGTCGGCGGCGGACTCGTCCAGCTGCTCGGCGCGGAGCGCCGTGTCGGCCAGCACGGTGATCTTCTTCGGCTGCACCTCCAGGATGCCGCCGGTCACGTAGAAAAACAGCTCTTCCTGGCCCTCCCGCTGCACCCGGAGGTCGCCGGCGCGCAGGACAGTCAGCATCGGGGCATGGCGGGGCGCGATGCCCACCTCACCCATGCGGGCGGGGGCAATGACCAGATTGGCCTCACCCGACCAGATCGCGCCTTCGGCGCTGACGATGTCGACCAGGATGGTGCTCATTACTGCAGCGTCTTCGCCTTGGCGACGGCTTCTTCAATGGTGCCGACCATGTAAAAGGCCTGCTCCGGCAGGTTGTCGTAGTCACCCGCCACGATGCCCTTGAAGGCGCGGATCGTGTCTTTGAGGGAGACGTACTTGCCGTCCTGGCCCGTGAACTGGGAGGCCACGAAGAAGGGCTGGGACAGGAAGCGCTGGATCTTGCGGGCCCGGGTGACGGTCTGCTTGTCTTCTTCAGACAGCTCGTCCATGCCGAGAATCGCGATGATGTCCTGCAGCTCCTTGTAGCGCTGGAGCACGGCCTGCACCGAGCGGGCCACGTCGTAGTGCTCCTGGCCGATGACGTTCGGGTCCAGAAGGCGGCTGTTGGAGTCCAGGGGATCCACGGCCGGGTAGATGCCCAGCTCCGCGATGTTCCGGGAGAGCACGAGGGTGGCGTCCAGGTGGGCGAAGGTGGTGGCAGGCGACGGGTCGGTAAGGTCGTCGGCCGGCACGTAAATGGCCTGGAAGGACGTGATCGAGCCGGTGCGGGTGGAGGTGATGCGCTCCTGCAGTACGCCCATTTCCTCGGCGAGGGTCGGCTGGTAACCCACGGCGGAGGGCATGCGGCCCAGCAGTGCGGACACCTCGGTGCCGGCCAGGGTGTAGCGGTAGATGTTGTCGATGAACATCAGCACGTCCCGGCCTTCGTCCCGGAAGAACTCGGCCATGGTCAGGCCGGTGAGCGCGACGCGGAGGCGGTTGCCGGGCGGCTCGTTCATCTGGCCGTAGACCAGCGCCACCTTGTCGATAACGCCGCCGTCCTTCATCTCGTGGTAGAAGTCGTTGCCTTCGCGGGTGCGCTCGCCAACGCCGGCGAACACGGAGTAGCCGGAGTGCTCGACCGCGATGTTGCGGATGAGCTCCATCAGTGTCACGGTCTTGCCCACGCCGGCACCACCGAAGAGGCCAATCTTGCCGCCCTTGGAAATCGGCATGATCAGGTCGATGACCTTGATGCCCGTCTCGAGGAGCTCGATGGACTTGGCCTGGTCCTCGTAGCTCGGGGGGGCACGATGGATGGGCCAGCTCTCGGTGTTGCCGATGGGGCCAGCCTCGTCGATCGGGCGGCCGAGCACGTCCATGATGCGGCCGAGCGTCTTCACGCCGACGGGCACGGAGATGGGCTTGCCGGTGTTGGTGGCCATCAGGCCGCGCTTGAGGCCTTCGCTGGCACCCATGGCGATGGTGCGGACCACGCCGTCACCCAGCTGCTGCTGCACCTCGAGGGTGAGATCGGCGCTGTCGATGCGGAGCGCGTCGTAAATCCTGGGAATGGCGTCCCGCGGGAACTCCACGTCCACCACCGCGCCGATGACCTGTACTACCTTACCGTTGCTCATATTGCCTTCCTGTTTCGTCGTAGGAGCGGCTTTAGCCGCGACCTTTTCGTTGCAATCAATTGAATCGCGCCTGAAGGCGCTCCTACCCGCTGACGGCAGCGGCGCCGCCGACGATCTCGGAGATTTCCTGGGTGATGCTGGCCTGCCGCGCCTTGTTGTACTGGAGCTGAAGCTGCTCGATCAGCTTGCCGGCGTTGTCGGTGGCGGCCTTCATGGCCACCATCTTCGAGGCCATCTCGCAGGCCACGTTTTCGACGATGCCCCGGTAAACCTGGGTCTCGATGTAGCGAGTGAGCACGTCATCGAGCAGCTCCGAGGCGCCGGGCTCGTAGATGTAGTCCCAGGTCTGGGAAAGCTCGCTGGCATCCACGGCCTCGACGGGCAGCAGCTGCTGGATATCGACCTTCTGGCTCATCGTGTTGATGAAGTCGTTGTATACCAGGTAGAGCCGGTCGATCTTCCCTTCCCGGTAGGCGTCCAGCATGACCGTGACGGAGCCGATCAGGCTGGCGATCTGCGGGTTCTCGCCGAGGTTGGTGGTGGCGGCCACCACGTTGATCTTGAACCGGCGGAAGAACTGCACGGCCTTGGCACCAATGAGACAGAGGTCCACATCGACGCCCTGCTCCTGATGCTTGCGCACCTCGGTGATCAGCCGGCGGAACTCGTTCACGTTGAGACCGCCGCACAGACCCTTGTCGGTGGACATGACGATGTAGCCGACGCGCTTGATGGGGCGGTCCTGCAGGAACGGATGCCGGTACTCGGGGTTGGCCTGGAACAGGTTGCCGATAACCTGACGGATCTTGTCGGCGTAGGGGCGGGCAGCGTTCATCCGCACCTGGGTACGGCGCAGCTTGGAGGCCGCCACCTTTTCCATGGCCTTGGTGATCTTCTGCGTGCTCTTCACGCTTTTGATCTTGGTCCGGATTTCCTTGGCGCCAGCCATGACTGCTAATACGTCCCGTTCTTCTTGAAGTCTTCGCAGATCTGCTTGAGCTGGCCGGAGACCTCGTCGTTCAGGTCGCCCTTCTCGCTGATCTTGTCGACGATCGCGCCGAACTTGGACTTGGCGTGGGCGTGCAGGGCAGTCTCGTAGGCCACCACCGACTTGGCGGGAACGGCGTCGATGTAGCCTTCGTTCACCGCATACAGCGACAGGGCCATCAGGCCGACGGACAGGGGGGAGTACTGCTTCTGCTTCATGAGTTCAGTCACGCGCTGGCCCCGGTCCAGGGACCGGCGGGTCACTTCGTCCAGGTCAGAAGCAAACTGGGCGAAGGCCGCGAGTTCCCGGTACTGGGCAAGCGCGAGACGGACACCACCACCGAGTTTCTTGATGATCTTCGTCTGGGCGGAACCACCCACGCGGGACACGGACAGACCGGCGTTGATGGCGGGCCGGATACCCGCGTTGAAGAGGTCCGTTTCCAGGTAGATCTGGCCGTCGGTGATCGAGATCACGTTGGTGGGCACGAAGGCAGACACGTCGCCGGCCTGGGTCTCGATGATCGGCAGGGCCGTTAGGGAGCCCGTCTTGCCCTTGACCTTGCCACCGGTGATTTTTTCGACGTAGTCGGCGTTCACGCGGGCCGCGCGCTCGAGCAGGCGGGAGTGCAGGTAAAACACGTCGCCCGGATAGGCCTCGCGGCCCGGCGGACGGCGCAGCAGCAGGGAGATCTGGCGGTAGGCCCAGGCCTGCTTGGTGAGATCGTCATAGATGATCAGCGCGTCTTCGCCCTTGTCGCGGAAGTACTCGCCCATGGAGCAGCCGGCGTAGGGGGCCAGGTACCACATGGCGGGCGAGTCAGCGGCCGAGGCAGCCACCACGATGGTGTGATCCATCGCGCCGAATTCCTCCAGCTTGCGCACTACGTTGGCGATGGAAGAGGCCTTCTGCCCGATCGCCACGTAGATGCACTTAATGCCGGTGTGCTTCTGGTTGATGATCGCGTCGATGGCCACGGCGGTCTTGCCGGTCTGGCGGTCGCCGATGATCAGCTCGCGCTGGCCGCGGCCGACGGGGACCATCGCGTCGATGGCCTTCAGGCCGGTCTGCACGGGCTGGTTGACGGACTGGCGGGTGATGACGCCCGGGGCCACTTTCTCGATGGGCGAGCGGCCGGCAGCCTGAATCGGGCCCTTGCCGTCGATGGGTTCCCCGAGGGCGTTGACGACGCGGCCGAGCAGGCCCTCACCGACGGGCACCTCCAGGATGCGGCCGGTGGTCTTTACCGTGTCGCCTTCCGAGATGTGCTTGTAGTCACCGAGCACCACGGCGCCAACCGAGTCGCTCTCCAGGTTCAGGGCAAGGCCAAAGGTGTTCCCGGGGAACTCGAGCATTTCGCCGTACTGGGCGTCGGCCAAGCCGTGGACGCGGCAGATGCCGTCGGTCACGGCAATCACCGTGCCTACATCCCGCGCCTCGGCGGCGCTTTCGAAGTTCTTGATGCGCTGCTTGAGCAGCTCGCTGATTTCAGAGGCCTTGAGTGCCATATGTAGTTCCTTAGGTCCTGGCGCAACGCGCCATTACGTACTTAAGCGCGAAGCGCCGTTGCGAGTTTGTCTAGGCCAGTGCGGACAGAGCCGTCGATGACCCGGTCGCCCACCTGCAATCGGGCCCCGCCGATGAGCGTCGGGTCAAGCTGGACGGTAAGGCGGACCTGCCGCCCAAAACGCTTGTTGAGCGAGTCGATGATCCGCTTCTGCTGCTCGTCGTTGACGGCGGAGGCGGAAGTGAGGGTCACGTCGAGCGTGCGCTCTGCTTCAGCCTTGAGCACCTCGTAGCGCCCCAGGATATCGGGCAACGCGCCGAGCCGCTGGTTCTCGGCGAGCACCTTCAGCAGGCCAGCGGCAGGCGACTTCGAGCCATCCTTGAGCAGCGCGAGGGCCGGGAGCTTCTCGCAGCAGATGTCGGCAATGGCCGCCGCGATGGCCTGGCCGTCGTTACCCGGCTTCAGCAGGAAGCGCTGGGCGTCCGGTGACGAGGCGATCTCTGCCGCAAGCCCGAGGAACTGTGACCAGTCGCCCAGCTGACTGTCCGCGCGGGCAATCTCGAAGACTGCCTGGGCGTAGGGTCGTGCGGTGGTGCCGTGATCGGCCATTGCGGTGTTGCCTAGATCTGCGCAGCGAGCTTGTCGAGCAGATCCTGGTGGGCACGGGGATCGATTTCCCGCGCCAGGATCTTCTCGGCACCAGCCACCGTGATGGCGGCCACCTGGCCGCGCAGTTCGTCGCGGGCGCGGTTGATCTGCTGATCAATCTCGGCCTGGGCCGACTGCAGGATGCGCTCGCGCTCCTGGGTCGCGCCCGTGCGGGCCTCGTCGACGAGGCCATTGGCGCGGGTCTGGGCCTGGTCGAGGATCGAGCGGGCCTGACCGCGCGCGTCCTCCAGGATGGCCGTGATCTTGACCTGCGCCTCTTCCAGCGAACGGGCCCCCTTGTCGGCGGCTGCAAGGCCGTTGGCGATGGTGGTGCGGCGTTCTTCGATGGCAGCCAGGATCGGCGGCCACACAAACTTCACCGTAAACCAGATGAAGGCAAAGAACGTGATGCCCTGGGCAAATAGCGTGAGATTGATATTCATCTCGGTCCCCGCGATCCGGTTGCTTTAGCCGCCGCTGACGACGGCGAGGAGCGGATTACCGAAGGCAAAGAGCATGGCAAGACCGACGCCGATGATGAAGGACGCGTCGATCAGGCCGAGAAGCAGGAACACCTTGGCCTGGAGCATCGGGGCCAGTTCCGGCTGGCGGGCGGCGCCTTCCAGGAAGCGGCTGCACATGATGCCCACGCCGATGCAGGCGCCAGCGGCACCGAGGCCGATCATGAGGCCGATGCCAATGCCGGTGTAGGCCTGGATCATCGCGAGGTACTGAATGTTATCCATGGTGGGGTCCTTTGCTCTTCAGCGGAAGTACGTGGTGGTTGGGTTTAACGGGATTCTCAATGGGACTCGTGGGCCATCGAGATGTAGACGATGGTCAGCATCATGAAAATGTAGGCCTGCAGCGGCACGATCAGCAGATGGAAGATCGCCCAGCCGAGGCCCAGAACGACACCGCCAAAGGTGCCGACCAGACCCGTGGCGGCCCAGAGCCAGAGCAGCAGGAAGATGATCTCGCCAGCGTAGAGGTTGCCGAACAACCGCAGGGCGTGGGAGAGCGGCTTGGAGACCAGCTCGACCAGGTTGAACAGGAAGTTGAACAGCCAGAGCAGCGGGTTGCTGCCGAAAGGCGTGCAGAACAGTTCGTGGATCCAGCCGCCGAGGCCCTTCACCTTGATCGAGAAGTAGATCATCAGCAGCCAGACGGACAACGCCAGCGCGAAGGTGGTGTTGATGTCAGCGGTAGGCGTCAGCCGGAATTCCTCGGGGCCGACGGCGTGGATGGCTTTGGTGGTGATATCGATGGGGAGGAACGCCGTGGCGTTCATCAGCAGCACCCAGAGGAAGACCGTGAGGGCAGCGGGAGCCACGAACTTGTTCGGGTCGCCGTGGAAAATGCCCCGCACCTGCTCGTCCACGAAGTCGAAGATGAGCTCGACGAAGGCCTGGCGCTTGTTGGGTACCCCGGCGGTGGCGGTGCGGCCCACCAGCCAGATCAGGCCGATGCCGACGAAGCCCAGCAGCACGGACATGACCAGCGAATCCACATGGATCGTCCAGAACCCGCCCTGGCCGACAGGTTGTGCCAGGAACATCAGGTGGTGGCTGATGTAGGACGTTGGGGTGAGGACTTCTTCGGCGGCCATGGTCGTCTGAGCTCTTACCTATTTTTCCCGCACGAACAATGCCAGCGCAAACACGATGACGGTGACGGTGAAGGTGCCGATGAAGGCGACAATCACGACACTCTTGTATACCGACAGTACGACCCAGAGGAGCGCGACGATCAGTACGATCTTCACCGCTTCAGCCCGGAGCGCGGCGAGCATTGCCAGGCCGACGGAGTCCTTGCGGGACGCAGACGCCACTGCAGCAAAGCCCAGTCCTGCAACGAAACTGACCAGGCCACCCAGGGCTGCAGACACTGCGCCGTGCCGACCAGCGGCGAGAGCAGAGATTGCGGCAAGGGCGGCGGTGACCAGCAACTGCCACCGAAGTACCGTGCGAAGTGCCCGGCTACGGAGGCCAATCATGGCTTCGTGTCCCACAGGACAGGCACCCCGCGCCGTTTAGCCGCCGCATTCTATGCGCCGCAAAGAACCCGGTCAACGCGAAAACGCGAAAAGGTACCGGACCTTAGTTTTGTTAGTTGTTGGTCCAAACAACTAACAAAACTAAGGTCCGGTACCTTTTCACCTTTTCAGGTGATGTGGGTGAGGATGCCTTCGAGTTCGTCGATGCTGTTGTAGGCCACGACGAGCTTGCCCTTGCCGCCACGGCCGTGCTGGATCGCCACCTGGGCACCCAGCTTGTCGGCCAGCTCGTTCTCGAGGCGGCGCACGTCCGGGTCGGTGGACCGGTTGGAGGCCCCGGCAGCGGGCTTGGACGGCCCCTCCAACATCCGCTTTACCAGGCGTTCGGTTTCCCGGACGGACAAGGTCTTGGCGGACACCAGCCGGGCCACCTCGGCCTGCATCAGGGGGTCCGTCAGGCCCAGCAGGGCACGGGCATGGCCCATCTCGATGGCCCGGGTCTGCAACAACTCCCGGGCCGTCTCCCCCAGCTGCATAAGGCGGAGCAGATTCGACACGGCCACCCGGGACCGGCCGATGGCCTCGGCGGCCTCCTCGTGGGTCAGGCCGAACTCGTCGATCAGCCGGCGCAGGGCCAGCGCCTCTTCCAGCGGGTTCAGGTTTTCCCGCTGGATGTTCTCGATCAGCGCCATGGCAATGGCGGCGGAGTCCGGAATGTCCCGGACAACCACAGGAATCGACTGCAAACCGGCCATCTGGGCCGCCCGCCAGCGGCGCTCGCCGGCCACGATCTCGTATTTCGGCGCCCCGCTGGGATCCCGCTCCGGCAGCGGCCGGACGATGATGGGCTGAATCACGCCCTGGGCCCGGATGGACTGGGCCAGGTCCTCCAGGGACTCCAGGTGCATGTCGTGGCGGGGCTGGTAAGTGCCCCGGACCAGCAGATCCACGGGGAGGGTCTGCAGCCCTTCGGCAGGTGCCGGCCGGGAAGCAGCGGTGGCTGGCCCGGCAACGCCGCCGGGGACAGGGACAGTGGCCGGCATGGACGACCCCAGCAGGGCCTCAAGGCCACGACCGAGTCCGGTTCTTTTCGCCACCATCTGGTTGTCAGCCGCCGCCCGGGGAGGACGTCATTCTAGCCCTATTGGCCGCCAGGCTGAGTGCCGGTGCCGTCGTCGACGGGCAGCGGCCCGCGGACGACCTCCGCCGCCAGGTCCAGGTACGCCTGGGCGCCCCGGGAACCCCGGTCGAACTGCAGGGCCGGCAGCCCGAAGCTCGGCGCCTCGGCCAGCCGCACGTTCCGCGGGATCACGGTGGCGTAAACCTTCTCTTTAAAGAGCTTCACCAGTTCCGCCGACACATCCATGGCCAGCCGGTTGCGGGGATCGAACATCGTGCGCAGCAGCCCCTCGATGTTGAGCAGCGGGTTCACCGTGTTGCGCACCTGCTTCACCGTCTCCAGCAGGGACGACAGTCCCTCCAGCGCGTAGTACTCACACTGGATGGGAATCAGCACCCCATCCGCCGCGGTGAGCGCGTTCAGCGTGAGCATGTTGATGGTGGGCGGGCAGTCAATAAGGATGTAGTCGTAAAGCCCCTTGACCGGCTCCAGCGCCTTGCGCAGCCGCAGTTCCCGGCCGATCTCCTGCAGCAGCCGGATCTCCGCCGCCGTCAGGTCGGAATTTGCCGGCAGCAGCGCAAAGCCCGAGTTCGTCACCGAGACGATGGTCTCCAGCGCCTGGCTCTCCCCCAGCAGCACTTCACAGGTGGTGGCTTCGAGGGACTGCTTGTCGATGCCGCAGCCGGTGGTCGCGTTGCCCTGGGGATCCAGATCCACCAGCAGCACGCGCTTTTCCAGCGCGGCCAGCGACGCGGCCAGATTGACCGACGTGGTGGTCTTGCCCACCCCGCCCTTCTGGTTGGTGACGGCAATGATGCGGCTCATCGCCGTGCAGGTCCGGCGCGCACGAGCTGCACGATGTGCCGTTCCGCATCCACCCCGGGAATCCGCACGGGCGTCACCGCCGCGGCCCGCCAGCCGGTGGGCAAGGCTGCGATCTCCTCCGCTGGCAGCTTGCCCTTCATGGCCAGCAGCTGGCCGCCGGGCGCCACAGCGTGCCCCGCGAACCGGACAAATTCCGGCAGCGAGGAGAGCGCGCGGCAGATGACGGTGTCGTACAGATGCACGGGGCGGTGGTCCTCGATTCTCGTGTGCAGTGCTTCGGCGTTGGTCAGGCCCAGGTCTTCGATGGCCTGACGCACGAAGCGGATCTTCTTCAGCGTGCCATCCACCAGCGTGAAGTGCCTGCCCGGTTCCGCCAGCCGGTCAACCAGCGCCAGCGGGATGCCCGGCAGCCCGGCGCCGCAACCCACGTCCACGATGCGCTCACCCTGCAGGAAGGGCCGGGCCGTCAGCGAATCCAGGATGTGCAGCGACACCATCGCGGCCGGCTCCCGGATCCCCGTCAGGTTGATGTTCTCGTTCCACTGCGCCAGCAGCCGCAGAAAGCTGGCGCAGTCGCTCACCAGTTTCTCGTCCAACCGAAGGCCGAGGTCGGGCAACCCCTGGCGCAGTAGGTCTTCCACTGTAGCCGATCAGCCTACCGGAGCCGGACCAGACAGCGGCCGACGATTGTGCCGTCCACCCAGCCGCCGACCACGTCCAGGATGCCTTCGAGGGGCACTTCCTGGCTCACGATCCGGTCCAGATTGGCCAGCTTCAGGTCCCCGGCCAGGCGCCGCCAGACTTCGGCCCGCAGGGCGCCCGGTACTTCCACGGAGTTGATCCCGAGCAGGCTAACGCCCCGCAGGATGAAGGGCATCACCGTGGTATTCAGCTCCGGGCCCTGGGCCAGGCCGATGCTGGCGATGTTGCCGTAGGGCACGACGGTGCGGGTGAGCCAGGCCAGCGTCGCGCCCCCCAGGTTGTCCACGGCCCCGCCCCAGAGGGTCTTTTCCAGGGGCTTGGTGCCTAGTTCCTTGCCCTTGAGGTGGAAGATCTCGCTGGCGCCAAGGCCCTTCAGGTAATCGTCGGCGGTGGCCTTGCTGGTCACTGCGGTGACTTTGAAACCCAGCCCCGCCAGCAGCGCAATCGCCACGCTGCCCACGCCACCCGTCGCGCCGGTGACGGCAATCGGGCCCAGCTCCGGGGTCTGGCCGTTCTGCTCCATCCGGTGGATGGCGAGGGCCGCGGTGAAGCCGGCGGTACCCAGGCCCATGGCGGTGCGGGTGTCGATTCCGGCGGGCAGCTTGTTCACCCAGTCCCCCGGCACCCGGGCGTACTCGGCAAAGCCGCCGTCGTGGGTTTCGCTCTGCCCGCAGCCGTGGACGGCGACCACATCGCCGGGCTTGAAGCGGGCGTCCGCCGAACTGACCACCGTCCCCGCGATGTCCACGCCAGCCACCAGGGGGAAGCGGCGCAGGATCCGGCCCTTGCCGGTGGTGGCCAGGGCGTCCTTGTAGTTGATGCTGGAGTACTCGCCCCGGATGACGACGTTGCCCGGGGACAGGTCGTCGAGGGTCAGCTGGTCGAGCCGGGCGACGATGCGCCCATCGATTTGGTGAACGCGCAGCGCTCTGAAACTTTCCATGGCGCTGCTTTCAGGTTATGGGCAGGTGTTTGGCAGTTGACAGTACTTGGCAGTTAGTTGTCAGCTTCGAATTGACAGTAAGCTAACTCTTTGTTTTTAAGAGCTCTACGCGCTGATGACTTACTTTCCAGCGGCAGCCGTCGCGCGCCCGCCGATGGCGTAATGCACGGAGAACAGACCGGACTGGGAGGAGAAATAGGCGGCCAGTTCCCGCATCTCTTCGGGCTTCAGGTTGATGGCCTGGCTGCCCATGATCGGATCCTTGCGGAGCCCGCCCTTGTACTCATTGAGCGCGTGCTCGAGGTAGTCCTTGTGCTGACCGGCCAGGGACGGCCAGTTGGCGGCCACACTGATGCCCCCCTCACCGTGGCAGGCGACGCAGGTGCCGGCCTTTTCCGGGGGCGTGCCCTTCAGGCTCGCGGCCTTCTGCAGGTCGCCTTCGCTGGCAAAGAAGGTGGCGATATCCAGCATGTCCTGATCGGAGAGCGAGATCGCCTGAGCGTGCATGGTCTTGTGGGGCCGGGTGAGGTTCTTGTAGCCCTGGAGGGCAATCACGATGTATTCCGGATGCTGGCCGCCGAGCTTGGGCACCCGGAAGGAGGGGTAGGCGTTCCGGTAGCTGGCAATGCCGTGGCAGCCCATGCAGGTGTCGGACAACACGGCGCCCCGGGCAGCGTCGCCCTTGGGGACCGGCGCCGCGGCGGGCTCCTGGGCCCAGGCCAGAGAACCGACCAGGGAACTGCCCGCGAGGGTCAGGCTTAAGAGGACTGCCAAGCGTGTCTTCTGCATAAATCCAATGTGCCGTGAAAAAAGGGGGCGTTCTTGAAGGGCAACCTGCGGGCCGCTATGGTAGTCAGACGACGTCTGAAATTCCAGACCAGTCAACCCGTTCCCGCCCCTCGGCAACCCCAGGAAGCCCCCCATGAGAACCCGTTTCAACTGCTTCGCAGCGTGCCTTCTGCTGGCCTCGGGCGCCGTAAGCGCGCAAATGCCCGGGATGGCGCCCATGCAGATGCCCCGCACCATTTCCGTCTCCGGCACGGGCACCATCGACGCCACTCCGGACATCGCCCGCCTGGCCCTCGCCGTGCAGCGGCGGGACGTGAGCATGCAGGTGGCCCGGGACGAGACGGTCCGGGTCTCCAAGAACTTCCTCGCCCTGTGCAAGAAGCTGGGCATCCCCGAGAACAAGATCCGCACCTCCGGCCTGACCATTCAGCCGGAGTACCGCTGGGACGAAAAGGAGAACAAGCAGGTGTTCACCGGCTACTTCGTCCAGCGCCAGCTGCAGGTGGAGATCAACGACCTGGACAAGCTGGGGAATGTGATCGAGGGCGCGATCGACGCCGGCGTGAACGAGGTGTCGCCCCCCGCCCTGGACAGCAGCAAGAAGAAGCAGCTGAACCGGGACGCGCTGGCTGCGGCCACCGAGGACGCGAAGGCGAATGCGGAGAGGATTGCCAGCAGCCTCGGCGTGAAGCTCGGTTCTGTCCGGACCGTGATTGCGGGTGGCGCGAGTCCGCCGCCGATGCCCATGCAGGAGATGCTGCGGGTCTCGGCGATGGCGTCGGACGGCGCTGCCGGCAAGGCGTCGAACTATGTGCCGGGGGAGATCAGCTTTGAAAGCCGCGTCGACGCGACGTTTGATGTGGTGGCCCCGTAGGAGCGGGTTCACCCGCGACCCAAAAATATGAAGTCGCGTATCACTTCGCCACGTTTCGGGGGCCAGTATGCAGATTGTTGTAATTGTTCATTGCACAAAGGGCAGATCTCTTCGCGACGCAATTGTGAAGACTCTCTCAACTAGTCGTCTGGAGCCGCTCGTCATATCGGAGACGGAGAGAAAAACGCGGAACCCGGGGTGGACCAAGATTCACAGCACTGACAAGAAGCGAGGGGCTGTGAATCTTCGCTGGGAGGCTGCCAGCAGCACGCTGGAATGCAGGGTAGTAACCAAAGGTGGTCAAAAGACGAGTCCAGTACTCGGAGATTTCGTTACATACCTTATGAACAATCATCGAACCCGCATCAGAGCGGTCACCGTCACTAGTCCGTGAGGAAACATTTGAGAGTCGGGCATGACCATCCACCACCTCAAACTCCACCACTACCCCGCCTCCCGCAGCGCCCGCGCCAGGTGGATGCTTCACGAAGTCGTGGGTAGCAACTTCGAAGTCGAGCGCGTGGCGCTCTACGATGGCGCCCACAGTACAGCGACGACTTCCTGCGCCTCAATCCCAACCACGCCGTCCCGGTGCTGGAGATCACCTGGAATAACGGCACGGTCCAGCGCGTGATCGAAAGCGCCGCCATCGTGGCCTTCCTGGCCGACGCTTACCCCGCCGCCGGGCTGGCCCCGCCCTTAGGCCTCTCCCCGGAACGCGCCGACTACCTGCAGATGCTCCACTTCGGGGCCACCTGGATGGACATGATGCTCTGGCAGGTCCGCATCCACGAGCACGTGCTCCCTGCCGACCAGCGGGACGACCGGACCATCGCCCGGTACCGGCGGAAGTTCGAGCAGGAAGCCGAGCCCCAGGTGGCGGAGCGCCTCGCCCGGACGCCGTTTATTTGTGGGGACGCATTCACCGCCGCCGACTGCATCGTCGGGCACTCGGTCATCTGGGCCCGGGGCTACGGCATGTGCCGGGATGACGTGTTCAAGGCTTACATGGGCCGCCTGGCCCAGCGCCCCGCCTTTGCCGTCGCGTTTGCGGATGCCCGGGAGTTTGAGAGGCAGGTGCCCCAGGACAAGGTACTGGTGAGGCGGTTTACGGGGTAGGCTTTTGTGGTCCGCGAGATGACCAGCGAAACCGCCGGATCCCCGGAGTCCCTCTTCGAAACCTACGGCTCAGTTCTTCTCGACACTGTAAATATAGTGTCGTTTTATAAGTGGCTGTTATTGAATAGGAAGTACGGTGGGTTGATGCGCCGGGTGTGACATCCGCACCCAGGTCGACCCGGATCGTTCTCAGCGCTTGCGGGCCTTGCTACGGTCCCGAAACCGGGCCTTCACCTCGTCCCAGGACAGACTACCCTCGGGACTGGTGGGCGATTCCCGCAGCCGTTCCTCGATGATCCGCAGGTGTTCCTCGGGAACCGGCAACTCGTCCGCGTTCACGGCGATCCGGTCCCAGAGGTCCTGGTGGAATTCGCGAGGGATGGTCGGCTTGCTCATCACATGCCTCAAACGACCAACGCTCGCTGCGCAAGATTGCCAGGCCCGCCTCGCGGTAGTCCTCATCCCCCGGCCGTCGAACTTCGGCCAGATAGAAATCCAGGGCCTTGGCGAGCGCGACCCGGAGGGACTTCAGCAGGGCTGATCGGGTCTTCTCCTGGCAGTTTACGCCCGGGACCTTCTCGACCCAGCCGATCCACCATTTCCCAGATCGCCGCATGACGGCGTCGAACTTCTGGTTGATGATGGCCCTCCGCTGCGGCGACTTCTTCGCGATCTTCTCCAGGTCCGTGAGCATGGCACGCCCGGCTTGTCGGCCGTCAATAGGCCCGGGCGGGATTAGAGCTCAGCGCGCGGTGATTATCCGGGCCAGCTCCCGGTTCGAAGTCCCCAGCGCCAGCAGCGACCGCACCAGAAGGTCCAGCGACACCGACGGATCACCGG
>CAMBYH010000044.1:0-12500 GCA_945872065.1 Arsukibacterium tuosuense
TTGCCGTCCTGACCCTCTATGACTGGCTCACCTGATCCGAGTCGCTCCGCGGCAGGAGCGCCGACCGGCGCGATCCTCCTGGTCGCCGTGCTGGCGCTGCTCGCTGCCTGCGGCCAGAAGCCACCGCCGCCCGTCGCCACTGACCAGCCGGCCCAGCGCCTCGTCGCCCTGTCACCCCACCTGACCGAGCTGGCCTTTGCCGCCGGGGCCGGACCGAAGCTGGTTGGGGTGGTTGAGTTCAGCGACTACCCGGTAGCGGCCCGGGCCTTGCCCCGCGTGGGGGATGCCTTCCGTCTGGATCTGGAAGCGCTCGCTGGACTCGCCCCGGATCTGATCCTGGGCTGGCCCAGCGGCAACTCTCCGGCGGCCCTCGACCGTCTGCGCCGTCTGGGCTACCGGGTCGTTGAACTTGAACCCCGACGGCTTGGCGACATCGGCGACCAGCTTGAGGTCATCGGCCGCCTGGCTGGGACCGAGGCGCAGGCGAGTCAGGCAGCCAGGGAGTTTCGGGACGGGCTCGCGGCGTTGCAGGCGCGCTACGCAGACGCCGGGCCAGGCCGCGTGTTCTACCAGATTGCACCGCAACCGCTGCTGACAGTGAACCGGGAGCATTTCATCGGCCAGGCCATTGAAGTTTGCGGCGGTCGGAACATCTACGCGGAGGTTCCGGCCCTGACCCCCGTGGTGAGCGCAGAGTCGGTGGTCAGTCGGGCTCCCGAGGCCATTGTGGCGAACGACTACACCCGGGGACCCGGTAGCCCTGCAGCAGGGACGCCACTGGATCGCTGGCGACCCTGGCAAACGTTACCAGCCGTCGCCCGCGAGCGACTCTTTCTCATGGATCCTGATCTGATGAGTGTCCCCGGACCGCGCCTGCTGGCGGGCATCACGCAGCTCTGCGCCCTGCTTAACGACGGCGTGTAGGAGTGCCTTTAGGCGCGATTCCGTAAATCGATCGCGCCTAAAGGCGCTCCTACAGCTTTGGACGGGGCTTCCAGATGACTTCCGTGCCGTGGTCGACACGGCACAAGACCCGCGACATCACGAACAGCAGGTCGGACAGGCGGTTCAGGTAACGCACTGCTTCCGCGTTGACCGGCTCGGAGCGTTGTAGCGTGATCACCCGGCGCTCGGCCCGCCGGCAGACGGTGCGGGCCAGGTGACAAGAGGCTGCGCCGGGCGTGCCGCCGGGAAGTACGAAGTCCTTCAGCGGCGGGAGAGCGTCGTTGAGTTCGTCCAGCAATCGCTCCAGGTCAGAACTGTCGGTGGGCAGGATGACGTCCCGGCCGGGGACGGCAAGCTCCCCGCCCAGATCGAAAAGCCGGTGCTGGATCTCGGTCAGGCTGGCGCTGATGAGGAGGGGCAGGCCTGGAGTCGCCAGGACGAGACCGACGCAGGCATTGAGCTCATCCACCGTGCCGTAGGCTTCCACCCGGGGGCAGTCCTTCGCCACGCGCTCACCGGAGCCGAGCCCGGTGGTGCCGTCGTCGCCGGTTCGCGTGTAGATCTTCGTCAGCCGGTTGCCCATGAATAGTTGTCCTGCCTGCGCTGCTTGCCGAGTTTAACCGCGCCGGGGTGGAGTGCGTGGTGGCCGATATTCGCCAGCTCAGGGCGTTCCGGATGCAGGGCGGGTCAGCGCCGGCGCATCGCTCAGAAGCTCCAACCGAGGCCGGCGTAGGCACCCAGCCCCGGCGTGTTGTAGCCGTAGACGTCCTCGTAGTTCTGGTCCAGCAGATTCTCCACCCGGGCGTAGACCCGAACCTGCTCCGTGGCCCGGTAGCTGACGGCCACACTGGCTAGGTAGTAGGAGTCTAGGTTGACAGTTGCCCGGTCAAAGGTCGGTGGCCCGAAAAACACGTCGGTCCGGTCACCCACGTAGGACAGGTTCAGATTGACGTCGGCCCGGTTGTCGAAAAATCGCCAGTCACCATTCACCGAGGCGACATGCCGGGGCCGGCGGACTTCGGCCTTGTCGTCACCGGTCAGTGACTCGGGCTCCGTGGCGTCCAGGTAGGTATAGGAGCCGGAAAGCCGCAACCCGCCGGTCAGCCGCGCGAGAGCAGTGACCTCCACGCCCCGCCGCTTGCTTTCGCCCTGCAGATTGTCTGCGGTAAACCCGTTCGTCCCCGGATCGAAGACAAAGCCGTTGATCTCGTTCTTCAGATCTTCGTGAAAGTACGTTGCGCCTAGACTGGCCCGGCCCTCGAACAGGGGCTGCTCAAGACCCGTCTCCCAGCCCTTGGAGGTTTCGGGCTCCAGGTCGGGATTGCCGGTAAACGTATCCGGGAAGAAGCCGAACCGTTCGACAAAAGTGGGTGCCTTCTGGCCCGTACCGTAACTGGCGTGCAGGCGCGTCCGGGTGCTTTCTGTGGTCCATGCAGTCGTGGCTCGATAGGTAGCGACGCTATCGTAGTCGCTGTTATCGTCGTACCGGGCACTCAGGGAGACAGAGGATCGCGGCAGCGGGCTGTAGATGCCCTCAAGCACGGCTGCCGAAGTCCGCTGATCCTGATCCTGATTGGGGTCGAAGACCTGGGGTGGATCGCCTGGAGCAGGTCCCGGGAAGGCCAGAACGTCGCCCCGCTGGGTGAAGTCCTGTTTCTCGTGGAGAAGGGCGAGTGTCACAGAGTCGCCGGGGGAGTCGGCGATCCGGGGTGTGTACTGCCAGGACGTCTGGTAGTAGATCCCGTACTTGTCGGCGCCGGTGGAGCCGTTGTCACCGAAAGCGTTGGCATTTTCCGTGTCGGTGGTGGTCCAGGCGGCCCGGAGCGACTGCGTCCAGCGCTCATCCATCAGCTTCAGCGTACCGCCCGTGCCGAAGTAGCCGAGGTCCACGTCGGTGGTATCGGTGGAATCGGCGGGCAGGCTCGTAAGGAAGTCGCTGGCGTCAAAATCCTTGCTCGTGCTGGTGTAGCGACCGACGAAGTCCAGTCCCAGGTTGTCTGCCGGGCTGCCTGCCAGCGTCAGCGATCCTGTCGTGTTCTGGTAGCCATCGTCCTCGTCCCCCGAGCGCGAGCTGTTAGAGCCGTTGGAGTTGACTCTCGAAAGCGAGAGCCCTGTGCGGGCGCCCAGGACCTCGCCGGAAACCCGCCCGCCGATGCTGTAGGTGTCGAAAGAGCCACCCTCCGCAAATCCTGCTGCCGAGAATTCGTCCGTCGGCTGGCGCGTGATGATGTTGATCACGCCGGCCAGCGCGTCACTCCCCCACAGTGCGCTCTGGGGTCCGCGGACCACCTCGATGCGCTCCACGTCCCAGGTGGTCAGGTCCTGAAAGGCAAATTCGTCATTGCCTGCAGGGTCATTGGCCTCGATGCCGTCGATCAGAACCAGTACCTGATTGGCTTCCGCACCGCGGATGCGCACCTGGGTCTGGGCACCGATGCTCCCCGAGCGGCTGACTGCAACGCCGGGCACATCCTGCAGCAGATCCACCGCAAAGACCGATTGCCGGGCGTCGATCTGCTCCCGGTCGATGACGGTCACCGAGCTGCCGGATGCGCTGAGCGGAACGGGGATGCGTGAGGCGGTGACAACGAGGGTGTCCCGGATCTCCTCTGCGCTGACACTGGTGGCAGAGATGGCGGTGGCAATAAACACGGCAAAGCAGATGGAAATACGCACACGATTCTCCCCATGACACGCTCACACCCGAGCGTGAGAATCGCCGGCAACGGAGGAAGAAGTGACGCCCGCGCCGGCCGCAAGCCGACGCAGGAGCAACACGCAGCCGACAGGGCTCGTGCCGTCACGCGGTCTCCCTCCGAGACCTGACGATCCGATGACACCTGCCGGCCGGTATACGGGCTCGCGCGGGGGAGGCAGCCCTTTCCCCTGAGAAAGGGAATGACCGCATCCGGAGCCATCGCCTTCCCAGGCGCTTGTGCCCAGTGGCTCGTGTGATGGCCCTGATCCTGCGCTTACCGTTGCGGGGGCAGCGGCGGCGTTGTCGGCCCTTGTTCGAGGAGAGGCCGACGCACCGCACTTCCCGTTAAACCCTTCGGTCTGGCTGACCGTCAGGCACCGGCAGGAACAGTCTAAACGTTAGCCGCGCTGTTCTGCGCCTGTCAATCCCTCTGGGAGGATCGCCGCTAAGCCGGCAGCAGGGCAGGAGATCCCCGGGGACCGGTGTACTCGTCATAGGGCGTGTCGAAGAGGCGCTCCAGATTCGTCGGAGTGAGTGCGGCGCGGGCGGTATCCAGTAGCCAGGTACCATCCGTGAACAGCAGCAGGGCGTGGCTGGCAAACCGCAATGCCAGCCAGGGATCGTGCAGCGTCATGATCACGCCCCGGCCTGCGGCAGCCAGCGAGCAAAACCGCTCCAGCACGGCGAGCTGGTGGCGGGGATCCAGGTGGTTGACGGGTTCGTCCAGCAACAAGACGGCTGGATCCTGGGTTAGAAGGCGGGCGAGGGCGAGCCTCCGCCGTTCACCGCCCGAGAGTGTCGATACCAGGCGGTCGCCGTAGTCGCCAAGTCCCATGGCCAGCAACGCCGTCAGGGCTCGCGCCAGATCGTCCGGAGAGTCGGTTGTGCTGCCTGCCTGGTGCGGATGCCTGCCCAACAGGGCGGTTTCCAGCACTGTGGCGGGAAAGGTTTCTGCATCATCCTGCAGGAGCAGGCCGAGGCGCTGGGCAATCTCCCGGCGCCGCAACCGGTTCATGGCGTCCTTGCCCAGGCTGATGAAGCCCTTACCTGCGGGCCGCAGGCCCGCCAGCGTGTGGAGGGTCAGGGTCTTGCCGACGCCATTCGGGCCGAGGAGGCAGACCACGTCCCCGGCGCTCAGGTTGAAGGTGAGGTCCCGCACCAGCGCCCGGCCGGCAACGCTCACGGAGACTCCAGAGCAGGTCAACATGAAGGGGAGAGGTACCGGGTTTGCAAGCCGCCAATTTGGCCGCCAGATTGCCAGATTGCAAACCCGGTGCCTCTCTGGGGCGATTCCGGGGCAAAAAAAACCCCGCCAGTGGCGGGGTTGATACGGGTTTTTGTTGTTGTCGCGAATACGGTCTCGGCGCGTGCGTCAGTCTGTGGTGGTTTTGTTGTTGTTGTTTTTTGTGCCGCTTCTATTTCTAATTCTTGGTTTCTTGTTCTTGTTGTGGGCTTCTTCTGGCTCCGATGTCTGGTTACAGATGTCGTGCTTTTCCGGCGCTCGGCACAGAGACCTTTTTTGTGCTCGGGTAACGATAAGCAAGTCCCATGCCAGTGGGAAGAAAGCTCTTTCCGTACAGGGGTTTGGCGAAACTTGATGGCCTGTCTTGGGATATGCTGATGGCCGATCGTAAGAAATTCCGACTCCCCATCGGTGCTCGTCTTTTGGTCATTTCTTCACCAAAGTGTGACAGGCCGCAAGCTCTGCGCCGGGCCGAGCCATTGCCGGGTACCCTGTTGCGGCCGGCCGGGCCTTAATCCGCCCTTAACGGTTAAGAATTCAGGCTCACGCCCGACGGCACGGTGTAAAGAAATCCAACGGTCTATCGGCCACCCCGACGGCCTTTACCTGTTAAGGGGCCCCCAGACCGGGTACTCTCGCCGGCGCCATGGATCTGGAACAACTCCGCAATCAACTGTCCGCGATCGATCGGCAGATTCTGGAACTCGTTGCCGAGCGCCAGCGACTGTCGGGGGATATCGGTGCCCTGAAGAGGGCTACTGGTCGGCCAACCCGTGATTTCGCCAGGGAAAAGCAGGTGCTGGACAAGGCCCGGGCCCTGGCAGCGGGGCTGGGCGTTCCCCCCGGACTGGCGGAGGCACTGCTGAGCCTCCTGATCCGTTCGTCCCTCGCGAATCAGGAGCAGGCCCGGGTCCGCGCCGAAGGCCAGGGATCTGGCAAGCCGGCGCTGGTCATTGGTGGCAGCGGGAAGATGGGCCGCTGGTTCACTGAGTTTCTTCACTCCCAGGGCTTCAACGTACTGGTGGCCGACCCTGCCGGTCCCCTCCCCGGGTTCCGCCATGTCGCCGACTGGCGCGAGACGCCGGATGACTTCGCCGTAACGGTGGTCTCTACGCCTATCCCCCTCACGGGGTCTGTCCTGCAAGAGCTCGGGACCCGGCGCCGCTCAGGGCTGATTTTCGATATCGGTTCCCTGAAGTCGCCCTTCGTCAGTCAGCTCCAGGAGCTCTGTCGCCTTGGCCTGCATGTCACTTCAGTCCACCCCATGTTCGGGCCTGACACGGAACTGCTGTCTGGCAGGCATGTCGTGTTCCTTGACGCCGGCTGCCCCGCAGCCACCACGGAGGCAGCCCAGCTGTTCGCCTCGACCATGGCCGCCCAGATTCGGATGGACCTGGAGGACCACGACCGGCTGATCGCCTATGTGCTCGGTTTGTCCCATGCCCTGAACATTGCGTTTTTCACAGCGCTGGCCGAGAGCGGCGAGACGGTCCCCAGGCTCGCCGATATCTCCAGCACCACCTTCGATGCGCAACTGCAGATTGCGGGTCGAGTGGCGGAGGAAAACCCCCATCTCTACTTTGCAATCCAGGCGGAGAACCCTTTTGGGCTGGCGGCGCTGGAGGAGTTGCAGCGCGCCGTCGCCCGGATCGCCACGGTGGTCCGGACGGGCGACGAAGCGGGCTTCGTGCAGTTGATGGAGCAGGGCCGAACCTACCTGGCAAGCCGGCGCTAGGCACCGGACTACTTGCCGGTGCGCAGGCTCCGGCGTAGCAGGAAGAGAAAGGCGGGTACCCCGACGGCTGCAGTAATGGCGCCCACTGGCAGCTGCCGCGGGGCCATCAGTGTCCGGGCCAGCGTATCCGCCAGCACCAGCAGCGTACCCCCTGCCAGGGCGGAGCCAGGAATCACCACCCGATGATCGCTGCCCCCTGCGAGCCGCACGAAATGGGGCACGATCAGGCCGACGAATCCGACCACCCCGGCGGTGGTCACAGCCAGGGACGTGAGCAGGGCAGCCAGCGCATAAATTGCGCCGCGCACGCGCCCAACCTCGACACCCAGCAGGGCGGCCTGCCAGTCCCCGGTGCCGAGCACATTCAGCGTGCGTGCGATGAACAGGCCGCCAACCGTGCCGATGGCAGCGACTGCCAGGATCGCACCGGGGCGGTCGACGAAGGAAAAGTCGCCCATCAGCCAGAAGAGCAGGCCGCGCAGGCTCGTTTCCGGACTGATCGCCAGCAACAGGCTAACGGCTGCACTCCAGCCTGAGGCAACGACGATACCCGTAAGCAACAGGCGACTGGCGGCCCCGCCTCCGTCGTACCCGCGGCCGTCCGACCAGGCACCGCCCGCCCGCGCGAGCGCGAACACGAGCATCGTGCTCAGCAAGGCGCCACCAAAGGCAGAAATGTTTACCGTCAGGCCGCCGTAGCCGAGCAGCATCGCGCCAAGCGCTGCCACGGCTGCCCCGCCCGAGGTGCCGAGCACGTAGGGGTCTGCCAGCGGGTTGCGCAACAGAACCTGCATGAGGGCACCGGCGAGGGCCAGCGCCGCGCCGGTGCCGAAGGCGGCGAGCGCGCGGGGTAGCCGGAGCTCCAGCAGAATCTCCGCTTCCACCGGCACCGCATTGCCTGCGAAGAGGTCGGGGAGTGTGCCTGGCCCTGCCGGGCCACTACCCGTGGTTACCGCCAGGAGCAGCGCCGCAACGCTGAAGGCCGTGAGGGTGACCAGTAGTCGACGGGGCGCGAGGTACATGATCTGATCTTGATCCAGCCAGCCGGGTTCGCTGGAGCTCAGAGTGTAACGGGTGAGCCCGGGCAGTGACATGGCCGCGGCCGATGTGGAAGAATTCCGCGGCAGCCAGAGGTACAGCGTGGATCAGATTGATGCAGAAGGTTTCCGTGCGAACGTCGGTATCATCGTGTGTGATGCGCGTGGACTGGTCCTCGTCGGCGGTCGGGTTGGCCAGGACTCCTGGCAGTTTCCCCAGGGCGGAATCCAGCACAATGAGTCGCCAGAGCAGGCCATGTACCGCGAACTGCGGGAGGAGGTCGGCCTCCACCCCCACGACGTCGCGGTCCTTGGCAGTACTGCGGACTGGCTCCGCTATAACCTGCCCGAAAAGTACCTGCGGCGCCGTATGCGGCCGCTGTGTATCGGCCAGAAGCAGCGATGGTTCCTGCTCCGCCTGCTGGCGGAGGACAGCAGTCTCCGCCTGGACACGACGACTACTCCGGAGTTTGACCGGTGGCGCTGGGTTGACTACTGGCAGCCCCTGCGGGAAGTGATCTTCTTTAAGCGCGAGGTATATCGTCAGGCCCTGCGGCAGCTGGGGCCTATCCTGTTTCCCGACGGGATGCCGCCACTGCCGGATCGCGACGCTAACGGCGAGTCCGGTGGTTAAGGCTCGCCGGCGGGCTCCGCAGCCGGAGCAAGACGTCCTGGCGGCCGTCGATCTCGGCTCCAACAGCTTTCATATGGTGGTGGCCCGGTTTGCCCACGGTCAGCTGACTGTCATCGACCGTCTGCGCGAGATGGTGCGTCTGGCCTCCGGGCTCGACAAGCGCGACCGGCTGACTGACGCAAGCCAGGCCCGGGCACTGATCACTCTGCGACAATTTGGTGAGCGCCTCCGTGACATGCAGGCTGGTCGGGTGCGGGTGGTTGCCACCAACACCCTGCGGCGGGCCAAGTCCACCGGGCGCTTTCTCCAGCGTGCTGCCAAGGCACTTGGTCACCCTGTGGAAATCATCTCGGGTATTGAAGAGGCCCGGCTGGTCTACCTGGGCGCAAGCCATAACCTCCCCCGCGTCGATGGACCGCAACTCGTGGTCGACATCGGTGGCGGCAGTACCGAGATCATCGCGGGCAGGGGCCTGGAGCCAACGGCGATGGAGAGCCTCGCCATGGGCTGTGTTTCCCTTAGCGAGGGCTGCTTTCCGGGCGGCCAGCTCTCGGCAAAGAACTTCGCGAAGGCCCGGTTACAGGTCCGTCTTGAGCTGGAGCCCGTCAGGTCCCAGTTCCGCAAGGTGGAGCCGGCCCAGGTGGCAGGGACCTCGGGCAGCATTCGGGCAGCCCACGCGGTGCTTACGGCGCTGAACCGGGCGCCCCAGGGGATAACGGTAGACGGTCTTGAGTATCTGATCTCAGAGATGGTCTCAGCCGGCCGCGTCTCTGACCTGAGTCTTCCGGAGCTGTCCAATGATCGTGCCGACGTCTTTGCAGGTGGCGTTGCAATACTCGTTGAGGTCATGAGAGCGCTGGCCCTGGACCGCATGACCATCGCTGATGGCGCGCTGCGGGAGGGGATTCTCTACGACATGGTCGGGCGGCTGACGGACGAAGACGCCCGTGTGCGGACGGTCCGGGCCATGGTGGCGCGCTACCAGGTAGACCGGGCGCAGGCCGAGCGGGTGGAAGCTACAGCGTTGAACCTGTGCGCCCAGGCCCGGGAAAGCTGGGAGCTGGCAGATGACCAGCAGTTGCTACTGGCCTGGGCGGCCCGCCTGCACGAGCTTGGACTGGATATTGCCCACGCCCACTATCATCGGCACGGCGCTTACGTTCTCGAGAATGCAGACATGCCCGGGTTTCCGCGGGAGGAGCAGCAGGTGCTTGCCCGGCTCGTCCTGGCCCATCGGCGCAAGGTCGAGCGGGCCGCTTTCGCGACTCTGCCGGCGCCGTGGCAACGGCCAGCACTGCGGCTCGCGATACTGCTGCGGCTCGCCGTCCTGGTGCACCGGAGTCGCACGGGGGGCGCCACACCTGAGCTCAAACTTCGCGTTCAGGGCCGGACACTGCGCCTGCAGGTGTCAGCCGCGTGGTTGCTCAGCAATCCACTGACGCTGGCCGATCTGGAGCGCGAACGGGATTTTCTCGAAGAAGCGGACTACAAGCTGATTATCCAGCGCCGGACGGCGCCGTAGGGACGTCTAGAGAAGTCTGGATTCAGACAGCTGCCGCAGTAGCTGACCCTGAACAGACCGCCTCTCCTCCCCGGGTCCCGGCCGAACGAGGCGGTAGCCACCGTCGGCCCGCAAATCCCAGGCCTGGCAGTTATCCGACAGGCAAAGGTCCAGATCCGAGATGACCCGTGCCTTGAGGTTCTCGCTGAGAACCGGAAAGCACACTTCCACCCTGCGGAAGAAGTTGCGATCCATCCAGTCGGCACTGGAGCAGAAGATGTTCTCGTCGCCGTTGGCGTGAAAGTAATAAACCCGGGAATGTTCCAGAAAGCGGCCAACAATGGAACGAACGCGGATGTTGTCGGACACGCCAGGGATTCCTGGCCGCAGACAACAGATCCCTCGCACGATGAGATCAACCATCACGCCTGCACAGGACGCCCGGTAGAGCGCCTGGATCACTTCGGGCTCCACCAGGGCATTTAGTTTGGCAATGATATGACCGGTTCCCCCGGCAGCGACGTTCTGGATCTCCTGGTCGATATGTTCAAGGATCCGCTGGTGAAGATTGAAAGGCGCCTGGTACAGACGCCGCAGCGGCGGTGTCTGCATCAGGCTCGTTAGCTGGAGGAACACATGATGTACGTCCTCGGCAAGCGCCTCATCTGCAGAGAGCAGGCTGTAGTCCGTATAGAGCCTGGCGGTGCCCGTGTGGTAGTTGCCCGTGCCAAGGTGCACATACCGGCGCAGGCGCCCACCCTCCCTGCGCACCACCAGCGCGAGTTTGCAGTGGGTCTTGAAGGCCACCACGCCGTAGACGATATGGGCCCCGGCTTCCTGCAGCCGGTTCGCCAACTTGATGTTGGCTGCCTCGTCAAAGCGGGCGCGTAGCTCGATGCTTACCGTCACTTCCTTGCCCGCCTGGGCTGCACTGACGAGCGCATCCACGATCGGTGAGTCGGGACCAGTGCGGTACAAGGTCATTTTCAGGGCCAGTACGTCCGGGTCCTGGGCGGCCCGATCGACAAAATCGATAACCGGGCTGAACGACTCAAAGGGATGGTGCAGGAGGATGTCGCGCTCGGCGATCGCGGCAAAAAGGTTCTCTGCGGTCGTTACGGCTTTCTGCTGCCCCGGGGTAAAGGGGGCATCCCGGAGATCCTCGCGGCCTGCCAGCTGGTAGACGGCCATTAAACGATTCAGGTTGACGGGGCCGTCGACCAGATACAGGCCATCGCGGTCGAGGCCAAACATCTCGAGCAGGTAGTCCATGTGCTCGGCGGGGCAATCATGAGCAATCTCCAGCCGCACCGCCTCGCCGTAGCGGGCCGCAATCAGCCCGCCCTCTACAGCCCTCATCAGGTCGTCAACTTCCTCCGTCTCGACATACAGGTCGCTGTTGCGAGTCACCCGGAACTGGTGACATCCCTGAATCTCCATGCCTGTGAACAGTTCGTCCACGAAGGCGTGAATGACCGAGGAGAGAAAGACGAAGTCGTTGGGACCGGTGTCTGGCAGCGACGGGTCAAGCCTGATCAGTCGCGGCAGCAAGCGCGGCGCCTGGACGATCGCCCGCTGCACGGGACGACCAAAAGCGTGCATCCCCTTCAGGCCCACTATGAAGTTGAGGCTCTTGTTCAGGATCTTCGGAAACGGTCTGGCAGGATCCAGCGAGGTCGGGCTCAGTACCGGTTCGATCTCCCGGTGGAAGTAGTCCCGCAGCCAGTCCCGGTGTGCCGGTCGCCAGCGTGTCCGTCGGACGAAGCGAATGCCCTCATTCTCCAGTGCCGGGATCAACTCTTCGTTCAGCAGTCGATACTGCTCGTCGACGAGCGCGTGGGTACGCTGGCTGATCTCGCTGAGGACCTGGCCGGTGGTGAGTTGATCTGGCCCCTGGGGCGGCAGACTCAGTTCCTGACGCTGCCGCAGGCCGCTGACCCGAATCTCGAAAAACTCATCGAGGTTCGTGGAAACGATGCACAGGAACTTCAGCCGCTCCAGCAGGGGAATTGACGCATCCTTGGCCTGGTGAAGGACGCGGCGGTTGAACTCCAGCGCGCTGAGTTCCCGATTGATGAAGTAATCAGGGAGTTTGAAGTTGGGTGTATCCAAGGCCAGGAACCCGAGGAGCCGGAAAAAACTATAGCAGCCTCCGGAATGCCGCGTGCTACGGCCGTCACACTTGGGACGGCGCAGCAGCCGGGCCGAGGGCCCGGCTCAACTCCCCGGCAGTGGAGCTACTGAGCCCGGTTTGCGGCCAGCATGCTGGTACGACCCTCAAGCCGCTGGAGCAGCGGCTCGGCGGACGCCCGGAATGCAGTGAGGGCCTGGCCCCGCAGGGGCTCGGCATTCGGCAGGATGACGGTGCGGGGATCCAGATGCACCCCGTTCTTGCGGTATTCGTAGTGGAGGTGGGGCGCAGTCGCCAGGCCGGTGGCCCCCACATAGCCGATAACGTCACCCTGCTGCACCCGGCTGCCATAGCCACGACCACCGAACTTGGAGAGGTGCCCGTAAAGAGTTGTTACGTTGCCGCCGTGCTGAAGAATGATGGTATTGCCGTAGCCGCCCTTCCAGCCCCGGAAGATCACTCGCCCGTCTCCGGACGCCTTCACTGGCGCGCCCTTCGGAGCCGCGTAGTCCACGCCCTGGTGCGCGCGAATCGAATTCAGAATCGGATGGCGTCGCGCCGGATTGAAGCCGGAGC
>CAMBYH010000044.1:17500-20535 GCA_945872065.1 Arsukibacterium tuosuense
CACTGAATTCATAGGTGCCTGAAGCGAACCCGGGGAACTGAAACATCTAAGTACCCGGAGGAATAGAAATCAACCGAGATTCCCCTAGTAGCGGCGAGCGAAAGGGGAGCAGCCCAGTCATCATAATTCTGCGGATCCTAGTGGAGCGGTCTGGAAAGTCCGGCCATAGAAGGTGATAGCCCTGTACACGACAGGTGAAGCAGATGGATGACGAAGAGTAGGACGGGGCACGAGTAACCCTGTCTGAACATGGGGGGACCATCCTCCAAGGCTAAATACTACCTATCGACCGATAGTGAACCAGTACCGTGAGGGAAAGGCGAAAAGAACCCCAGTGAGGGGAGTGAAATAGAACCTGAAACCGTGTGCGTACAAGCAGTGGGAGCCCCCTTCGGGGGGTGACTGCGTACCTTTTGTATAATGGGTCAGCGAGTTACTTTCGGCGGCGAGCTTAACCGTCTAGGGAAGGCATAGGGAAACCGAGTCTGAATAGGGCGCTAAGTCGTCGGGAGTAGACCCGAAGCCAGTCGAGCTAGCCATGGACAGGGTGAAGGTAGGGTAATGCCTGCTGGAGGCCCGAACCGGTAACTGTTGAAAAAGTTTCGGATGAGCTGTGGTTAGGAGTGAAAGGCTAATCAAGACTGGAGATAGCTGGTTCTCCTCGAAAGCTATTGAGGTAGCGCCTCGTGTATCACTCTTGGGGGTAGAGCACTGTTTCGGCTAGGGGGACATCCCGTCTTACCAAACCGATGCAAACTCCGAATACCAGGAAGTGCGAGCACGGGAGACACACGGCGGGTGCTAACGTCCGTCGTGAAGAGGGAAACAACCCAGACCGCCAGCTAAGGTCCCCAAATCACAGCTAAGTGGAAAACGATGTGGAAAGGCATAGACAGCCAGGAGGTTGGCTTAGAAGCAGCCATCCTTTAAAGAAAGCGTAACAGCTCACTGGTCTAGTCGGTCTGCGCGGAAAATTTAACGGGGCTCAAGCTGTGTACCGAAGCTGCGGATGCATACTTTCTTCGGAAGGTATGCGTGGTAGAGGAGCGTTCTGTAAGCCTGTGAAGGTGTGTCGTGAGGCATGCTGGAGGTATCAGAAGTGCGAATGCTGACATGAGTAACGATAATGCGGGTGAAAAACCCGCACGCCGTAAACCCAAGGTTTCCTGCGCAACGCTAATCGGCGCAGGGTGAGTCGGTTCCTAAGGCGAGACCGAAAGGTGTAGTCGATGGCAAGCGGGTTAATATTCCTGCACCATGAACTGCTGCGATGGGAGGACGGAGAAGGCTAGGCTTACCGGGTGTTGGATGTCCCGGGGAAAGTAAGTAGGCGGAGACCTTAGGTAAGTCCGGGGTTTCTTAACGCCGAGATACGAGACCATCGGCCTCGTGCCGAGAAGTAGCTGATGCCACGCTTCCAAGAAAAGTCCCTAAGCTTCAGGCAGTTCGTGACCGTACCGTAATCCGACACAGGTGGGTGAGGAGAGAATCCTAAGGCGCTTGAGAGAACTCGGGTGAAGGAACTAGGCAAATTGGTACCGTAACTTCGGGAGAAGGTACGCCCCTACCGGTTAGGAGACTTGCTCTCCAAAGCTAGTGGGGGTCGCAGATGCCAGGTGGCGGCGACTGTTTATCAAAAACACAGCACTCTGCAAACACGAAAGTGGAAGTATAGGGTGTGACGCCTGCCCGGTGCCGGAAGGTTAATTGATGGGGTTAGCCGCAAGGCAAAGCTCTTGATCGAAGCCCCGGTAAACGGCGGCCGTAACTATAACGGTCCTAAGGTAGCGAAATTCCTTGTCGGGTAAGTTCCGACCTGCACGAATGGCGTAACGATCGCCACGCTGTCTCCACCCGAGACTCAGTGAAGTTGAAATCGCTGTGAAGATGCAGTGTACCCGCGGCAAGACGGAAAGACCCCGTGCACCTTTACTACAGCTTTGCATTGGACTCTGAACCTGTCTGTGTAGGATAGGTGGGAGGCTATGAAGTGGGGACGCCAGTTCTCATGGAGCCAATCTTGAAATACCACCCTGATATGTTTGGGGTTCTAACCTGAGCCCGTAATCCGGGCTGGGGACAATGTATGGTGGGTAGTTTGACTGGGGCGGTCTCCTCCTAAAGAGTAACGGAGGAGTACAAAGGTGCCCTCAGCGCGGTCGGACATCGCGTGTTGTGTATAAAGGCATAAGGGCGCTTGACTGCGAGACAGACAAGTCGAGCAGGTACGAAAGTAGGTCTTAGTGATCCGGTGGTTCTGTATGGAAGGGCCATCGCTCAACGGATAAAAGGTACGCCGGGGATAACAGGCTGATCTCCCCCAAGAGTCCACATCGACGGGGAGGTTTGGCACCTCGATGTCGGCTCATCACATCCTGGGGCTGTAGCAGGTCCCAAGGGTATGGCTGTTCGCCATTTAAAGTGGTACGCGAGCTGGGTTCAGAACGTCGTGAGACAGTTCGGTCCCTATCTGCCGTGGGCGTTAGAAACTTGAGGGTGAGTTGCTCCTAGTACGAGAGGACCGGAGTGAACGTACCTCTGGTGTTCCGGTTGTCACGCCAGTGGCATCGCCGGGTAGCTATGTACGGACGGGATAACCGCTGAATGCATCTAAGCGGGAAGCCCCCCCCAAGATAAGGTTTCTCTGGGGACTTGATCCCCCTAAAGGGCCGTCGAAGACTACGACGTTGATAGGCTGGGTGTGGAAGCGCTGTAAGGCGTGTAGCTAACCAGTACTAATTGCCCGTGAGGCTTGACCATATAACACTCAAGCAACCTGAAGCTGTCTTCTGGTCTTGAGTCGCTATGGACTTCAGCCAATGGAAGCCAACTGAGTAACAATGATCGCAGTTGTGCGTTAGGCTTTAGAGCCACGCAGCAGGCGTCAAACACATCTGTATTGCGGCCGTGGTCCTTGGGGGAGACTCCTGAGGGACTAGGGCCATAGTTAAAAATTTGCCTGGCGGCCATAGCGGGCGGGAACCACCCGATACCATTCCGAACTCGGAAGTGAAACTGCCCAGCGCCGATGGTAG
>CAMBYH010000045.1 GCA_945872065.1 Arsukibacterium tuosuense
CAGGCGGACGAGCAGTACGGCGGCGCCGGCATTCGGGACTTCCGCTACGAGCAGATTCTCATCGAGGAGAACCTGCGCTACGGTGACAGCGGGCTGTATTTCACTCTGCATTCCCGTCTTGTGGCGCCCTCCATGTTCGCGGGCCGTTCGTCGCGAGCGGCTACTACGGGGTTGAACGGAGCGACACACACCGGGCAGACGGCTGGTTCGAGACCGGGGACGTGGCCACCATCGATCCGGCGGGGTACCTGCAGATCACCGACCGGACCAAGGATGTCATCAAGTCCGGTGGCGAGTGGATCAGCTCCATCGAGCTGGAGAACCTGGCCGTGGGCCATGCCGCCGTCGCCGAAGCTGCCGTCATCGGTGTCGCGCACCCCAGGTGGTCGGAGCGCCCGGTGCTGATCGTCGTGCGGAAGCCTGGCGCGTCAGTGTCCCGCGAAGACCTGCTGGCCTTCATTGCCCCCAGGGTGGCGAGCTTCTGGGTGCCCGATGACGTGATCTTCGTCGCTGAAATTCCCCATACCGGTACCGGCAAGATCAACAAGCTCCGGTTACGCGAGCAATACGCCAGACATCTACTCTAGGAGAGCGCCATGTCCGTCGGGATTACCGCCATCTACGCCAGCCTGCTCGCGATTCTCTATATCGTCCTGAGTTATCGCGTTGCCCAGAACCGTATCCGTCTCAAGGTCGGCCTCGGAACTGGCCAGAGTCCGGAACTCGAGCGCGCGGTCCGTATCCACGGCAATTTTGCGGAGTACGTGCCTTTCGCCCTGCTGCTGCTGGCCTTCTTCGAAACCGGCGGGGGACCCTGGTGGGCGGTGCACGCAGCCGGAGCGGGCCTGCTGATCGCCCGGGTGCTGCACGCGCTGGGCCTGACGCAGACCTCGGGGCGGAGTGCGGGGCGCTTTAGCGGAGTAGTCGCCACCTGGCTGATTCTTCTGGGTCTGGCGCTCGGGAATCTGCTCCTGCGTTTCCCCTGAGTAGTAGGAGTGCCTTTAGGCGCGATCAATATCCATCGCGCCTAAAGGCGCTCCTACGAGGCTGGAGATTCGCCCATGAGGCGGAGTCTGCTGCGGGGAAATCCCGTCCGAAGAAGTTTCCGAGCAAGGGTGGTGTCGGCAGTCGCCAGGTCGGCGCTGGCCAGGTCTGCCAGTGCGAGGTAGAAGCAGTCGTAAGCCGGGTGGTGCAGTTCCAGCGCGAGATCCAGCGCCTGTGGCACCAGGGCAGCGCAGGGCACCAGTTCGCGAAATATCTTCGGCAGCGCGCTAGTCACGGCCCTGGCCTGGTCGGCGCTGGCTTCGGCGCGGGCGACTTTTTTCCAGGCAGTGTTGCAGACCTCTGCAACGATCAGGTCCGGTGCAATCAACACGTCCTCGCCTTCTGCAAGTTCACGTGCCCATTGATCGCCGGACTCTGCGAAAAACCATTTGGCAGCGACGCTCGCGTCGACAACCAGGATCAACGGTCCCGGTCCTCCCGTATGAGCCTGGTGCTGTCCGATTGCCGCTTTGACTCCGGTCCCATGGCGCGTATGCGGTCGATGATGGCAAGACGGCGAGCCACCTCCGGCAGTGCCGCGTCACGCAACAACTCACGCAACGACTGTTCAAGCGACTGGCCCTGTGCCACGGCGCGTTTTTTCAGGGCTTCCACCACATCGTCCTCAAGGTTGCGTATCAGTAGCTGTGCCATGCGCCTTACCCCAGAGTGCTAGCAAATATGCTATCACTGCCTTTTGAGGAAGGCGACGACCAGGGCAAGGTTATGGGGAGCCGGAGGCTCAAATGAAGCGAAGAAACTGGCTGAAGGCTCGCGAAACTTCGCTAAGTCAGCTGGTCTGCTCCACGCGCCCGGCCCGCGCGAAGCGCATGCGCCAGTAGGCGTTGCCAAAGGTGTCGACGGAGACCTCGCCACCCGTGCTGGGAGCGTGCACGAACCGGCCCTGGCCCAGGTAGATGGCCACGTGGGAGGTGCGGCTGCCGTCCCGGAAGAACAGCAGGTCGCCCGCTTCGGCGAGCTCGAGGGTCAGGGGTGCGGAAGCCTCCATCTGGGCCGCTGCTGTGCGGGGGAGGCGCCGGCCGGCGTTGGCATAGGCGAACTGCACCAGGCCACTACAGTCGAAGCCCCGGGGCGTGGAGCCACCCCATTTATAGGGGACACCCAGCATCTGCATGGCGGTGCTGACCACCTGGGTGCGCACGGGATCTGCGGGCTGCGCGTCAGCGACGGGACCCGCCGCCGGAGCATCCGACACCCTCGGCGGGCTGCTACAACCGGCAAGAGAGGCGCTTATGGCGGCCAGAAAGGCCAGAAAGACCGGCAAAAGACTGCGCTGCAGTGCCATTCGGGAGTAGCCCAAGTCCGCGCCCAGCCACGAGTTTACACCGGGTTTGCGGGTGGTCGGCCAGGCCGCCAGTCACAAAGTGTGCGTCTGACTCTCGGCCCCTCTATAATTCGCGCCCATCGTACCCCCGGCTGCCCCCAATGAATGATCTGCCCGCCCCTGCGGCCTCCAAGCTGCGGAACATCGCCATTATTGCCCACGTGGATCATGGCAAGACCACGCTCGTGGACAAGCTCCTGCGCCAGTCCAGCACACTGGATTCCCGCTTCCAGTTGCCCGACCGGGCCATGGACTCGAATGCCATCGAGAAAGAGCGGGGCATCACGATCCTGGCCAAGAACACGGCGATTCTCTGGCAGGACTACCGGATCAACATCATCGACACCCCGGGCCACGCCGACTTCGGCGGCGAAGTAGAGCGGGTGCTGTCCATGGCGGACAGCGTCCTGCTGCTGGTCGACGCGGTTGATGGCCCCATGCCCCAGACCCGCTTTGTCACCCAGAAGGCCTTTGCCCAGGGGTTCACCCCCATCGTGGTGATCAACAAGGTGGACCGGGATGGAGCCCGCCCCGGCTGGGTCCTGGACCAGACCTTCGAGCTGTTTGACCGCCTGGGCGCGACGGATGCCCAGCTCGATTTTCCGGTGATCTACGCCTCGGCCCTCAACGGCTATGCGGGACTGGAGCCCGACGTCCGCTCCGGTGACATGACGCCGCTCTTCGAGGCCATCGTGCAGCACGTCCGGCCCCCGGCCGTGGATCCGGAAGGTCCGCTGCAGCTGCAGGTTTCCAGCCTCGACTACGACTCCTACGTCGGCATGCTGGGCATCGGCCGCATCACCCGTGGCCGGGCGACAGCCAGCACCACGGTCAGCATCGTGGGCGCCGACGGCAAGGTCCGCATGGGCAAGCTCGGCGAGCTCTACGGCTTTCTGGGCCTGAACCGCTACAAGGTGGAGCAGGCCAGTGCCGGCGACATCGTAGTCTTCAGCGGTATCGAGGAGCTCTTCATCTCCGACACGGTGTGCGACCGGGAGCATCCGGAGGCGCTGCCGCCCCTGAAGGTGGACGAACCGACGATTACGATGACCTTCCAGGTCAACAAGTCGCCCTTCGCCGGCAAGGAGGGCAAGTTCCTCACCAGCCGGCACATCAAGGAGCGGCTGGAGCGGGAACTGAAGCACAACGTGGCGCTGCGCGTGGAGCCCACGGGTGACCCGGACAAGTTCCAGGTTTCGGGCCGCGGTGAGCTGCACCTCTCGATCCTCATCGAAAACATGCGCCGGGAAGGTTACGAGCTGGCCGTGTCCAGGCCGGAAGTGATCCTGCAGGAGATCGACGGCGAGACCTGCGAGCCCTGGGAACAGCTCACGGTGGACTTCGAGGAAGCCTATCAGGGCGCCGTGATGAGCCGGCTGGCCGAGCGCAAGGGCGAACTCCTCACCATGACGCCGGACGGCAGCGGGCGTCTGCGTCTCGAGTACCGCATCCCCGCCCGCGGCCTGATCGGCTTCCGCACCGAGTACCTCACCTGCACCGCCGGCACGGGCCTCATCTACCACGTCTTCGATAAATACGACCGGCGCATTGCGGCGTCCATCGGCCAGCGCAACAACGGTGTGCTGGTGTCGATGGTGCCCGGCAAGGCCCTGGCCTACGGGCTGTTCAACCTGCAGGAGCGCGGCCGTCTCTTTATTGGCCATGGCGACCCCGTCTACGAAGGCATGCTTTGCGGGATTCACAGTCGTGGCAACGATCTGGTCGTGAACCCCACCAAGGCCAAGCAGCTCACCAACATCCGGGCAGCGGGGACTGACGAAGACCTCATCCTGACGCCGCCCATCCGGATGTCCCTGGAGCAGGCCCTGGAGTTCATTGACGACGACGAGCTGGTGGAGGTGACGCCCACCAGCATCCGGCTGCGCAAGAAGCTGCTGCTGGAGACTGACCGGAAGCGGGATTCGCGCCAGCGCGCCTAGGCGCTCCTACAAGTCAGTAACCAACCAAGAGTTACGCTCATGGCCGACTATCAGGCTCCTGTCCGGGAAATCCTCTTTGCCATCCGCGACCTCGCGGGTCTGGACCGGATCACCCGTTTGCCCGGCTACGGGGAGGCGACCGCGGAAACTGCCGAAGCCATTCTCGAGCAGGCCGCCGAGCTGGCAGAGGGCGTCCTCAGCCCCACCAACGCCATTGGCGACCGGAAGGGAACCCGGGTCGAGAACGGCGGGGTGGTCGTTCCCGAGGAGTTCAAGGCGGTCTACCGGGAGTTCAAGGCCGGGGGCTGGTCAGGCGTCACGGCCCCGGAGGAGTTTGGTGGGCAGGGCCTGCCGTTCCTGTTTGGCGTGGCTATCGAGGAAATGTGGTGCTCGGCCAATCTGGCCTGGTCCCTCTGCCCGCTGCTCTCGGAAGGCGCGGCCCGCGCCATCGAAGCCCATGGCTCTCCCGAGCTGCGCAAGGCCTACCTGCCCAAAATGACTGCGGGCGAGTGGACCGGCACGATGAACCTCACCGAACCTCAGGCGGGCACCGATCTGGCGGCGTTGCGCACCCAGGCCGTACCGGAGGGGGATCACTACCGGATCAGCGGCCAGAAGATCTACATCACCTGGGGCGACCATGACATGACGGAGAACGTCGTGCACCTGGTGCTCGCCCGCCTGCCCGACGCGCCACCCGGCGTCCGGGGCATCTCCCTGTTCCTTGCGCCCAAGTTTCTGCTCAAGGCCGACGGCACGCCCGGCGAGCGCAACCGGCTGCGGCCGCTCTCCGTCGAGCACAAGCTCGGTATTCATGGCAGCCCGACCTGCGTGATGTCCTTCGACGGGGCGGTCGGCTACCTGGTCGGGGAGCTGAACAATGGCCTCGCCGCCATGTTCACGATGATGAATCATGCCCGTCTCGGTGTGGGACTTGAGGGTGTTGCAGTTTCCGAGCGTTCCTACCAGAGCGCCCGCGCCTACGCGAAGGATCGGGTGCAGGGCCGCGTCGCAGGGGAGACCGGCCGCACCGCGATCATCGGCCACGCGGACGTGCGCCGCATGCTGCTCACCATGAAGGCTTACATCGAGGCGATGCGCGGCATCACCTACGTGACAGCGGCTGACCTGGACCTGGCCCGCCGCCATCCGGATGAGGCCACTCGTGCCCACCACCAGGCCCGCGTCGAGCTGATGACGCCAGTGGTCAAGGGCTGGTCTACCGAGATGGGCCAGGTACTGACCTCCCTGGGCCTGCAGGTACATGGCGGCATGGGCTATGTGGAAGAGACTGGCGTGGCCCAGTACCTCCGGGACGCCCGCATCACGACGATCTACGAAGGCACCACCGGCATCCAGGCCAACGACCTGGTGAGTCGCAAGATCCTGCGGGACGGCGGCGCGTCGCTGCAGTCCCTCGTCCTGGAACTGCGCTCCTTCGAAGCCGAGCTGGCGAAGGTGGCGGACCTGGAGGTGCTGACCAGGGGCCTGCGGGAAGGGCGGGAGGCCATCGAGGCAGCGGGCGCCTGGCTTCAGGCCAATCACGCCCGGCACCCCGCTGCGCCCGGCGCCGCTTCCTACCATGTGCTGATGTTGCTGGGCACCGTCACCGGCGGCTGGCAGCTGGCCCGGGGCGCCCTGATGGCCCACGCACGACTGGCGGCCGGAGCCACCGGACCCGACCGGGACTTCTTCAAGGCCAAGGTCGTCACCGCCCGTTTCTACGCAGAGCAGTTCCTGCCCCTGGCCACGGCGCACCTGCGGGCCCTGCAGGCGGGCCCCGACACGCTGCTGGCCCTGCCCGACGACCAGTTCTAGCAAGAGGTACCAGCCATGACCAGCAAGAAGCCTGGCTTTACCACCCGGCAGGTCCACAGCGGGGTGGTGCCCGATCCGGTGACCGGCGCCATTCTTACGCCCATCTACCAGACCACCACCTACGTTCAGGAGTCGGTCGATCAGTACCTCGAGAAGGGTTACTCCTATTCCCGTTCTGCCAACCCCACCGTCCGGGCGCTGGAAAACAAGCTCACGGACCTGGAGGGGGGCTCCGACACGATCTGCTTTGGAACGGGCATGGCAGCGATCAACGGCTTGTTCCTGGCGTACCTGAATGCCGGTGATCACGCGATCATTTCCGAGATGGTTTACGGCGGCACCTACCGCCTGAGCACCAAGGTGTACTCCCGCTTTGGCGTCGACTTTTCCTTTGTTGATACGGCTGACGCCGCCAACGTCCGCAAGGCGATCCGGAAGAACACCCGGCTCATCCTTACCGAGACTCCGGCGAACCCCACCCTCAAGCTCACTGACCTGCAGGCGGTGTCCGGCGTGGCCCGGGAGCACGGCATTCTCCATGCGGTAGACAACACCTTCCTCACGCCCTACTACCAGCGGCCCCTTGAGTTGGGTGCGGACATGGTCATTCACAGTACGACGAAGTACTTCGACGGGCATAACGCCACGGTCGGCGGCGCGCTCGTCGTCAGCACGGAAGAGCAGTCCAGGGCCATTCGCTACATCATGAATGCGGCAGGGATGATCATGTCGCCCCAGGTGGCGTGGCTGACGCTGCAGGGGTGCAAGACACTATCGGTGCGCATGGACCGCCAATCCGCCAATGCGCTGGCCGTTGCCCAGTTTCTGCAGACGCAGCCGAAAGTCACGGCCGTGAACTATCCGGGACTCCCGTCCTTTCCCCAGCACGACCTGGCCACACGACAGGCGTCGGGCTATGGAGCCATGCTGTCCTTCGAGATCGTGGGCGGAGTGGCTGCCGGCAAGGCGCTGATGGACCGCATTCGGCTCTGGACGCTCGCCGAGAACCTGGGCTCCGTCGAATCCCTGATTACTCACCCCGTGACCATGACCCACGCGGCTGTAGAACCTGCTGAACGCCAGCGGATCGGTTTGACGGACGGCCTCGTGCGGTTGTCTGTGGGGCTCGAGGACGTTGACGATCTCATCGATGCACTGCGCGACGCCCTCGACAATCGTTAGTCCGATTTTGGTTTCCCCGCGCGATGCGCGGGAACCAAACGGAGAGTTCTGCTACTGACTATTTCGGGCTCGCGTTGTCAGAAACGTGAACTGCCGCACGGCGTGCGTTGTTCAACAGCCCGTAGCACCGCCTTCACCTCACTTGCGTGTCGCCTGACGCGAGCTTCAGCCAGTTCTCGTTCAGCTGAGAGTAATTCCTTGCCCCTATCATTTCCCCTGCTTCCGGGAGTTTGGGTTCCGGAAGCAGCGTTCGACGTGATGATCAGAGTCGGTCTGAGGTCAGCGGTGTTGTGCAAGAGGTGTTGGTGACGTCCCGCTGAATCTGCATGCCATTTGTCATAACGACTCACGTCATTGCTGGTGTCTTAACAATATCCGGAACTCGCTTCGCAGATTGAGCAAGCTGAATTGACAGGCTGTCTCCGTCTAGCGAGGATCCCGGTCCACTGCACAGGGCAAACCCATCTAAAGGTGGGGGCGCAAAGCTACCGGTCTAAGGGGTTTCCTATGATAGCGGGGTTGCCAGTGGGTATCGCAGCATGGCTGCGAGTGCCCGTTAGCTTCTTTATTACCTTTCTCCTCCTCGCCAGTGGCGGGGAGGCCAGCGCTGCTCCGTCCTGGTTTAGCAGGACTGGCAGCGTGGTCATCAGCGCGCCGGTGACCGATCCCAGCTATGCAACAACTGTAGGCTCTGTATCACTCGCTGGCACAGCAAGCTCCACGGTCGGTGTAGCCTGGGTGATGTGGCGCAGTGATCGCGGCGGCAGCGGCGTTGCAACCGGCACCAGAAGCTGGTCTGCACCCAACATCCAGTTGGCCTCTGGCGTCAACAACATCGTGGTTACGGCCTACGACTTCTTTGGCAGATCTCGCCAGGACAGCGTTTCCGTAACGTACACGTCGCCCACTGACACCACGGCGCCGACGGCCCCGGGGAGTCTGGGCGCCACCGCCGCTTCGAGCACCCAGATCAACCTGAGCTGGGACGCCGCCAGCGACAGCGTGGGCGTTACCGGGTATGTGATTGAACGGTGCGAGGGCGCGAGCTGCGCCAGCTTTACCCAAATCGCCACGGCCACGGGCACGACTTTCAGCAACACAGACCTGGTTGGCGGCACAACCTACCGCTACCGGGTGCGGGCGCGGGATGTGGCCAATAACCTGAGCGCCTACTCACCGACGGCTACGGCGTCGACCCCCGCGGCCGCTGACGCCACGGCCCCGACGGCCCCAGGCAGCCTGGGCGCCACCGCGACCTCCAGCACCCAGATCAACCTGAGCTGGGGAGCCGCCAGCGACAGCGTGGGCGTTACCGGGTACGCGCTTGAACAGTGCCAGGGAGCGAGCTGCACCAGCTTTACCCAGATCGCCACGGCCACGAGCACGACCTTCAGCAACACGGGGCTGGCCGGCGGCACGACCTACCGCTACCGGGTGCGGGCATGGGATGCGGCCAACAATCTGGGCGCTTACTCACCGGCGGCCACCGCTACAACGCCAGCCGCGGCTGACACCACGGCGCCGACGGCCCCAGGGAACCTGGGCGCCACCGCGACCTCCAGCACCCAGATCAACCTGACCTGGGGAGCCGCCAGCGACAGTGTGGGCGTCACCGGGTATGCGCTTGAGCGCTGCCAGGGAGCGAGCTGCACAAACTTCACGCAGATCACCACCGCCACGGGCACGACCTTCAGCAACACGGGCCTGACCGGCGGCACGACCTACCGCTACCGGGTGCGGGCACGGGATGCGGCCAACAATCTGGGCGCCTACTCACCGACGGCGACGGCTGCGACGCCAGCGGCGAATCGTCCGCCCGTTATCTCAGGCTCTTCAGGCACGACCGTAGTCGCTGGCACGGCCTATGCGTTCACGCCAACGGCGTCCGACCCGGATGGACAGACACTGACGTTCAGTGTCATGGGTGCTCCCGCCTGGGCAACCTTCAACACCGCTACAGGCAGACTCAACGGTACCCCGGGAGTCGGCGATGTAGGCCTGACCGAGGGTATCGTGATTACGGTCAGCGACGGCACTGCCTATGCGTCACTGCCCGCATTCTCGCTGGCCGTTACGCAGAGCGCGTCCGGGTCGGCACTGCTGTCCTGGCTGCCACCAACCACGCGGGAGGATGGATCCGCCCTCACAAACCTCGCCGGGTACCGCATACGCTATGGGCAGAACGCAGCGGCACTGACACTTTCAGTAGCGCTGAACAGTTCCGCGCTGACCAGTTACCTGGTAGAGGGCCTCACGGCAGGGCGGTGGTACTTCAGCATCAGCGCCCTCGATGCCGCGGGAGTCGAGAGTGACCCCTCAAACACAGGATCGAAGACGATTCTCTGAGGGAGTCCTTCCCACCTTCTGGCCATCTTGAAAAGTCCCGAGTCGCCCCTAGATCAGGTGCCACGCGCAGCCACGGTAGCGCTGCGCGGTAACCACAGGGAGACTTAAGAGATGACACTCGTTAACTAGAGCCCCTTGCGGGAGCTCGACGACCTGTTCAATCAGTACGGCCGGATGCTGGGCCGTTCGGCCACGCCGTCTGCCGCGGGCAGGGACAGCAATTCAGCTGAATGGCGTCCGGTCGCCAACATTTCGGAAACCGCCGGCCACTACCTCATCAAGGCAGAGCTGTCGGAAGTGGCCAGGAAGGACATCGATGTCTCGGTGCACGAAGGCGTGATCACCATCCGGGGCGAACGGCGCCTGGAGAATCGGAGCGGTGCTGAGAAACATCACCGCATCGAGTCCTTCTACGGCACTTTCACCCGCAGCTTTACGCTGCCGGCTGATGTGGATGAAACAAAGATCGAGGCCGAGAGCAAGGACGGTGCTCTGACCGTGCGTCTGCCCAAGACGGAAGTCCGTAAGCCCCGGCCTATCGCGGTACAGGTTCGCTGAGTGCTTTGACCAGCGGCAGGCCTCACGCCGCCTGTCGCTGGTCCATTTGACTTGTTGTGCCGCGCACTTAACCGAATCTGTTATTTGGTTTCTGGCGCCCCCCCGAAGAGTGACTCGGTGCCGGAATTGCAGTCGCAGTGCTTACTAGTATTCGCCTCGGGTCTTGAGGCTGTACCGGCAGCGTTCTTTCCGGTCCGAGGTTTCGCTGATGAGTACTTCTCCCGGGCAGTTTGGCTGGCTCCGTACGGCGATCGTGATGTCTGTGGTTGGGCAACTGCCTGCGGTGGCCACCGGGGATTCGCTGGTCATCGGACCTGAATCGTTCCCGCTCCAGACCACATGGAGCGCGCCACCGGTCCTTATGGTTGACGGCGCTGTACCTGCTGATCCGGGCGAGCCTCCGGCTCTGTATGCCTTCAACGTGTTTGCCAGGGAATTGTTTGCCGCGGATAACCGGGCCCCCGTCCTTGAGTTCTCCCTGAACCCGGCGGATGCGGAAGTGCTGGTCGGCTTGCGCTTCGAGTTCTAGCAGCACCCCTGCGACTACCCTGGTGCGGCCTGCCGGGGATCGCGCGCTCCAGGGCCCACCACGGCGCCGGCCGTTCTCCGGCTACAATTCCGGTTCCAGCGACGAGCCATCCGCTCTGGAACACGTGTGACTCTGACCCCCGAGGCTATCCGTATCTGGCGCGCGGAAATGTCCGGCCGCATGGCCGAGGCCGCGGGAGGGCTTGAGTCCCTGCGGCTACAGCCGCTGCCCCCGGGCATGGGGGTCGTGATTGCGGCGGTGCGCGACGAGATCACGCACCTGCCCCACTTTCTGCGCCATCACCGGGCCGCTGGCGTCCGGCGCTTCGCCTTCATTGACAACGGTTCGGTGGACGGCACGCTCCCATACCTCCGCGCACAGCCGGACTGCGACGTGTACCGGCACAGGGGCGACTTCCTGCTGTCAGCAGCCAGCGCCGTCTGGCGCAACCTGTTGCTCGAGCGCTATGCCAGCGCCGGCTGGTGCCTGAGCATCGATGCGGACGAGGCCGCCGTCTACCCGGGCTGGCCCGCCCGCGGTCTCGACGACTTTGCCGCCACGATGCGGGCCAGCGGCCGGCGAGTGGTCAACTCCATCATGGTGGACATGTACGGTCCCGGACCGGTCCTGAACGCCAATCCCGGCCCGGACGGTGATCTCCTCGCCGCCTGCCCACTTTTCGACAGCGACGGCTACACGATTGAGATACCCCCGGACTGGCGGGGTGACCGGTTCCCGCGGCTGAACATCCGGGGCGGCCCGGAGATGCGGGCCATCCGCCCCCGCCCGCGCCCCGAGTTCGGCTGGCTGGCCAAGATGGCGCTGGTGCTGGAACCCGGCATTCTCTACCGGGATCCCCACACGGTGTTCCCCTTCGAGCTGAACTTCGATGAACCCCGCATGGCCCTGCTGCACTTCCGGTTCTTCAGCGCCATTGCAGCGAAGCTGGCCCGGATTCATGAGCGCCGGGCGACCCCGGGCGCCGTGGCGGCCTATGACCTGGTGGCAGCGCAACTGCAGGCCGACCCGGGTTTTTCATTTGCCTACCCGGGCTCGGTGGAATTTCGTTCCCCGGAGCAGCTGGTCGAGCAGGGGCTGATCAGCCTCTAGCGAGAGACCACCGTTACAATAGCGACCCGCGCCGCTGTCCGGCGCACCTGCGGCAGAGCACCCGGCATGCAGAAACTCGGGACCCCTTTCCTGCTGAAGCGCAGCGTTGCCGTTACCGGTAGCGCCGCTGCTCTGCTGGTCCTTCTGGGACTCCTCGCTCCCGGGCTTGCCCAGGCCCAGGCCCAGGATCCCGGCGTCCTGGCCGCTGCCGAGTTCAGTGACCAGTTCGGTACGGTGGATTCGCTGGCGCGGCGGGCCGGCGCACCGGTGGTCGCGATGGTAGTGGGCATCAAGGCCCTGCCCATGATTGAAAAGTGGGAGCGGGACCTGACGAAGCGGGTGCCGGGTCTGCGCTTCCTGAACGTGGTGGACCTGCCCAGCGACGTGCCGGTTGACCTCGAGCGGACCGCGGCGACGCTCCGCAAGCGGGTGCCCGCGGAGGTGTCGGTGCTCATGGATCCGGAGCGCCAGTGGGCGACGGCCTTCGCCCTGGACACGGCGTTGCCCAACCTGCTGCTGTTCGATGCGCGGGGCCAGCTGGTCGCCCGGTTCCGCGGCCGGTGGACGGCAGCGGTTGCTGAGGAGGTGGCTGCAGAAGTAACGGCACTACGTCCCGTGGATCCCCAGCCATGACCCGATCGGTGGTGCTGGTGGGCGGGGGTCTGGCGAACTGCCTGCTGGGTCTGCGCCTCCGGGCCCTGCGGCCGGACGTGTCCCTGACCCTTGTGGAAAGCTCGAGCTGCCTGGGCGGACAGCACATCTGGTCCTTTCACGGCACCGACGTGGCGCCGGAGACTGGCGCCTGGCTGCTGCCCCTGGCCAGCTACTCCTGGCCCCACCACTCTGTCCGGTTCCCCGAACGTCGCCGGCGCCTGACCGGCAGCTATCACTCGCTGACCTCCGAGCACCTCCACGAGGTGGTAATGCGGACTCTGGGCGACCGGGTGCGGCTTGACGCGCCCGTCGTGGCGGTGGCGCCAGACCGGGTCACGCTCCGTGGGGGCGAGCAGTTGCAGGCAGACCTGGTGGTGGACGGCCGTGGTCTCGGCTCCGGAGTGCCCACCGGGGTCACGCTGCGCTACCAGAAGTTTCTGGGCCAGCGGGTGCGGCTGAGCGGACCCCACGGACTGACGGGCCCGCTGCTGATGGACGCGACGGTGTCCCAGGAGCAGGGTTACCGCTTCGTCTACGTGCTGCCCTTCACGGCCACCGAGCTGCTGATCGAGGACACCTACTACAGCGATACCGGCGCGCTGGAACCAGCAGTCCTCCGGGCGCAGATCAGTCGCTACGCTGTTGGACAGCGCTGGGAGATACAGACTGTGCTGGCAGAAGAGACTGGGGTGTTGCCCATCGTGCTCGATTGCAATCTGGAGGAGTTCTGGCCGGTTGCCGATGACGTGCCCCGGTCTGGCCTGCATGCCGGCCTGTTTCACCACACCACCGGTTATTCGGTGCCCGAAGCCGCCAGCCTCGCAGACGAGCTGTCGCGCCTGCCCGATCTGCACAGTGGCGCTGTCGCCCCCTGGATCAGGCGTCGGGTGGCGCGCCGCTGGCGGGAGCAGCGGGTCTTCCGCCTGCTGAACCGCATGCTGTTCCTGGCCGCGGCGCCTGCCGAGCGCTACCGGATCCTCCAGCACTTCTACCGGCTGCCCGAGTCAGTGATCAACCACTTTTACGCTGGCGCACTGACTGTCGGCGACATCAGTCGTGTGCTGACCGGTACACCACCAGTGCCCGTCCACCGGGCGCTGCGTTACGTCCTGCCGTCGAGCAGCCGCTCGCCGGGTATGCCCGCCACACTGAAAGCACCGGGTCGCTGATGCACACAAGTACGAAGACATCATGAGCAAGTCCGCCGCGGTAATTGGGGCTGGATTCGGCGGCCTCGCGCTGGCCATCCGGCTGCAGTCGGCCGGTATTCAGACCGTGCTGCTGGAAAAGCGGGAGCGGCCTGGCGGGCGGGCCTACGTGTACGAGCAGGATGGCTTTACCTTCGATGCGGGACCCACGGTGATTACCGCGCCGAACGCCATTGAGGAACTCTTCGAGCTGAGTAGCCGGGCGATGGGCGAATACATCGAACTGCTGAAAGTCGAGCCGTTCTATCGCCTGGTCTGGCCGGACGGGGTGACGCTGGAGTACAACGCGGACGCGGACGCAGTGGCCACCGCCATCGCCCGCATCAACCCCGCCGACGCGGACGGCTATCGCAGGTTCCTCAAGTTCTCCGAGGCCGTGTTTCGCGAGGGCTACCTGAAGCTCGGGACCGTGCCGTTCCAGAGTTTCTGGAGCATGATGCGCGTCGCACCCCAGCTGATCCGGCTGCGCAGTGATCGCTCCGTCTACAGCGTAGTCTCTGACTATATGCAGGACCCCCATCTGCGCCAGGCCTTCAGCTTCCAGTCGCTCCTGATTGGCGGCAATCCATTCCAGGTGTCTTCCATCTACGCACTGATCCATGCGCTTGAGCGCGAGTGGGGCGTGCGTTTCCCGCGGGGCGGCACCGGCGCGCTGGTGCGAGCCCTCGTGCGTCTGTTCCAGGATCTGGGTGGCGAGGTGCGTCTGGGCTGCCCCGTGGAGGAAATCCGGTTGCGTAACGGGCGTGCTGCGGAGGTGGCCACGGCGGACGGCCGAAGCGTGGTGGTCGACGCAGTGGCGAGCAACGCGGACGTGGTGCACACCTATGCCTCCCTGCTGGCCGGCACCGACCGGGGGCAGGTGATGGCCCGACGCCTGACCGGCAAGCGCTTCAGCAATTCCCTGTTCGTCGTGTACTTTGGCCTGAAGCGCCAGTACCCGGAGATCGCCCACCACACGGTGCTGTTCGGGCCGCGTTACCGGGAGCTGCTCACGGACATTTTCGACCGGGGCATCCTCCCGGACGACTTCTCCCTGTACCTGCACAACCCGTCCAGGACCGACCCGTCACTGGCGCCCCCGGGCCAGGCCGGTTTCTATGTGCTGGCGCCGGTGCCAAACCTGAAGAAAGCAGCCGTCGACTGGAGCGTGGTGGGGCCGAAGTACCGGGACAAGATCCTGGATGCCCTGGAAAAGCACACCTTGCCCGGGCTGCGCGCCAATCTGGTCACCTCCCGTATCTTTACCCCGGCGGATTTTGCGACCGAACTCAACGCCCACCTGGGTTCGGCCTTCTCCCTGGAACCGCTGCTGACCCAGAGTGCGTTCTTTCGGGTTCACAATCGGGACGACCGCATTCACAATCTGTACTTCGTGGGGGCTGGCACCCACCCGGGTGCGGGTATACCGGGCGTCATTGGTTCCGCCAAGGCCACGGCGGGCCTGATGCTTGCGGACCTGGGAGCAGGCTGAGATGGACGCGGTCGTCAGCAACAGTTGGGACATGATCCGCAAGGGCTCCCGTAGCTTTGCGCTGGCGTCCCGCCTTTTTGATACCGCGACCCGCGATCACGCCTGGATGCTCTACGCCTGGTGCCGCCATTGCGACGACGAGATCGATGGCCAGGAACTGGGCATGGCGTCGGTGGCCCGGCCGGGCCATGATGCTGCGGCGAGTCTGGTCAAGCTCCGGACCGAAACCCGCCGCGCTCTCCGGGGCGAGGCCGTCACCGATCCGGTGTTCCAGGCCTTGCAGCGGGTGGCGCGGGACCACGGGATTCCCGAACGGCACGCGCTGGAACTCCTTGCCGGTTTCGAGATGGACGTGACCAGCTTCAGCTACCGCACGATCGACGAGACCCTGCTCTACTGCTACCGGGTAGCCGGCGTGGTGGGCGTGATGATGGCGCTAATCATGGGCGTGCGGGACACCCGGGACCTGCAGCGCGCCGCAGATCTGGGCATTGCGTTCCAGCTCACCAACATTGCCCGGGACGTGGTGGACGACGCGGGTCACGGGCGGTGCTACCTGCCCGCGGAGTGGCTGGCCGAGGCGGGGATTCCAACCGGGGGTATTGCGCAGGTGGAGCAGCGTCTTGCGGTGGCCGGGGTGGTACGGCGCCTGCTGGCTGAATCGGACCGCTACTATCAGTCAGCCGCGACGGGCCTGCAGGCGCTCGGTTTTCGCTCCGCGTGGGCGGTGGCGACAGCGCTGGGGGTCTACCGGGATATCGGCAGCCTGGTCCTCGCCCGGGGCGCCCGGGCCTGGGACACCCGCGCCGTGGTGGGCACACCGCGCAAGATGTTCTACCTGGCCGTCGGTGGTCTGCGGGCGATGCGGTCGGTGACCTGGGACCGGTGGCGAGACGCCGCACCGCGGGCAGAAGATCTCTGGACGATGCCGGAGTTCAGGGGTGCAATGTCCCCGGGACGGCCAGTCGATCGAGCGTATCCGGAAACACTTCCACCCTAAGGACCAGGGCTGCTGCCTGGGCATTCGGTTCCGAGCGACCCTGTTCCCAGTTCTCCAGCGTCCGTGTCGATACCCGTAATCGGCGTGCAAACACCGCTCGTGACAGGCCCAGCTTGCGTCGCGTGGCCTGAAATTCTGATCAGACAGGCGGGACTCGCGGTGCCGGGCGAAAGCGGGCGCTGCGCCGCAGACCAGCTGAATGGCAACTATACGCAGAACGCGTATAGGCTGTAGGCGAAATGTACCGCCCCGGTACGGTGGGGTCGGCGACCGTGCAGGCTCCCGTCGAGAAAGGCCTCACGTCATCGGGATTTGCCACAGTCCCGGCCCGACCGGCCTACTGGAGCTTCGAAAGGGACGGCTTTTTCGCCCTATACTTTCAAGACTTTTTCCAAGGAGGCAGTAGTAATGAACACGTCTAACCCCCCATCCCACCCGCTCGCCTGGACCGCCATCGTCGTCGCCAGTCTGCTCCTCACCCACGCACCAGCGGCCAGCGCCGCAGACCCGTTCCCCCCCGTGAGTCCCGAAGGACTGGTACTGCAAAAAGACACCACGCTCCGCGCGGTGTACCTGAAGCCCGGCTTCACGCTGGCGCCCTACAAGCGCGTCGCAATTCTCGACTGCTTCGTCCAGTTCGCTGACAACTTCCAGCGGGACTACAACGCGGATCAACCCGGCCTGGCGCGCCAGATCACCACCCAGGACATGACGAAGATCACGACGGCGCTCGCGGCGGAGTTCAAGCAGGTGTTTACCCAGGAGCTGCAGGCCAAGGGTGGCTACCCCGTGGTGGACTTTGCGGCAACCGACGTTCTCGTAGTCCGGCCCGCCCTGATCAACCTGGTGGTCACGGCGCCTGATCTGATGACCCCCGACATGAGTGTCACCGTGGTGGCCTCGGCCGGGCAGATGACGCTCTACCTGGAGCTCTACGATTCCGCGACCAATACCCTGCTGGCCCGGGTCATCGACCCGGAGGCCGACAACAGTGGGCTCGCCGGGGTGGCCAGCAGCGTGACCAACAAGGCCGCGGCGGACCGGATCCTGCGGCGCTGGGCCGACATCCTGCGGAAGCATCTGGGAGCCGTGCAGGCGCTGGTGGCCGCCACGCCGCCCACCGCAGGCTGAAAAAAAGCCCGCCGGCGGTGAGGCCGGCGGGCTTCGGTTGGTGACGGGTCGCGGCTACAGCCGCGCCTACCCCGCGCCTACCCCGCGCCTACATCGTGTAGTTCAGGGACAGCATGATTTCCCGGGGCGGCAGGGCGATGAAGCCACCCAGACCCGGAACGGGACCCGTCGGCGCGGCGCGGCTACCGGAGGTGATGTCTTCAGAGTTTCCGAGATTCCTCGCCGCCAGGCGCACGTTCCAGTTCTCGTTGACGTCCAGGCTGATAAAGCCGTTCACCCGGTCGTAAGAGCTGGCGACGAAATCGTTCGTGGCACTCGTCACGTAGTCATCCGTGTTGAACCAGTCCAGACCGATATGAAACATCCCGCTGCCGGTGGGTAGTGGCACCGCCACGCCGTAGTCAAACCCGAGGGTGTAGGCCCAGGTAGGCACCTGGGGCACGCGCGCGTTGACGCCCCAGCGTGACTCTGCAAGAGCCGGAGCGCTGCCCGGTTCGAGGCTGCCGTAGGACCCGTGGGCGAACGTGGCCGTTGCAAAAAAGGTGAGGTTATCCACTGGTACCGCGGTCAGCTCAAGCTCGAAGCCGTGGACGTCGGCATCGCCGACGTTTTGCACCGGGAAGGCGAAGCCAGGCGCTGTGGAGTTCGCTGTCAGATCGGAAATCTGGGCCCAGAAATAGGCGGCGTTGAAGCGCACCCGGTTGTCAAACGCTTCGGTCTTCAGCCCACCCTCATAGGTCCAGTTGTTCTCGGGGGCGTAGGCCGTCAGGGCATCGCCGAGATTGAAGATGGTAATGCCGTTATAGCCACCGGATTTGAAGCCCTTGGCGGCGGATACATAGGCCATCAGGCTGTTGACGCTGCCAAAGGGGCTGAAGGTGTAGTCCAGACCAATTCTGGGCGTGGTTTCGTTGTAGGTGTTGTTGAGAGACACACTGGTCAGGGCCGGGTTCAGGAAGGGCAGGAAAGGCGAAGAGGGACTCTGCACTTCTGCCGTCAGCTGCTGGGCGGTGTCAAAGGTCTTTTCATCCCGGACCCAGCGGAGGCCAAGCGTGGCGTTCAGGGCCTCGGTGATCTGGTAGTCAATCTGGCCGAAGACGGCGTAGGAGTCGGTGGTCGCATCAATCTGGCTGGTAGAGATGGGCAGGAAGAAGAACCAGCCGAAGTCCTGATCACCATTCTCGTGGAGGTAGTAAAGGCCGCCCAGATAAGACAACCGGTCATTGAACGCGGTGCCCTGTATCTGCAGTTCCTGCGTCCATTGGTCAGTATCGATGTTGCTGGCTCCAACAATCGTGCCCACGCCGCTGAAGTCCGTGCTGAAGAAGTCCTGGGTATGCACGTAGGCTGTGATGGACCGCAGGGTGGCGTCTCCCAGTTCGTAGGACGCGTTGAGGGAGAGGATGGTCTGCTCCGTTTCACCGCTGGGATTGGCGGTAATCGGCGACGGTGCCGGCGTGGGGTTGGTCGGCGTCGCAATGTTGTAGAACCCGAACGTTGGCACCAGATCGTCCGAGGTGAACTGCTGGTCATCAGGTACGCCAGGAGTCGTCGCCGGAATCAGTGGCAGCGAGTCGTTCGTGCTGTCGATATAGGAAGCCGACAGCAGGATGTCCGCCTTGTCGATGCCCATGTAACGCAGTTTGCTCCGGAACCCCCAGTTCCGCTGGTTGTCGGTGTCCTGCTGGGTGACGACGTTGTAGTACTCGCCGTCCTTGCTGTTGTACATGCCGGAGAGGGATCCGGCGAAGTCGCCGCCCAGGGCCCCGCCCGCGGTAGCGCTGACCATGGACTGCTCGAAGTTGCCGGCCCCGAATGAAGCGCTGAACCAGGGGTCTCCCCCCGGCGTCCGGGAGATGAACTTCAGGGCGCCCTGGAGGGTATTGCGGCCGTACAGGGTGCCTTGCGGTCCGCGCAGCACTTCGACCCGCTCGATATCGTTCAGGGCCAGATTGTTGCCGTTCAGCCGGCCGAGGTAGACATCGTCCACGTAGATGCCGAAGGGCGACTCAGCGACGATCAGGGAGGCGTCCTGCTGCAACGAGCCCCGCAGGGACGGCGACAGGTTGGTCGGGGAGGTGATGTTGTTGGTCATCTTGAGGCTGGGGACGACGAACTGCAGGTCCTGGGAATCGATGATCTGCCGGTCCTTCAGCTGGGTCGCGTCGAAGGCGCTGACCGCCACTGGTACGCTCTGCAGGTTCGCTTCCCGACGCTGGGCGGTAACGACGATTTCCGGGAGGGCGTTGGCGTCCTGCGCGAGCAGGGTCTGTGGTGCCGCTGCGCCGATGAACGTCAGGCCGAGCAGCCAGGCGCGGTTAAAACGTGAGCCGGTAGCCAGTGATATCGCAGTCGCTGAAAACTCCATGAGAAGCCCCTTTCAGAGAGTGAGTTGCAGTGCGCCCGAGCATCAACCAGACGTTGCGCTTTGGCAAGGGGTCGGGAGTGAAGGCCTAACTGTTTGTCGCCACCAACCGCCGCCCGAACCAGTGACTAAGCCCCAGTGCCGCAATCCCGATGCCGAACAGGCTGAAACAGATGGGTACCAGTTGTAGCGCCGGTTCGCTGCGCCAGAAGACGCCGCTGTAGGCTTCCAGCGCCCACGTGTTCGGCGTGGCCCAGCCCAGCTGCTGCAGCCAGTGGGGCATGAAGAAGCGCGGCACCATGCTGCCGCCGATGGCGGACATGAGCAGGATGACCACGGTGGGTAGGACCTGGGCCTGGGCCCGGGTCTGGCAGGCCGTCACCAGCAGCAGGCCGAGACCCGCGGCGAGCACGGCTGAGCTGAGGCTGATCATGGCCCAGGGGCCGAGATTCCCCGGCAGGTCCACGCCGTAGGCCAGCCACGCTACCCCGAAGATCAGGCAGGTCTGGACGAGCCCCTGCAGGACGATGAACAGGAAGCGGCCATTGATCACCACGTCGATGCCCCCGGGTCCCGCCGCGATCCGGTCGAGGATTCCTGCCTCCTGATCGTCCAGTATGCCCAGCGCGCTCTG
>CAMBYH010000046.1 GCA_945872065.1 Arsukibacterium tuosuense
GAGTTCGTCGGCAAGGAGCTGGGAGCCATCGCAAAGCCCGACGACATCCGTTTCGCCGACAACCTGCCCAAGACCCGCTCGGGAAAAATCATGCGGCGCCTGCTGCGGGCCATCGCCCGGGGCGAGCCGATCACCCAGGACATCTCGACGCTGGAAAATCCGGCGATCGTGGAGCAGTTGCGCGGGGCGGAGTAGCGGGCTGGGTCAAGATTGCCGGGCGAAAGCAGGGGTTCACTTCCGTACCCAGACCGACTTGCCTTCCTTGATGGTTTCGAGGACCTGGATCCTGTTGATGTCCTTCGGCTCGATCGTGACCGGGTTGTCGGTAAGGACGACGAAGTCTGCGAGCTTTCCTTCCTTGAGGGAGCCCTTGGTGGCCTGCTCGCCGAACTGCTCAGCGCCCCAGATCGTGATCATCTGCATGGCCTCATAGGGCGTCACGCGCTCGTCGGGCCCGATGACCTTGCCCGAACGGGACGTGCGGTTCACCGTCGCCCAGGCGACCTGCGTGAGGTTGGGCAGGGCAACCGGCGCGTCGGTGTGGCTGGTGGCGTGCAGGCCCGTGTTCAGGATCGAGCGCATGGGCGAGATCCGGGCGGCCTGTTCCGGACCGACGATCTGCTCGTACCAGTCGCCCCAGTAGAACGTGTGCATCGGGAACATCGACGGGAAGATACCGAGGGACTTCAGCTCCTGCACCTGATCCGGGCGGATGAACTGGCCGTGGACCAGGATGGTCTGCCCCGGCTTGACGCCATACTTTGCGACCACCGGGCGCAGCGCCGTGAACAACTGGTCGATGGCGGCATCGCCATTGGCGTGGACCTTGACCGGCCAGCCCTTGGCATAGGCTTCATCCAGGTATGCCCCGACCTGCGCGGTGTCAGCGATGGCCGGATAGCCCGTGTACCCAGCCTTCTGGCCGTCGGGTGGGAGCAGATAGGGGATGGTGCGCCAGGCGGTGCGGCCCTGGGGCGAACCGTCGAGCGTTATCTTGAGGCCGCCGAGCCGATAGTGATTCGAATAACGGGTGCTGAACCCCTTGTCGAGCTCGGCCCGGCCGGTGTAATCCATCCAGCCGATCAGATCGATGTCGACCAGCCCGCGGTTGGCGGCGTCCGCCATGACCGCGTGCATGGGGCCGAACATGCGCCCTTCGTTGGCGGTGGTGTAGCCGTAGCTCTTCGCCATCTCGAGCCCGCGCTTGAGGAAATAGTCCTTGCCCTCCTGCGTGGCGGGCGTTAGCGCCGTCAGCATGTTGGGAATGGCGGCCAGTTCTTCGAGAACGCCGTTCGGTGTCCTGCCGTCGGCCTCGCGGCGGATGACACCCCCCTCAGGGTTGGGCGTGCTGGCGTCGTAACCGATCAACTTCAGGCCCAGCGTATTGACCCCCGCGAAATGGCCCGAGATATGCGTCGCCATGACTGGCACGGTCGTGGAGACCTTGTCGAGATCCTCGCGGGTGGGGTGGCGACCGAGCAGCGCGTCGTCGTAGCCGACGCCGAAAATCCAGCCGGTGCGCTGCGCGTCAGGGCTCTGGGCGAAGGCCTTCAGCTTTTCGACCAAGTCGTCGATGGTGTTGACGTTGCCGTCTGGCGGCGCGAGCAGGTTGGCACCCACGGCCTGGGCGCCAAACTGCATGGCATGGGCGTGCCCGTCGATGAAGCCGGGCATCAGGGTCTTGCCGGCAAGGTCCCTGACGACGGTTCCATCGCCCTTCATCTTGAGCGCTTCGACCTTCGAACCGACGAAGACGATCTTGCCGCCGTTGACCACGATGGCCTCGGCAGTGGTGGGCTCGGCGCCCTCCATGGTGAGGATCGGGCCGCCGGTGATGATGAGGTCGGTGTCGCCACCTGCCGGGGACTTGCTGCAGGACGCGAGGGCGAACGCAGAAACGATCAGCAGGCTGGCGATGCGGTGCAAGATCATGATTAACGCTCCCTTCTGATTGGCCCCGTAGCTTGCCATGCCGGGAAGCATGAATCAGCAAGCCAGGGGCTGGACCCGGTTCGGCCGGGCTGCGGGAGTTCGTCAGCAGGGAGCCGGGCCCTATCGCCCGGGGCGGGGTAGGGAGCGAAACATTACATAACCGACGCAGATCGCCCGGGGCGGCCGATAGCCGCCGGAAGAGCATGGGCTATAGTCCCACCGACTGGGTGGGGAAAAGCCATGTGCAGAAGCACGATCGCCGGAATTACGCTGCTCTACTTCTTCTGCAGCACCACACTGCTGGCCGCGCCGGTGCCCATTTTCACCGGCAACGCCCAGAACGGGATCACGGATCTCTACAGCGCGACCTTTGACGGGGCCCTCGTTCCCTGCACCGGCGGTTCACCCACCTACTGCGCGTTCTTCGGTGGCGATGCGCCCGCAACGCGCAACATCGTGATCACCCCGAGCCCTACGGGCGTGAACGGCGGTGTGCCGGTGGGTATTGCCCCCGTTCCGGCGGCCGGGTCCTTCCTAAACATCGCCCTCACCGGCGGCAACTCGACAGCGCAGATCATCGGCGACAGCACCATTTCCCTGCCGAACCTCGTCCTGACCATCCAGGGCACCACGGTGGTTAACGTGGCCAACGCCGGGTTCGTGATCAAGCCCAGCGGCCCAGCGGCGATCAACGGCCTGGGACAGGTGGAGTTTCTCGTGAACAACGCCCCCGGTCTGGCAGCGGACTTCACGACGCTGACCGACGCCGTCACCAGTTGCACGGGGCCACTGTGCGCCCTGGTACCGATCCTCAGCTTAGACATGGTGCGCTACCGCCTGTTCATCGACTACAACGCCACATTTACCGCCTTCACGGCGAGTTTTCAGGGCCAGACTGGCGGCAACTCCCTGATTTACGCCACCCTGAACAGCGCCGGCGCGCCTGGCATCACGGTGACTGATGAAGTGGCACCGGTCACGGACCGCCAGATCTCCTTCGGCAGCGTTACGGAGCAAACCACGCTGCTTGAGCGACTGACGGTCATGAATAGCGGCTCGAGTGATCTCACCCTTGGCACTCTGGGTGGGAGCAACGCACTCGCCAACCCCTTCTTTCTCACCACCGATGGCTGCTCCGGCCAGGTCCTGATTCCGCTGGCAGCGTGCACCGTAGATGTCGCCTTCACGCCCTCCTCCAGCGGTGGCTTCAACGATGTGTTTGACATCTCGAGTAACGCGCCGGATGGCATTGGGCTTACGGTAGCGGTGTCCGGCAGCGGCACCGCGGCGCTGACTCCGGGCATTCGCATCCGGGACTCGGTGCCCCCGGCTGCGGATCGCAGCCTGCCTTTCGGGGCCGTGCAGACCGGTGCTTCCGCAGACCAGTCCTTCACAGTCAGCAACGCCGGGACCGCGGATCTGCACCTGGGACTGATCACGGACCTTGGCCAGGCACTGTTCCCCTTCAGCCTCCCGGCCGACGGTTGCTCTGGCCAGACCCTCACCCCCCTCGGCAGCTGCCTGGTTACAGTGCGCTTCGCCCCGACTTTTACTCCGGGCACCTACAACAACTCGCTCACCGTACCTTCGGATGATCCGGATTCTCCAGCGCTGATCGTGGCGCTCAACGGCACCGCCTTCGTGGGCGATCCGACGCCGGAGCCCTTTCTGTTTACTGACCAGGTGGATGTCGTGGAAGGCACCCAGATCACGTCGAATACCGTGACGGTTGCCGGCATCAACTTTGCTGTGCCGATCAGCGTGGTTGGGGGCCAGTACTCGATCGGCTGTACTGGCAGCTTCACCGGCACCGCAGGGACGATCCTCAACGGCCAGACAGTGTGCGTCCGGCACGTGAGCGCCATTGCCCAGACCACAGCCACAAACACCACGCTAACTGTGGGTTCCTACAGCGACACCTTCACGAGTACCACGCTCACGACCTTCGCCACCCGCAACGATTCCGCCACAGCCATATCTGGCCAGAGTAAGTCCATTTTTGTGATGGCGAACGACGTGGGCTACACGAACCCAGTCAGTGTGAACGTCACGAGCGGTCCCGCGCATGGCACCGCCGTAGTGACCGGTTCGCCAGGAAATCAGGCTGCACTTTTCGTGGGCTATACCGCCACAGCGGGGTACCAGGGACAAGATAGTTTCACCTACCAGGCCAGCGACGGGGTCTTGTCCGGCAGCGCCACAGTCACGATCGTCGTCACCGTGGACGCGGACAATGATGGCGTGCTGGACAATGTAGACAACTGCCTCGGCATCACGAATGCCGACCAGCGGGACACCAACGGCGACGGCTATGGCAACATTTGCGACGCAGACTTCAACAATAACGGCATCGTGGATTCCCAGGACGGGGCTCTGCTGAAGGCAGCCTTTGGTTCATCCGCGTTTCCCGATCGGGACTTGAACGGCAATGGTTTGGTGGATTCCAACGATGGCGCGCGCCTGAAGGCGCGTTTCGGCCTCGCCCCGGGACCCTCTGGCCAGCACCCGTGACCGGGGTACGGTCTGCTGCGCATCAAGCAGCTGGTGCAGAGTCCAGCGCGCCGCTGCGGATAGCCCGCGCCCGATCAGCGATGGCAGCCATCTCCGCTGGTGGGATGCGCAGGAGGTTCTTCACCTGCAGCGCCATACGAGGGTTCCTCGCCAGCAGTACCTGGTGGCGAGCCAGGAAGTCCCAGTACAGCGTCGTGAAGGGACAGGCCTGCTCACCGGTACGTTGCGCCGGCTTAAAGCGGCAGCCGGCGCAGTGGTTGCTCATGCGTTCGATGTATTTGCCGGTCGCGACGTAGGGTTTGCTGGCCATCAGGCCGCCGTCGGCAAACTGACTCATGCCCAGCACATTAGGCAATTCCACCCATTCAACGGCGTCCACGTAGACGGCCAGATACCAGGCCTGCACCTGGCGCGGGTCCACACCGTGTAGCAGCGCATAGAGACCCGTGACCATCAGGCGCTGGATGTGGTGGGCGTAGCCGTGCTCCAGGGTCTGGGTAATGGCGTCGTTCAGGCAGCGCAGGTCGGTAGCGCCGGTCCAGAACCACGCAGGCAGGTCTTCGGTCGCCCCCAAGGCGTTGAGTTCGCCATAGGCCGGCATCTTCAGCCAGTAGATGCCACGGACATATTCCCGCCAGCCCAGTACCTGGCGAATGAAGCCCTCGACCGCGGCCAGCGGGGCGCGCTCTTGCGCGTACGCCTGCTCGGCAGCCTGAATCACCTCTCTTGGGTTGAGCAACTTCAGGTTCAGCGCCGCTGAGATGTGCGCATGGTAGAGCCAGGGTTCGCCTGCCCACATCGCGTCCTGCCAGCGGCCGAAATGTTCGAGCCGCTCTTCGATGAAGCTTTGCAGTACCTGCAATGCCTGTGCGCGCGTGACTGACCAGCCAAAGCGCGCCACGCTGCCGGGGTGGCTGGCAAAGCGCAGGCTGACGAGGGTAATGACGTCCTGCGTGATGGCGTCCGGCACAAAGCGTGGCGTCTCAGGCACCAAGCCGGGACCGCCGGCAGGGAAGGCCTGGCGGTTGTCAGCATCAAAGTTCCATTCGCCACCCACCGGGCTACCGTCTGCCTGCATCAGTACGCCGTGGCGGCGGCGCATCTCGCGATAGAAGTACTCCATGCGCAACTGCTTGCGGCCCTGGGCATGGCTGGCGAACTCGGCCGTACTGCACAGGAAGTGGGTGTCGGGCAGCAGATCCAGCGGTACTCCGCAGGTATTCGCGGCGGCCTGTAGTTCGGTGCGTACCCGGTGGTCGCCGGGTTTCACCAGGCGCAGGCGCTGCACCACACACCCGTGCAGCGTCCGCGTCAGTTCCTCGGCCAGCGTGCTATTGGGCGTGTCGGCCGGGCTGGCACTGAGCGTGCGATAGAGCACCGTGCAGCCTTCGTCCCGCAAGGCCTGCGCGAAATGCCGCATTGCCGAGAGAAACAGCACCGTCCGCTGCTTGGCCGACCACACCTGGGTCGACTCGTCGCTGACCTCTGCCATCCACACGGCGTCCTGGGCAGGGTCGAACCCATCGAAGGCGCTGGACGCGCGGTCAAGCTGGTCCCCCAGCACCAGCACCAGGTGACGCAGGGGACCTTCAGGCATGCGCTGCCTTTTTCCTGCGGCAGGCCTCGGAGCAGTAACGCACCTCGTCCCAGTTCCTTGCCCATGCTTTGCGCCAGCTCATCTCGCGCCCGCACACCGTGCAGGGCTTGCTGGGCAGATGAGCCTTATTGCCTTTGAAGCTCTGGCGCGACTCGGGTTTGTGCACGGGGTACACGCTAGCCGGTTGCGCGCGGCCGGGCAATCCGACCATCCCCACGCTGTCCTGGGCCTACCTCGCCCCACTCGTTGCTCACCTTCTCCTCGTCGATGAGCGTACGACGCTCCAGCCGCCCATCCTTGAACCACTGCCAGACCCGAGCCCGGTAGCGGCCGCAGTCGCTGAGCTGGATCATCTCGTAGACGTGGACGCCCGGCTCGTGGCGCCGGACCCAGTAGAGCATGCTCGTGCGGTCAAACTCGTCGAGCGCCACATCGGCTGCCCAGCCCCGGATCAGGTCGCCCTGCCAGACAAGCCGGCCACCGCGGATTAGCGCGGGGAAGTCGCGGACCTCGGTGCGGCCGTCAGGCCAGGTGTAGTGATTGGTCTGGTGGTAAGTGCCGGGCTGGTTCAGCGGGAACCGGCAGTACAAACGCGAGCGGTGCTGGTCGACCTGCTGGCCCTTCGCGTCGTAGTGCCGGTAGGTGCCGTCCCAGACGCCTTCATGACGGGCGAGAGTAGATACCTGGGCCTTGAAGTCGACGACGTTCTTGACGCTCTGCATGATGCTTTCCTTCCATTGGTGAGGATTGGTGGAAGGAAAGCACGCTGGCGGCGGCGGGGCGCTGACAAATCTCAGGGGGATGATTTATGTCAGCTTGTTCTCAGCTTGCGATTGCTCGCCAGAAAGCATTTCTGGCCTGCCCACGTTTGGTTGCAAGTGCTCTACTTTCTGAAGTACTCCTGAACGGTCTCCCACGCGCTTCTTTGCAGCAGCGCCACCGTCTCTGCAGGCAAGCCTGCGGTGTACCTGAGGCCTACGGGTGACTGGAGATAGAGCGTCGCATACACAGTGCAGGCGGCGAGGTAGGTACCGGCCAGGCTGGGGTGTCGCCTGTCAGGTTCATACAGCTCGATATTCGCGCGCTTGCTGATTACGCGCGCGAAGGCAAGCCCTGCGGGCACCACCAGCGCGTCATTGGCGTTACCGGCGAGCGTGTATTGCCCGGCGAGGGCGCCCGTCATCTCCGGCTTGTCTTTGTAGGCCCAGGACATGAACAGCACCGGCTGCATCCCCACTTTCCTGAGCGCCACGGCGTCCTTCTTCACGGTGTCGTGAAACACCTTTTGCAACTCCGGGTGGACCGGGCACTGGCTGCAATCCATCATCAGCCTAGTGTCGTACTGCCGGCCCGGCGGGCTAAAGCGCAGCTCGTTCTCGCCAACAAAGCTGTAACGACCCAGCCCATCTGGACGCAACAAGGAATCGATATTTTGCCAGTCGAGACCGGCACCGCTGATCGTGACCAGCGTGCTGCGTGAACGCCCGCCGGCCGCCCGGACCAGCTGGCCAAAATGATTGTGCATGCCGTTGTTGTAGTAAAAAAAGCTGTTCCCGATCCACAGAAGCGATTCCGCCTTACTGCCGAGGTCCGTGCGCGATGGCCTGGTTTGTGCGCTTGCGGTACTGCTTATAAGTACCGCGAGGAGTAAGACAGCGGTACGAAGGAGCTGACCTGTGGCGAAAGTGTTGTTACTCATGTTGCCTTACTCGTTCCTTTGGAATGCATGATAACCAGTGCGATGCCAACCCGTCGGAGTCGCTCGTCCGAGGGGCGGTGGCCTGCTTGGGAATCTGTACCCACCGGGTCGAACAGCGCCAGACTGGGTCAACCAACTGCCCCTCTGGAGATCAATATGACCCTGCGAGTGCTGCAATCCCCCGGCCTGACCACGGAGAAGGACCCGGAACTGGATCTGGACAACCCGGAGACGAACTTCATGTCGCTGATGAAGCTGCGTGGGGACCTCAGTGGCAAGGACTTCTTCTTCGCCTTCCCCGGCCAGGCCTGGGCCATGGTGCCCCAGGAGCAGAACCTCAAGTGCTTCCGCACGTTCGGCTTCGGCTCGGGGCGTCTCGAGAAGGTCGCCGAGGGCTACCGGATCTTCAGCCGGGAAGTGCTCTTATATCTCGATCCCGTAACGGGGGAGATCCTCAACGAATGGAGCAATCCGTTTCTCGGCGGGCGCAAAGTGGACGTGGTCCACATCCAGAACGACCCGGTCAACGGCGTCTTCGCTCGTTCGGGCCCGGGTCCTCTGGCGCCGCCCTACCCCTACGTGAGCTGCGGCGACATGGTGGCCTTCCAGTGGAACTTCTTCATCCAGCATCCGGCGGCGATGAAGCGCAAGGAATACCCGCTCTACTCCTCCGGGGACATCGATCAGCACGCCGAGCTGTGGGGGCTGATCGGCAGAAAGTCCGACATCCTCAACCCGGACACCACCTCGGCCTACTGCACGATGTCCTGGAGTCGGGTTGCCGACTGGCTGCCCTTCATGGAGATGGGGAACGCGCCGGGCAAGATGGTGTTCCACAGCCATTCGCTCAAGCTCATGGACGGACCCCGGGAGCTGCCCCGCAAGATCCTCGACTACATCGAGAAGCACCACAGCGAGTACCTGGCGGCGCCCACGGCATGGAACGGTCCGCAGATGACCAGTTCCGCGCAGGTCTTCAAGGGGATCATCGACAAGCGCCGCGCGGGGCAGTAACCCGGGCCCGCAGTTCAGCTGCCAAACTGCGGGTGCCCGGTCACGGCGTTGCGCCAGGTGGCATCGCCATCGGCAGCCCCCGGGGGTGCCTGAGCGTCACTGCGTTGCCATTTGCTCAGCCACTCGGCGCCGAGCAGCTCGCGCCCGTGAGGCAGCGCTGTGGCCAGGGGCGACAGGGCAATGGTGGTTTCCTGCTTGGGGCCAGCAGCGCAACCTCGGGCCACGAAGAACCCTGCCGCCAGTAGTGCCGCCCGCACGCTGGTGGAGTAGGTGTAGGTAAACAGCTCCGTCGCCTGGTGCCGACAAAGCTCTGCCAGTTCCCGGAAGGCAGGCAGCGTCCACAGGGCGCTGTCGGTCTTGAGTGAGAACGGGTCGAAGAACACGATGTCCGGCACCGGCGCATCGTGCTTGCGTTGGGTGAAGTCACCGGCCAGCAGCAGCCATTCGAGGCTGCCGGTTGCGGTTGACCAGCGGCTGTTGGCCAGCAGCTGGTTCGGCGCGGCATGCCGCAGGTGTTTGAACCACCGCGTATGCCGGAGCGCCAGCTGCAGGGAATCCAGATCGCTTTCAAAACTTACCACCTGCAGGCGACGGCGCAGTTGTTCAGCCGGCAGGGATTCCGCGGCATTGATGGCCGCCATGGCATTGGCAGCGGCACCCAGGCCTACATCCCAGATCACCAGCGGTGCGGTATCTGGCGCCTGCAGGCGCTCCACCAGTCGCGACTGCTCCACATAGAGTGAGCGCGCCTCTTCGGTGGGATCATTGACCGAGTGCATCACTTCGCCGGAGACGGTATCGCGTATCCGGCCAATGTCGTCCCGCACCACAATCTCATAGCGGCCCTTCTTCAGGCCTGCTGCCTTGCGGGTCGCCTGGGTGCGAAGGCGGGTCTTGGGGCCGTAACTGTCCCGGGCATCGAGCACGTCCCGCTGGGCACGATAGAACTCCAGCCAGGTTCCGGCCAGTATGTGCTGGCGCATGGTGCGCATCAGCTGCATGTAGAAGTGCAGGTTGTGCACCCCCACCAGCTGGGTCGCCTGAGAGTCGTAGGTTGCCCGCAGGTGACACAGATAGGCAATTGAGTAGGACTTGCAGGTGGGGCAGCTGCAACTGGGGTCCAGCGCGCCTTCGTTGGTCCGATAGGCCCCGCGCCGCAGATCCCGCCGACCCTGGCTCGTAAAGGCGACGCCCTGGGCTGCCAGGGCAGTGGGCAGGATGCAGTCGAACATGTCCACGCCGCGATGCACGGCTTCGAGCAGATCCCGCGTGGTGCCAACGCCCATCAGGTAGCGTGGCTTATCGGCTGGCAGCACCTCAGTCACGGTGGCGGTGCAGTCTTCCCGTTCCGCCACACTTTCGCCCACGGCCAGGCCGCCGATGGCAAAGCCGTCGAAGGGCAGCTGGGTAATGGCCCCGGCGCTCTCGAGGCGCAGATCGGCGTAGCACGCGCCCTGCACGATGCCGAACAGGGCCTGGGGTGAATCGCCCCGGGCCTCCAGGCTGCGTTGTGCCCAGCGGTGAGTGAGCTCCATGGCGTGGCGCGCCGTGGCCCGGTCAACCGTGGAGGGCACGCACTGATCCAGCACCATCATGATGTCCGAGCCAATCGACTTCTGCATGGCAATGCTGCGTTCGGGGCTCAGGCAGATGGTGCTGTTATCCACATAGCTTCTGAACTCGGCACCGTCCTCCCCCATGTTGCGGCTGTCGGGCAGCGAGAAGATCTGAAAGCCGCCCGAGTCGGTCAGCACGGAGCGTGGCCAGTTCATGAACGCATGAATGCCGCCGAACTTTTCAAACAGCTCGGGGCCAGGCCGCAGCAGCAGATGATAGGTGTTGGCGAGCAGCACCTGGGCGCCACTGTCGAGAAGGTCTTCGCGACGCTGGCCCCGCACGGAGGCATGGGTACCCACCGGCATGAAGGTGGGCGTTAGCACCTCGTTGTGCTGCGTGCGAAACCGGGCCGCCCGCGCGCGCGATCCCGCAGCAGTCGCTTCAAGTTGGAAATGCAGCCGGGACACGCGCGCAGGATAGGGCAAACTGAGTTCGACGCGGTAGCAGTCCTGCAGCGGCCCGTAGGATGATTGAACGGAGCACATGAGCACAGCCGGGAACAACATCAACTGCGTGGTGCAGCTGGGCCGTTATGGGGACATCATCAATATCCTGCCCCTGCTCCGGCACATCCACACCCACCATGGGACGCCGGTCCTGATGGTCAGCAGCCAGTTCAGTGATCTCCTGGAGGGCGTGAGCTATGTCCAGCCCTGGGTAGTGGACCTGGACTACAGCGAGATCCTGCAGGCAGTCCGGCTGGCAGAGGACAGGTATGAGCGGGTCGTGGTCTCCCAGATCTGGGGGGCCGGTTACCACCATCCGGACAGGGGCAGCAGTTACACCCGGGACTCCTGGCAGCGGGCGGGCTTCGGGCATCTGTTCGATAACGATCTGCTGCTGCCGGTGTTCGACAGGCGGGTGATGGACCGTGAGCTGGGCCTGATCAAGGCCCTGGTGGGTCCTGAGTCCGGCGTTGACTACCTCGTGGTGCAGGTAACCCGGAGTGCCAGCAGTCCCTATGCCAACGGCGAGCGGGTGCTGGCCATGATCAGGGCGGAAGCGGCAGAGTGCGGCATCAAGGTGGTGGACATCGCCAGCTACAACGCCCCGCGGCTGTTCGATTTTCTGGGCTTGCTGGCGGCGGCGCGGATGATTGTCACGATCGACACGGCCATCCTGCACCTGGCTGCAGCCTGCCCCGACACCCCGTGTCTCGCCATCATCAACAGCAGGCCCTGGTATGGCAGTGAACCCCGGGGCAAGGCCTGGCAGCGGGCCCGCTACCAGGATTCGGTAGAGGACATCAGGACCACGTTCAGGCTGATGCTGGATCAGGTCGCAGCGCCCCAGCGCACCGCCGCGTCCGGCTAGGGTCCATCCGGGTCGCGCTGCTGGCAGGACGTGTCTGGTTCGGTCTATCCTCAGCGCGCCATGAAGATGTTCCTGAAACTCCTGGGTGCCCTGGTGGGGCTGGTGGTAGTGCTCGTCGCGGCGCTCGTGGTCTTCGTCCTGCTGACGCTGAAAGCCAGCGCGCCGGGCAACGAGTTTGCCCTGCAGCCATTGCCGGCCGATGGGGGGCGCAGCGTGATCGTCTTCGGTGCCACGGGCAAGCTGGGCACCGAGCTTGTGCGGGACCTCAGGGAGCATGGTGATCAGGTCACGGCCTTCGTCCGGGCCAGCTCGGACCGCAGCCAGCTTGAGCCCCTGGGCGTGAACTTTGCGGTGGGCGACGTGCTGGATCCTGCGTCGGTGCGGTTGGCCTTCCAGTCCGGGAAGTTCGACGCTGCCATCGCCAGCGTCGCGGGGCTTTCCGAGCCGGACCTGGACCGGCAGGGCAACGTCAACGTCGCGGACGCCGCCCTGGCCAGCGGCGTCCAGAGGGTCATCTTCATCAGCACCGTGGGCGCCGGCGACAGCCGCGACGCCGCCCCACTGATCTCGCGCCTCGCGCTGTCTAAAATCCTGCCCCAGAAGACGGCGGCGGAAGAGCATTTCCGGGCCAGCGGCCTCAGCTACACCATCCTCCGGCCCGGTGGCCTGCCGCCCGGCGTGGTGCCCACGGGCCGAGGGCTCCTGAGCGACGATCCCTCGACCATGGGCTTCATCAAGCGTCCCGACCTCGCGCGGTTGGTCCTCAGGGTGCTCTACGACGATCGGACCATCGGCAAGACCCTCGCGGCGGTGGATCCGGGCTTGCAGCGGCCCTGGGAGGCCCGTGATCCCTAGCGGCGGGGCGAGAGTTCCTGAGCAAAGGGGAGGGGCCAGCCCGGGTTCCCGGACCCCGGTTCCACCGCTGGGCCAGCAGCAGTAGCCCCGTTCCAGGTGGTGGATGACAGCAGGGCACCGAAGGCCAGCTGGCTCAGGAAGCGACGGGGCGACCATCGTCCTGGTTGCGGCACCCCGGTTGCTCGGCACCTATCGCCGGCGCTTGCCGGATGCGGTGCGGGAGGCGGTCGCGGGATTGCCCCTCTCCGCCACATCCCGCTTGCGGTGAACCCATCGGGCGACTGACGGGGATCTCCCCTGACGCCCGCCTTTGGCCTATCCTCTGGCGCCATGACCCGCAGCCAACCCACCAAGCGCCGCCGCCGGATCGGCCTCTGGCTGCTGCTCATCGCTGTCGTCGCCGTCCAGGTGGTCTACTGGCAGGACCCCTGGTTCTGGCGTAATTACGTCCGCTTCTTTCAGAGCGGCGATCCCACGGGCGTCGAAATGCTGCCGCCGGGCGAGGAGATCCGGGGCGACGACTCCTACGTGCTCCCCGTGGCGGCGCCGGAGCAGCGCACGGTCAGTGCGGCAGCCCTGGCGGACATGGAGCGCTTCGCCGCGGAGTACGGCTCCCACGCGCTGATCGTGATCCACAAGGGTGTCATCCAGGACGAGTGGTACGCACCCCACTGGCAGCGGGACCTGTTGACTCAGTCCCAGTCCATGCACAAGTCGCTCATGGGGCTCTTCGTCGGCATGGCCATCGCCGACGGCAAGATCGGCTCGGCCGACGACCCCGTGGGCCAGTACCTGGAGGAATGGCGCGATGACCCCCGGGGCAGGATCACGCTCCGGCAGCTCATGCAGATGAGCTCGGGTCTCGCCCAGTACGCCTTTACCCTGAACCCCTTTACCGACGACAACCGCTGGCTGAACTCCGGCTTCTCCGGCGACGTGATGCTGCGCACACCCCTGGCCGACTGGGAGCCGGGGACACGGTATGACTACAACAACGTCAACTCCGAGCTCCTGGGCATGGTGCTGGTGCGCGTGTATGGCCAGCGCTATTCCGCACTCCTGCGGGACAGGCTCTGGTTGCCCATGGGTGGTGAACGGGCTTTCGTGCACACGGACCGGCCTGGCGGACGTGCCTACACCTCCTGCTGCCTCATGGCTCCGGCCATGGACTGGGCGCGCTTCGGCATGCTGCTGCTTAACCGCGGTGAAGTGAACGGCCGGCGGATCGTGTCGGAGGAGTGGTTCCGGGAAATGATCACGCCCTCGCCGTCGGCCGGTTTTTATGGACTGCAGATCTGGCTGGGCTACGGCGATCCTGCCGTGCCGCCGGAGCACGCCGGTTCTTCCGGCGCCATCGTCCCCGGACCGTTTCTCGCGCGGGATACCTTCATGACCTGGGGCCGCGGCCAGCAGCACCTCTTCGTCGTCCCTTCCCGGGAACTCATCGTGGTGCGGCTCGGTCCGGCACTGGGCCGGAGCCCCATCAAGCCGGGCTTCGACGTTACCTACCTGGTCAACGCCGCAATCCGGGGCCTTGATCCCTAGCGGTATGGCGTAAACTTCCTGCACCCGGTCAGCCCGAACAAACCTACCCGTGAGTCCACAAAAACCGAAGAACCAGCCCTTCCACCACCGGCTCGATAGTCTCCTCGAAGCCGTGGCGCCCTGCTGGGCCGGGGAGGCGTTGATTGCCCGGCGTTACCTCGGCGGTGAGCACCGCACGGTTGCACGGGATGTCCAGTGGATCGGCTTTCAGATCTTCAAGGAACACACCGGGGGCGGGGTCTACGGTGGCCCCGGGGAAACCGTAGCGACCATTCTGCGTTCGGCCGCCCTGCGGGCCTCGGGGATCACTCTCGCCACACCGGCCGAGGACATCAATAAGGTTCTCGGCGATCTCCAGTTTGCCGTGGACGAGCTGCGGCACATGACCCAGTTCATCCGGCTCTACACGCTGGCCGGGGGCGATGCTCACCGGAGCATCGAGTCACTCGGGAAGCTCGACAACGCAGGGCGGCTGGCGGCTCTCCGCCACGAGTCACGCTCCACCCCCATTGGGCACACCGCGGTCGAGCTGTCAGAGGGCGGCGGCCTTGGCCTCCATTTCGGTATGCAGGAGCACTTCCGGCTGAGCCCGCCGAGCGCGCCGGCTGACCGGGAGCTTGCCCGGCTCACCGACGTGATACTGGCCGATGAAACCCACCACATGCAGGCCCGGTTCCGATCGATTCTCGACCTGGAGGACAGCGACAGCACCTGGCAAAGCCTGGAGAACCAGCTCGTCGCGATCTGCGCGCAGAAGCTCCGGGAACGCAACGAACAGTTTTCCTTCCCGCTGTCGGAAGAGGAACTGCGGCAATTGCCTGGCGACCGGTCCCTTGGCCGGCAATACATGGAGGCCCATCTCGGATTCCTCCAGGGCATGCCCTGACGCCTTATGGCTTCGGCAGGCATCAGTAACCCGCCCCGCTATTCCGCCACGGAAGGCGACAGCGCAGTTTCCCTGGCTGCACAGTGGTGCCGGGCGGCGCGGGAACTCTCTCCGCCTGTCAGCGTCATGGCGTTTGGTACGTTCAACTCCGTCTACCTGCTCGTGGGCGAGGCCCACAAACTCAGCCTGCACCGTTATCTGGAACAGCCGATTATCGCTGCCGATCTCTGGAATCGCCTGGAAGCGTTCTGCCGGCCCGGGCGGTTCCTGGCCGGGTATGTCGGGTTCGATGCCGTGTGGGCTGACGGCGCCAGCCGGCCCACCGGCCCGGGCGGGGCAGCCGCCAGCCCAACCCTGCACTTCTGGGAGCCGGACGCGGTCCTGCGTATCGACGCTGAGCCCGGCAGTCACCCGCGGGTCTCGGTGTTGCGGGATGCACCGGTGCTCAGGGCGCTCCGCCCCCGGCCACTGGAACCCGCGGCCGCAGTTGGTCTTGCCCGGTTCGACCGGGAGAGTCCCCAGTTCAGCGCGTCGGTTGCCAGAACCATCAGGGCGATCCGCCGCGGGGAAAGCGAGCGCCTGACCCTCGCGCGACGCGTGGATCTGCCGGATGACCTGGACCTGCTCGGATCCTTTGCTATGCCACCCACGGCCGGGGATGTGCACCTGATGCGGAGCTTCTACGTCGCCACGCCGGGTATCGAAATTGCTGGCCACAGCCCGGAACTCCTCGCCCAGGGCAATAGCCGCCGCTTCACCTGCTACAAGTTGTCGGGTACGGGCCCGCGGCATCGGGATCCCCAGCAAGATGCCCGCCTGCGCACTGAGCTCCTCGCGGATGCCAAGGTCCTGCAGGAACACGCACTTTCGCAGCAGGCCACTCGCCGCGCCCTCGCCACTCTCGGTCGGGTCAGTGCGGGCGCCATGGAGGTCATGGATCGCCGCGGCCTCCGGCACCTGATGACACCCCTGACCGTCGACGTGAAGGCCGGCGTGGCCTGGTCCACGCTGATGCAGGCCCTCGTGCAGACCGGCGCGGCGCCCCGGGAACCCGCCCTGAAAGCACTGGACGAGATCGAGACCTGCAGTCGCGGCGCCTACTACGGGGTAATTGGCCTGCGCACCCCGGAAGGCGAGTTCGAGTTCTCCCAGGTACTGCGCTCCCTGATCCGGGACGGCTCGGGCGTCCATACTTTTGTGGGGGCGGCGGTCACCGGCCAGTCCACGGCGGAGGGCGAGACTGCGGAAACCCGGCTCAAGCTCGATGACATCGTGGCCGTCCGGCCGGCGTAGCCTGCGGAGTAACTAGGCCAGGGCCAGCATCCGGTCGAGGACGGCATCCCGCCCCGCCATGACCCGCAGTTCATGATCCCGCGCCACGTCCAGCGCGCCAGCGACCCGCTCCCGGCCATCCAGCAGACGATCCAGGGCATCGTGCACTGAAGCCGCGGTGAGGGCTTCCCGGGGAGCAGTGGCCAGGGGCAGTGCCACGCCGAATTCCTGGCATTTGGCTGCCAGGGCCGGCTGATCCCAGAAGAAGGGGTAGGAGAGCATAGGCACGCGGTGGAAGATTGCTTCGTGGGTCGAGTTGAGCCCGTGATGGGTGATGAAGGCATCGGCCTCCGCGAGGGCTGACCACTGGGGTGCAAAGTCCAGGACGGTTACAGAGCCCTTCCGCAGTTTTGCCACGTGTTCTGGTGCCACTGACGCACTGCCCAGACTCATGACGACTTCCACATCGGGGCGGCGCCGGACGCCGGCTGCGATGGCCTCCAGCGCCGACAGTGCCTCAGCCGCGTAGGAACGCCAGACGACCGTCCCGAAGGACACATAGAGGCTGAACGTGGCGGGCGCCCCCCGGAAGACCAACGGCTCCGCGAGCGCAGCCCGCCGGGCCAGCTCCCCGGCAGCAGGCAGGCTGCCGAAAAACTCGATGGGCTCGAAGACTTTCCGCTCCGTCGCCGTCAGAAATTCCGGTGGCTCGCCGTAGACGTTCAGATACGGACTGACGCCGGACACGTAGGAAAACGGCGACGCATCGGCCACGCCCAGCTGGGTCTGCAGAACCTGAACCGCGTCAAGGCACTGGCCAGAGACGAACACCCGCGGATCAGCGGCCAGGATGCGCTGGAAACGCTCCGGTGCCACATTGTGGCCGGCGCAGACGTTGACGTAGGGCAGGCCCATGCGCGTCGCCACGACGCGGCCGAGCATGGCAAAGGTGTCGTAGACCACCAGCGCGGGGCGCAGGTCCTCCAGATCCCGCTGCACGGCTGCTGCGTAGTGGCCGGCATAGGCTACGGAGCGCACCGCTATCGGAAACGACGCTGCGTCGGCAGCGTCCAGGGGATATCGGCCAAACAGATCGACCAGCTGGCCACCCGCAGCCCGAACTTCAGGCTCGAAGCGCCGGTGAGTAAACACGTGGGCGGCCCAGCCCCGGGCGACCACGCCGGCCACGAGCGGGAGCAGCCGCCGCAGGTGGCCATCGGCCAGCATGGAGAAGAACGCGACCGACTTCATCTATTCTCAAGTATAGGGCGAACCTCCTCCCGCCCGAACAGCCGAGGCACAGCCATGCTCACCAGCTTCACCACCCCGCTTGCCCCTGGCCGCGCTGGCTTGCCCTTAGCCGTTCTGGCAATGCTGCACGTCCTGCTGACGCCGTCGGCTTCTGCCGCTGAGGCCCAGATGAAGTTCAAACGGATCGACACGCAATATATCGCCGCCCTGGGCAATCCGGACGCCCGTGCCGGGAAAGGTGCCCAGGCATGGGGTCTCTGGCCTCTGGATCCGGGACCCCGCGGCGTCCGTCTGCAGAGTTACGCGAAGTTGCGGGCTGCAGGTGGCCTGGCGCCGGCGCGCTGGCAGTTCGACGGCGCCGACTGGTGGCTGGAGGAACACGGCCTGATCATGGAGCCGCCGGAGTTTCCCCTGGCACCGGGGCAGTACCTGGTGACCGGCGACCGGGAAGTAACGAGTGTGCTGACGATTCATCCCGCCGACAGGAATGGCGACATGCGCTGGGAACTGGCAGACGGCGCCACGCTGCATGACGTGACGCACCTGGCCTGTCGCTCGGCGCGCTATCAGCCGGCGAGTGGTCCGGGCTCCTGTTCGCCGGCCAACGCCCCGGAAGCAGCGTTTCCCGTAATTCCGGGGGGCGCGATGCCGCCAGTCCGGGGCTGCAGGAAGCAGGACTATGCGGTTCTTATAGTGATTGGCCTCCCGGCCGGCTGAACGCCCCGTGCTGCTGTCCCCGCGGTCGTCTTCGTCACACCTGCTCGCCCACGCCTGGCGGGAGCTGGCCAGTCTGATGACGCTGGCGACTCCCCTGATCGCAAGCCTGGCGACGGCCTCCCTGATGGGGCTCGTGGACACCGCCATGCTCGGCCCGCTGGGCGCGCTGCCCCTGGCCGCCGTGTCCCTCACCACCAGTGCGCTGGTGATCTTCGTGACGGGGATCTATGGCTTCCTGAGCCCGGTCGGCATCCGGGTCGGCCACGGCCATGGCGCCGGGGACCCGGACGCTGTGGCCGGGCAGGTCCGCGCGGGACTGCACTGGGCGCGGCTCATCGGTGCGGGAGCCGGCATCGCGATGGCAGCTGCGCTGCCCTTGCTGGCCTGGCTGGGCCAGCCGCCGGAAGTGGTGGCGATCATCACGCCCTACTGGCTGGCCATTGCGGCAGGCCTCCTGCCGCTGAGCCTGACGCTGGTCTACAAGCAGGCGCTCGATGCGATCGACCGCCCCTGGCTCGGCGTTCTTCTGGCCGCGTTGTCGGTCGCCGCCAATGGCGTCTTCAACTACGTGCTGATCTACGGCAAGTTCGGCTTCCCCGCACTGGGGCTCGCCGGCGCGGGACTCGGCACCCTGCTCGCGTTGAGTCTGGGTGCGCTGGTCCACGCGGCCGTGTGCCGTCGTACGCCAGGCCTGCGCCAGTACTTCGCACCCGTGGTGATTGATGCCCCGCTGCGCACCCGCTTCGCTGCGGACGGCACCCCGATGGGAGTGCAGTACGCGCTGGAGGGCGGCTCCTTCGCGGTGGCAGGCCTCTTCATTGGCTGGCTCGGCGCGATCCCCCTCGCGGCTACCCAGGTGGTCATGGCAGTGGCCGTCACTCTCTACATGGTCCCGCTGGGCATGGCCGCTGCGGTGGGCATCCGGATCGCCCAGGCCGCCGGCGGCGAGCAGCACCAGCGATTGCGGGCCATCGGCATGGCGGGCCTGGGCGCGGTCACCGCCTGGATGCTGATCGTGACTCTCATCCTGACCCTCGCGGCCGACCAGATCGCGGGCCTGTTCGTCGATGACGTTCGCGTGGTCACGCTGGCGGCCACCCTGTTCCTGGTCATCGGGCTGATGCAGGTCTTCGATGGCGTGCAGAGCGTAAGCCTGGGCGCACTGCGCGGCATGCTGGACACGAGCTGGCCCACCCGGGTGTCGCTGGTCGCCTACTGGCTCCTCGCGCTGCCCCTGGGGTGGCTCCTCGGATTCCCGCTTGGCTGGGGCGCCGTCGGGGTCTGGGCCGGGTTTGGACTGGGGCTGGCAGTGGCTGCCGCTGCCCTGCTGTGGCGCTTCACCCGCCTGACCGCCTGAAGCTCAAGGCCCAGCCAGAAGGTGCGGCCGGACCAGCTCCCCGGACCCGGTCCAGAGCCACGCGGCCAGTTCCCGGTTCTCGCTGTTGCCGCCAATGGCCACCCGATTGCAGTTGATGAAGTAGCGGCCCCGCACGTCGGCCAGGCGGGGATCGGCCGCGAGATAACAGCTGGTCGAGGCGCCCTCCGCAGGCGATTGCATGAAAGCGGGTCCCAGGAGGTGCTTGACCAGCAGGAATTGACCAGCAGGAAGTGGCCCAGATGGTGGGTGACAAACTGCTTTTCCAGACCGTAGGCCTGCTCCAGTTGGGGCTCAGCGGAACTCCCGCGGGCCGGACGACCGGCTTCTGGTCCCGCCCTGCGCTAATCTGCCGACCTATGCTCCTTCTCTACGGCATCAACCTCTCGACCTTCACCCGCAAGGTGCGCCTGGCCCTGCTGGAGAAGGAGCTGCCGC
>CAMBYH010000047.1 GCA_945872065.1 Arsukibacterium tuosuense
TGCATGGGTCATGCGGGCGGCGGGTTCCAGGCGGGCGAGTCGATCAGCAGAATCTCGAAGCGGCCCGTGCCCTCGCGCAGCTGCTTCGCGGCCACGTACTCGGGTGAGTTCCAGAAGCGCAGGGCGTCTTCCCGGCTGGGCCACTCCGATATCAGTGCGCTGGGGCTGTTGCACCAGCCGCCTTCGAGGAACATCCCACCCGAGCCGCGGACGACGTAGCGGCCCCCGAACTGCCTGACGAGGTCCGGGACAACTCGGGCGTAGTCGGTCATGAAGCGCGCCCCGTCGGTGATCTCCGCCAGGATAATCATGTAGCAGCGCAGTTCAGTCATCAGGCCCATCCGCTGGATTCGGTGCCTAGTCTAGCGGCAGCCTTTGGCTTGCGCGGCGGTGCTAGAGTAAGCCTTGGTCCGGGCCAAACCCTGAGCCGGGACCCCCTACTTAATCTCTTGGAGTTCAGTAACTTGGCAACTAAAGCTAGCGCAGTTATCCCGGAAGTTGTGACGCCCATAAAGACGGGGGCTGAGTACCTGGAGAGCCTGCGGGGCCGGCAGCTCCGGGTATTTCTGTTCGGCGAGCTGGTGGCGGAGCCACTCGATCACCCGATGATCCGGCCGTCCATCAATGCGGTGGCCGAGACCTACGACCTGGCAGTTCGCAATCCGGAACTGGGCACTGCGATTTCTCCCTACACCGGCGAGCGCGTGAACCGGTTCCTGCATGTGGCGGGGAGTGCCCAGGACCTGGTCCTGCAGAACAAGATGCAACGCCGGCTCGGGCAGCTCACGGGCACCTGCTTCCAGCGCTGCGTCGGCATGGATGCCATCAATGCGCTCCACTCCGTCACCTTCGAGGTGGACGAAAAGCACGCAACGCCCTATCACGCCCGCTTCGTCAGTTTTGTCACCGCCATGCAGCGGCGGGGTTTCGTGATCGGCGGCGCCATGACGGACGTGAAGGGCGACCGGAGCAAGGCGCCCCACGAGCAGGCCGATCCGGACCTGTTCGTGCACGTCAGCCGGCGGACAGCGGACGGCGTGTACCTGAAGGGAGCCAAGGCCCACCAGACCGGCTGCATCAACGCGCACTGGCTGCTCGTGATGCCCACGATGCGTCTCGGCAAGGCGGACAAGGACTACGCCATCGTCGGCGCCGTCCCCGTCGACGCGGCAGGCATCACCTACCTCTATGGGCGCCAGTCCTGCGATACCCGCAGCATGGAGGGCGGGGACATCGATCCGGGCAACAAGAAGTTCGGCGGGCAGGAAGCGATGATCATCTTCGACGATGTCTTCATTCCCTGGGAACACATCTTCATGGATGGCGAGGTCGAGTTTGCTGCCCTCCTGGTTGAGCGCTTCACCACCTATCATCGCCGCAGCTACGTCTGCAAATCCGGCGTTGGGGACGTGCTGATCGGTGCAGCGGCAACCATTGCGGACTACAACGGTGTGGCGAAGGTGTCCCACATCAAGGACAAGCTGGTGGAGATGACGCACCTCAACGAAACGATCTATGCCACGGGCATTGCCGCCAGTTATCAGGCGGTACCGCTGAAGTCTGGCGTGTACATCTGCGACGACATGATCGCGAACGTCTGCAAGCATCATGTCACCCGGTTTCCCTACGAGATCAGCCGTCTCGCCCAGGATCTGGCAGGTGGTCTCATGGTGACGCTGCCTTCGGAGCAGGACCTCAATCACCCCGAGGTGGGCGCACTGATCCGCAAGTACCTCCAGGGTCGGGCTGATATTCCAACCGAGGACCGCATGCGCATCCTCCGTCTCATCGAGAACATGACACTCGGCCGCAACGCCGTCGGCTATCTCACGGAGTCCATGCACGGCGCCGGGTCACCCCAGGCCCAGCGCATCCAGATCGGCCGGCAGATGCAGCTGGAGTTCAAGATGCAGCTCGCCAGGACGCTGGCCGGTGTCGGTCCCGAAACGGCAGCCGAGGTGACGCAGGACCTGAGCGAGTACATGGGCCGCGTCTTTCAGACCACGCCGCCGGCGAAGCTCGTCTGAGCAGCCCAGATCGGCTATAAGAGTCGTGGCTTTCTGGTTCGGTTAGGGAGGCGCCATGGTCTGGTGGGGCTGGCTGGTTATCGGAGTGCTCTTGCTGGGCGCCGAGTTATTCATCATCGAGGCCGACTTTTTCCTCGTTTTTCTCGGCGTTGCCGCGATCATCACGGGGCTCCTGGGTTTCGCGGTACCCGGGCTGCCGGAGTGGGGTCAGTGGCTGATTTTCTCGGGGCTGGCCCTGGTCGCGATGGTGTTTTTTCGCAAGCGGGTCTACCGGCTGCTGCGCCGGGATGTTCCGGACATGGCCAACGATATGCTCCGCGAGCACCTGACTCTGCCTGTTGGACTGCCCGTGGACGAGTCCTGTCGCGTTGACTTGCGCGGCTCCACCTGGACAGCCAGGAACGTGGGCAAGGTCCCGATTGTGCCGGGCGCCAGGGTGCGCATCGTCGCTGTGGATGGCATCACGCTCAGTGTCGAAGCCCTGAACTGATTCAGTAGAAGAGGACTTGCTATGGACGCATTCATCGTTGCTGTCGTCGTCGCCATTGTTGTCATCATCGTCCTGGCCAAGACGGCTATCGTGGTGCCCCAGCAGAGCGCCTTTGTGGTTGAGTACCTTGGCAAGTTCAGCCGGGTCCTGCAGGCGGGTTTTCACATCCTCGTGCCCTTTGTCGAGCGCATTGCCTACCGGCACAACCTGAAGGAACAGGCGCTCGACATCCCTGAGCAGACCTGTATCACCAAGGACAACGTGCAGGTGGGCGTCGATGGCGTGCTTTATCTGCGCATCCTGGATCCCCAGCGCACGAGCTACGGCATTACCGACTACATCTTCGCCATCATGCAGCTGGCCCAGACCACGCTCCGCAGCGAGATCGGCAAGATCGACCTGGATCGCACCTTTGAAGAGCGGGGCGCGATCAACTCCAATGTCGTCGTCGAGCTCGACAAGGCTTCCGAGGCGTGGGGCGTGAAGGTGCTCCGCTACGAGATCAAGAACATCAATCCGCCCCGGGACGTGCTTAGTGCGATGGAGAAGCAGATGCGGGCGGAGCGGGAGAAGCGCGCCGTCGTGCTCACGTCGGAGGGCGAGCGGGACGCCAAGATCAACGAGGCAGAGGGCGACAAGCAGCGGGTGATCAAGGCCTCTGAAGCGAAGCAGCGTCAGCAGATCAACGAGGCCCAGGGCGAGGCGGAGGCGATCCTCGCGGTCGCGACGGCCACGGCTGAGGGCCTGCAGAAAGTCGCACTGGTGCTGCGGGAGAGCGGCGGTCATGAGGCCATGCAGCTGCGGGTGGCCGAGGCCTACGTGGCCCAGTTCGGCAATCTGGCCAAGGCGGGGAACACCCTCATCGTGCCCGCCAACCTGAGCGATGTCGCGTCGATGATTGCCCTGGCAACGAATCTGGTGCGTCAGTCAGGTCCGTCGCCGCGCCCGTAGGAGCGCCGACCGGCGCGAATCCATGCCCCGATTCCCTGCCGTCCCCGGCCTCTGGAGTCTGGCTCATCTGCCCGTCAATGGTCATGCCGTGGGCCTGCTGCTGTTTGGCTCTCTGGGGGCCTTTGGCGATGACGCCGACGGCGCTGTCTACGACGAGGGCATGCGCATCGACGTGGCCAGCTTCAGCGGGGATATCCTCAAGGACGTCTATGCCCTTGGTGCCGCCGTCACCTTCACGAACCTGGCGATCACGGCAGGTGGCGAGACGGTCATTGGGGACGGCAGTCTCGAAATGATCTCGACTTCACGGTACCGCTCATCAGCGAGACGGCAGAGTCCGGCAGCCTGGAGGGCTCCCGCTTCGAGGGCGCCGTAAACTTTGTCGCCCTGAGTCCGCTCGTGGCGACGGGCGCGACCATCCGGGCCACGGTGCAGAAGGCGCAGACGGTGCAGCTCGCCATTGACGTGAATGCGGACGGACTGGTGGACGACACGCAGCAGGTTCCCTGGAGTTCGCTCGGTGGTTTCTGAGGGTCAGAACCAGTTGTAGTTGAAGCTGATACTCACGCGCTCGCCGGCTGCCGGGTTCGGTGGCACCTCGTGCCGCAGCCAGCTTTCAAACAGCACCACGTGACCTGCCTGCGCCGGAATGGTGACCCAGGGCTGGTTCTCGGCCCGCCCGTCCGAGCGCCGGGGCGGCGCTGCCATGAAACGGTCGAGGCGGGGATCCTCCACCTTGAGCCCCGCGCAACCCCGGGGAGTCTGCACGTAGTAGGTGCCACTGAGCGTGGCCAGCGGGTGCAGGTGCAGGCCGTGCACCACCTGCCGTCCCATCACGTTGACCCAGCAGTCCGTCATGGCGAGGGAGCGGCCCGTCATATCCAGTTCGAGGGCACGGACGTAGGCGTTAACGTGGCGGCGCAACTTCCGCTCCAGGATGGCGAAAGTCGAGGACATCTTCTGCAGGTGGCAGAGGGAGCCGTAGGACGTGTAGCCGCCCGGGTACCTTCGGACTGACCATTTCCGCCCTGCCAGGTCGTGGGCGCGGATCTGGCGGGTTTCCTTCAGCAGCTCCCTGTTGAGGGCCATGGTGCCAGCGCCCTGCAGGCGGGCGCTGTAAATGAGAGTGGGGAACAGGGCGCGGACGGGCATGGCGCAGAAGCCTAGCGGGCGCTGCTGATGAAGGGAAGCGGGGGTATGCTTTGGCCGGGATCAGTCCGCTTAAGGTACCGTCATGCCCCAGCCTCCCCATATCGCCCGGCTCCCCGTGCCCGACCCGGGGTCACTGGATGCCGATCTCCAGAAGTACTTCCGCAAGTGCCAGGAGAAGCTCGGGCTCGTGCCGAACGTGCTCCGGGCCTACGCGTTCCGGCCGGCGAGGCTGCGCAACTTCATCAGCCTGTACAACGAGCTGATGCTCTCCGAGGACTCAGGGCTGTCGATTCTGGAGCGGGAGATGATTGCGGTGGTCGTGTCGAGCTGCAATCGCTGCTACTACTGCCTGATTGCCCACGGCCAGGCGGTGCGGGAGTTGAGCGGTGATCCGCAGCTCGGTGAGATGCTGGTGACCAACTACCGTGTGGCAACCCTCGCACCCCGCCAGCGCGCCATGCTTGATTTTGCCCACCGGCTGACCACCACGCCCGAGTCCATTGGCGAGGCAGACCGCCAAGCGCTGCGGGACGTGGGCTTCTGCGACGCCGACCTCTTCGACATCAGCGAGGTCGTCGCTTTCTTCAATTACTCGAACCGCATGGCCCAGGCCCTGGACCTGATGCCCAACCCCGAATACCACGCCCTGCACCGCTAAAAACGTAAAAAAGGTACCGGACCTTAAAAAAGGTACCGGACCTTAGTTTTGTTAGTTGTTTAGTTGTTTAGTCGTGGGGATCAACAACTGAACAACTAACAAAACTAAGGTCCGGTACCTTTTTACACGTCCAGGCGCCAGGCGTCGCCGTCCCGCACGATGCGGCCGGCCGACGGGGTGGCGAAATGACTGCCAAAGATGAGTACCGGCGTGTCGCCGTAGCGCTCAAGAAAGTCGAGGCGCGTCTGGAGGGCTGCCGCCTTGTCGAAGTCGAAGGGGCTCGACCATCGGGGCCGGCCGATCTGGCAGGGGTGATGCATGAGGTCGCCCGTCACAATGGCATGTTCGCCGCGGGACGCAATATGTATCGACACGTGGCCAGGGGAATGTCCCGGGGTTGATTCCAGCCACACCTCGTCTGTCAGACGAAAGTCCGGCGCCACGCATTCGCCCTGGCCGGCGGCAAACACCGGGCGCACGGAGTCGCCGGCGTAGTCACCGAGCGCACTGACAGGCGCCTTGTCCAGCCAGGCCCAGTCCAGGGCGCTGAACACATACCGGGCTGACGGAAAGGTAGGCACCCAGCGGTCATTCACCAGCATGGTGTTCCAGCCCACGTGGTCCGGGTGGAGGTGGGTGCAAACGACAAAGTCCACGCGCTCCCGGGGAAACCCGGCCGCCGCGATATCTTCCAGGAAGCGGCCCTGGCGCTGGTTCCACTGGGGCACGATCCGCGGCTTGTCATTGCCCAGACAGGTGTCGATGACTATCCGCTGGCCACGGCTCTCGACGAGCAGCGAATGAATGCTGCTGATGAGTTGCCCCGTCTCCGAGACGAAGTGCGGCCGTAACCACGCCATCGGCGCCAGATTGGCCGGGGTTGCCTCCGGCAGCATGGCGGCCGCGGTCATGGACCGGTCCTCGGTCTCTATGATCCGGGTAATCGTGACGTCGCCGACGCGCCAGTGCTGCATGTTGAGGGTTAACGGACCTGCGAGTTTCGGGTGGTCTGGACTCAGGCCTTGGGAGTTGTAGCCTTCCGGTACGCCGGCCGGTCCTGACAGCGCTTTAGCCAGGCCAGCAGGTGGGGGTAGTCAGTCAACTCCTGCTTGGCCCCGGCAGCCATGGTGAGCACGGACGCCACGTTCAGGTCAGCGACCGTGAAACCGGGGCCCACGAGCCAGGGCTGATCTGCCAGATGCCCCTCCAGGACGCCGAGCGGCCGCTTGACCGATTCGGCGTGCTTCTGCTCGTTCGCCGCGTTGCGCTCGCCCTCCTTGCGAAACGTGCGTTCGACCATCAGCTCCACGAGGGGGGGATCCAGTTCGGTAACGGCGAAGAAGCTCCACTGCAGGATCTTCGCCTGGTCCTGCTCGCCGGAGGGCCAGAGGTGGCGGCCGTGCTTCCGTGCCAGGTAGAGATTGATAGCCATGGACTCGGACAACACGAAATCGCCATCCACCAGCACCGGAATCTTGCCGATGGGATTGATCTCCCGCACCGCTGCGGACTTTTCCGGCATCGTCGGGTAACGGGTCAGGTCCTCATGCTCGAAGGGAATGCCGCATTCCTCGGCCATCCAGAGTGCCCTGGACGAGCGGGAGCGGGCGGGACCATAGATTTTCAGCATGCTGGGACTCCGTTCATCTCAAAAAGGTACCGGACCTTAGTTTTGTTAGTTGTTTAGTTGTTGGGACCAATAACTAAACAACTAACAAAACTAAGGTCCGGTACCTTTCGCTCTCCTTTCGCTAGACTAGGACTAGTTTAGCCTCGGTGACTGCCCTTGGCAGCGTTTGATGACCTGACGACCACCCTCGGGGCGCTGGAGAAGCGGCGTTTGTACCGTCGTCGCCGGGTTATCGGGAGCCCCACCGGGCGGGAGGTCGTCGTCAACGGCCGGGCCCTCCTCAACTTCTGCAGCAATGATTACCTTGGCCTTGCCGCAGACCCGCGGGTTTGCGCCGCCTTCAAGGCCGGCGTGGACCGCTGGGGTGCCGGAACCGGTGCGTCCCACCTGGTCAGTGGCCACACTGCCGCCCATGAGGAACTGGAAGAAGCCCTGGCCGATTTCACCGGCCGGCCCCGGGCCCTGCTGTTTGGCAGCGGCTATGCGGCCAACGTCGGCGCCATCAACGCCCTGCTGGGGCCGGGCGACCACGTCTTCGAGGATCGTCTGAACCACGCCTCCCTGCTCGATGGCGGCTGGCTCAGCGGTGCGCACTTCAACTGGTTCGCCCACAGTGAAGTGTCCGACCTCGAGGCCCGGCTGGCGGACTGCGCCAGCTCGCCCCGCCGCAAGCTGATCGTCAGCGACGGCACCTTCAGCATGGATGGCGATCTCTGCCGCTTGCCTGAACTCGTCGCGACGGCCCGGCGCCACGGCGCCTGGCTCATGATCGACGATGCCCACGGCTGCGGCGTGCACGGCACAGCCGGTTGTGGCGTCGTGGAGCCGGCGGCCCAGCGCCTGGAGGACGTGCCCGTGCTCGTTGGTACGCTCGGCAAAGCCTTCGGCACGGCAGGTGCCTTCGTGGCCGGGAGTGAGGCGCTCATTGAGACCCTGATTCAGCGGGCCCCCAACTACATTTACACGACAGCCCTGCCGTCGGCGGTGGCGGTTGCCACGCTGGAGAGCCTGCGGATCGCCCGAACAGAGGAGTGGCGGCGCGAACGGTTGCGGGAGCTGGTGGCGCGCTTTCGAGCCGGCGCTACCCAGCTGGGACTGAGGCTGCTGCTGTCGGCGACCCCGATCCAGCCGCTGGTCATTGGCGAGTCGGGCGCAGCGCTGGCGCTCAGTGCCGCCCTGGAATCCAGCGGCCTGCTCGTGCCGGCCATCCGGCCACCGACGGTGCCCGCGGGCACCGCGCGACTCCGGGTCACGTTCTCGGCGCTGCACGAGCTCGCCGACGTGGACCGGCTGCTCGCGGCCCTCGAACAGGCCAGCCCGGCATGACGCCAAAGCGCTTCTTCATCACCGGCACGGATACGAACGTGGGCAAGACCCTGGTTACGGGTGCCTTGCTGCTGAATGCCCGGGCTTACGGCCTCAAGGCGGTGGGCCTCAAGCCGGTATCGGCGGGCTGCACCCTTCTGCACGGGCGACTGGTCAACGACGACGCACTGCTGCTCCAGCAACTCTCTTCCGTCGCGCTGGACTACGCGGACATCAACCCGCTTGCCCTGGAGCCAGCCATCGCACCTCACCTTGCTGCGGCCTGGGCGGGGCTGAGGCCCACTGCAGCGGAACTGGTGGACCACGTCCGCCGCATCGACGCCGCCAGCCATGACGTGATCCTGGTGGAGGGCGCGGGCGGCTGGCTCGTTCCTCTTAATGAAGCGGAGTCGCTGGCCGACGTGGCGACGGCGCTGGGCTATCCGGTGATCCTGGTCGTAGCGATGCGCCTGGGTTGCCTCAATCACGCGTTGCTGACCGCCGCCGCTATCGAGGCAGTGGGGCTGACCCTTGCCGGGTGGGTGGCCAACACCACCGGCCCCACGATGGAGGCCTTCGACGAGAACCTGCGCACCCTGGAACAGCGGCTCCCCGCGCTCCGTCTGGGGACCGTCCCGTACCTGGGTTCGTCGGCGACGCCGGAGCAGGTGAACACCTGGCTGGATGGCATGAGCCTCTTTGGTGTCGGCTGATCTCGTCCTGATCGTCCTCGCCGCCTTCGGTGCCGGCCTTGTGGACGCGATGGTGGGGGGCGGCGGGCTGATCCAGCTCCCGGCGCTGCTCACTGCCTACCCGGCCACCCCGCCGGCGATCCTGCTCGGTACCAACAAGTTCGCCAGCATCTTTGGCACCGGCAGCGCCGTACTGCGCTTTGCCCGGGGGATGCGGATTCCCTGGCGGCTGCTGTTGCCGCTGCTGCCGGTGGTCTTTCTCGGTGCTCTGGCTGGTGCGCGGGTGGCCACGGCGGTGCCCCCGCAGATCTTCCGGCCCCTGGTCCCCGTCCTGCTCGCCGTCGTGCTCATCTACGTGGTGTGGCGCAAGGACCTGGGCGCTGCCCACGCGCCGCTGGCCATCACCAGAAGCCGCACCCTGCTGGCCGCCGCGCTGCTCGGCGCCGTGGGCTTCTACGATGGCTTCTTCGGTCCGGGCACCGGCAGCTTCTTCATGTTCTTGCTGATCCGCCTCTACGGCTTCGACTTTCTGCACTCGGCCGCCAGTGCCCGGGTGCTGAACGTGGCAACCAACGCCGGGGCACTCCTGTGGTTCGGCAGCCAGCTGGAATTGCTCTGGCTAGTGGCGATCCTGATGGCCATTGCCAACGTGAGCGGCGCGGTGCTGGGTACCAGCCTGGCCCTGAAGCATGGCAGCGGTTTCGTCCGCCGGATTTTCATCGCAGTGGTTCTTATGCTCATCGCCCGCACCGCCTGGCAGGCATACTTCGCGCCATGAACAGCTTCGATCGCGACCATCTCTGGCACCCCTACACGTCGATGACGGAGCCGCTGCCCGCTTACGAGGTGGCGTCGGCCAGCGGCGTGCGGTTGCGGCTCGCCGATGGTCGCGAGCTGATCGACGGGATGGCGTCCTGGTGGTGCGTGATCCACGGCTACAACCACCCGGCACTGAATGCGGCCATCGAGGCGCAGCTCAAGCGCATGGCCCACGTGATGTTTGGCGGGCTGACCCACGAGCCGGCGATTGCGCTGGGCAGGCAGCTGGTCGCCCTCACCCCGGAGCCGCTGCAGCATGTCTTCTTCAGCGACTCGGGCTCCGTCGCCGTCGAGGTGGCGATCAAGATGGCACTGCAGTACTGGCAGGGGCGGGGGGAGCCCGCAAAGACGCGGCTGCTGACGATTCGCGGTGGTTACCACGGCGATACTTTCGGCGCGATGGCGGTCTGCGACCCGGTGAACGGGATGCACCAACTATTTCGGGACGTGCTGCCGGTGCACCTGTTTGCGCCGCGGCCGGTGTCGCGCTTCGGCGAGCCACTCCGTGCAGGTGATCTGGACGAATTCGAGCGGCTGATCACAGCCCACCGGGACGAACTTGCCGCTGTCATCCTCGAACCCATCGTGCAGGGCGCCGGCGGGATGTGGTTCTACTCGGCAGACTATTTGCGGGGTGTCGCGGAGCTCTGTCGGCGGCACGGCGTGCTGCTGATCGCAGACGAAATCGCCACGGGCTTCGGCCGCACGGGCAGGCTGTTTGCCTGCGAACACGCAGGTATTGCCCCGGACATCCTGTGCCTCGGCAAGGCCCTCACCGGGGGCTACCTGAGCCTCGCCGCGACGCTGGCCACCACCGAGGTGGCGGCGGGTATCTCCAAGCGGGGCGGCGTGCTGATGCACGGCCCGACCTTCATGGCGAACCCGCTGGCGACGGCGGTGGCGGGCAAGAGCATCGAACTGTTGCTGGCGAGTCCCTGGCAGCAGCGCATTGCGGCCATCGAAGCCCAGCTCCGGCGGGAGCTGGGCGCGTATGCGGGTCATCCGGCGGTGGCGGAGGTCCGGGTGCTCGGTGCCATCGGCGTGGTGGAGACGCGGGAGCCCGTGAACATGGCCGTCCTCCAGGCGCTCTTTGTGGAGCGGGGCGTCTGGATCCGGCCTTTCGGCCGCCTGATTTATCTGATGCCGCCCTACGTTATCGAGCCTGCGGATCTGACAACACTCACCACCGCCGTAGGAGCGGCTTTAGCCGCGACCCGCTAAGGCAAAGCCCATGAAGCGTACCGGCCCCATCGGCATCTTCGACTCCGGCGCCGGCGGCCTGTCCGTCTGGCGGGAGATCGTCCGCGAACAGCCCCACGAGGACACGGTCTACTTCGCGGATCAGGTCCACATGCCCTATGGGCCCCGCGGGGAAGACGAACTGCGCAGGTACTGCGTCGCCATCACCCGCTTTCTGCTGGCGGAGGACTGCAAGGCCATCGTCGTGGCCTGCAACACGGCGTCGGCGGCGGCCCTCAAGCATCTGCGGGAGACCTTTACCCTGGTCCCGTCCATCGGCATGGAGCCGGCGGTCAAGCCGGCAGCGGGCGCCAGCCGCTCCGGGGTGGTCGGCATCATGGCGACGCCGGCGACTTTCCAGGGCAAGCTGTTCCGGGCCACCGCGGGCCGCCACGCCAGTGCCGTCACGCTCGTCAGTCAGGTCTGTGACGGGCTCGCCGAGCAGGTCGAGCGGGGCGAGCTGGACACGCCGGCCACGGAGGCCCTGCTCCGGCGCTACCTGGGCCCCATGCTGGCTGCAGGCGCCGACACGGTAGTCCTGGCCTGCAGTCACTATCCCTTCCTGATTGACCTCATCCGGCAGATTGCCGGCCCGGGGGTCCAGGTGATCGATCCGGCGCCGGCCATTGCCCGGCACCTGCGGCAAACGCTCGAGGAGCGGGGGCTTTTGTCCGGGAGTGAGGGGGCGGGCCAGCACCGCTTCTACACCACGGGTTCCGGGGCCGGGTTTGCGGGGCTGTTGCACACCCTCCTGGGCGTCGACAGCGCTGTGGGAGAGATGGGCTGGCAGGGTACTGAGCTGACCACGTCCCCGCAGACTCACCTATAATTTCGGCCGCACTCATCGCACAGGCTGGCAGAGCAATGGATAGAGCTACCGCGGTCCGGATGGGCCAGCAGGCCATCAAGGCGAAGAACAAGCGGTTCGTTGAGGCCGTACTCAAGATCCGGGCGGAACGGGAGCGTAGCCCGTCCCCGGCCCGCTCAACCCGTGAACTGCCGCTGCTGGCCGTCACCTGTGCCACCGGCTGGGAGTGCTACGCGATCGTCGAGGAACTGACCAGGACCCGGCAGTTCCGGGTGCGGGCTCTCTACAGAACCGCAGGTACCCAGGCTGCGGCCCGGCTGGAAGCCCTTTTGCAGAAGACCGAGGCGGAGGCCCCCGGGTTGCTCACCCTGCAGTCCGGCGTAGATATGAACTCCGAGGAAACCCTGACCAAGGCGTTTCGCGACGTTGCCGGTGTCGTGCTCTACCTCACGGCCAACACCAGCAAGGCCGGCAAGATCACCAATCACGGCAGAGACCCGGTGGGCGGTTGCGCCGCCGTCATGCGCCAGGCTGTTGCCTCCCTGGGCGCGCTCAGGGCCAACCCCTCCGTCAAGCACGTCATTACGCTGATCTTCCCCACGGACAAGGTCAGTGACTTCGTCGGCGGCGTGCCCGAGACGCCCTGGTGGATCCGTCAGAAGCTGCGCATTTCGGACTTCCTCAGGGCCGAGGGTGTGAACGTCACCTGTATCCACCGCCCGGCCTACTACTACGCCATGCACCGGGTGGACTACACCGCCCAGGTCCATATCCGGGGTGATTCCGCGCTCTCCAAGACGATGATCCGGGAGAACAACATTCCGGGCATCAACCCGCCGGAGTTTCTCGTGAACTGGATCGACGTGCGGGACGTGGGCCAGTGGGTCGGCACGGTCTTCGAGTATCCGGAAGTCTTCTCGAACGAGAACTTCTCCATTGCCTCCTGCGCCCAGACGGGTCACGAGCTGGTGGCCATTGCCGAGAAAGGCAACCGGCACGGCACGCGGTTCAAATACAAACCCTTTCCCCTGTGGCTGATGAAGACGCTGAGCGTGTTCACCGACGAGGTCGTTTATCCCCTGCGCTATGCCCAGTGGTACAACGACGCCGGCAATGGCTACGACTTCGCGAGCAATGCAGATCTCGCCGACCTGGAACGGATTCATCCCCGCTGGTCCTTCGAGGGGGAGCTCGAGTTCTGGGGTATCAACGACCTGAAGCCGGCGAAGGCCGGCAAGCCGGGTGGCAGCGTCACGGCCGCCGGTTAGTTCGGGAGATTCCGCTGGCCACTATTCGGGCGTCCGCCGGAGCACGCCGGATTTATCTCCAGCCCCTTGCATCAATCGGAGCGGCGGCGGAGTCTGGTGGGGGCCAGTCAGCCGTGGACCGGCCAAGTGCCGAGCCGTCCACCAAAGTGCGTCAGGATCAGTGCTAGGAGTTTTTGCCGGCGAGGAACTATAGCTGCGCGCCAGCCAACACCCAGGAGCCGCCCATGAACGCCCGGGCCGACGTCATGGTCTCCGGCGATGCCGACCGGCTAATCCTCGGCCGCTTCCAGAACATCCGCATCCTCGCACCACGCGACGCGCTTGCCATGCTCGCGACCGGTTCGGCGACGGATTCCGGGCAGTCGCCCAACAAGCTGCCGTAGAACGCCATGAAGCGGGCGCTTGCTGCCAGCCCGTGCCGTCTACGCCGGACTGCGCCGGGCAACGAAAACCCACGGTCATGGGCCTCCGACTCACTAAGTTCCCACCCCCTCAATAGCCGCCATAAACCCGATCGGCCGACTCACCGCCGCCGGCGGCGCGGGTGGCGGTCTGCGGTGCAGCAATCCGGCGGCACCGGGCCGGCGGCCCCGGGGAGATTTGCCGGCGCGTGGGTCGGCGCGGCGGGCAGCCGGCCAGCCCCGCGGTCGTGGCGGTCGGGATCCTGGGCTGGCAGACCCAGCTTAGGGGGTGTTTGCACTGCCTATTCCGGCAATTGGAAAAACTCCGCGTAGCGACTCGCCTGGAAGCCCCGGATCTCTTTGCCCTGCCACATCAGGAAGGGGATGCCCCGCTTGCCCGCGGGGACGTCCCGGGTGCCGCCCATCTTCTCGAAGGCCTTCTGGCCGGCGGTGGTATCCACGTCGTATTCCCGGTAGGCAATGTCATGTTTGGCCATGTAGGCCTTGGCCTGCATGCAGTAGCCGCACCAGGGCGCCATGAAGAGCGTGACGCCGGAGATGGGCTTGCTGGCCTGGACATTCACTGAGAGCAGCATGACGGCCAGCAGCAGGCCGACGGCGGAGATGGTTCTCATGGCGTGTTCCTTTCTCAAGTCAGTCACCTCAGCGCACAGGCGGCGAGAGGTTCAGCAGCCCGGTCCGGAGCAAAGATCCGGAGCTGCCACCGGCCGCCGAAGGCGCGGCCCATCTGCGCCATCCGGTCCGCGACCACCAGGCATACCTGCTGGGCTTCCTCGCCCGTGGTGGCGAGGATCACGTCCACGGTGGACGTCACGTTGGATGCCTGGCACTCCGTCGAGATCCCCGTCTTCTCGAAGATGTCGCAAACGAGATAGGCGTTGGCCAGGCCGTCGGCTGAGACTACCGGGGAGACCTGCAGAAGGAGAGTGGCCAGAATCATTCTGCGCATGGACTCAGCTTTCGGTGTTGTGCCGGGTGGCGATCGCGGCTAAAGCCGCTCCTACTCGTAGCGCAGGGCTTCGATGGGGTCCAGGCGCGCGGCCTTGCGCGCCGGCCAGATCCCGAAGAACAGGCCTACGGCCGCACTGAAACAGAAGGCCAGCGCCACCGCCGTGGGCGAAATGGCCATGCTCCAGCCGGCGATGCGGGCGATCAGCGTGGTGATCCCCGCGCCCAGCGCAATGCCCACCGCGCCGCCCAGCATGCACAGCACCATGGCCTCTACAACGAACTGCAGCAGGATGTTCCGGCGGCTCGCGCCCAGCGCCTTGCGGATGCCGATCTCCTTGGTGCGCTCCGTGACCGTCACCAGCATGATGTTCATGATGCCGATGCCGCCCACCACCAGGCTGATGCTGGCGATGCCCGCCAGCAGGATGGCGAAAATGTTCGCCGCAGCTTCCCGCACGTTGAAGAACTGGCGGGGGTCGGAAATGCTGAAGTCGTTGTCCTTGCCGGGCTGTATCTGGTGCTCCCGGCGCATGACCTGCTCGATCTCGACGATTGAGCGTTCCACCGTGGAGCCGGGCACCATCTGGGCGCTGATGGAGTCGAGCTGCTGGGTGCCGAAGACCCGGTAGCGCGCGGTGTAGAACGGGACCCAGAGCTGCTCGTCAACATTGCGAAAGCCGCTCGAGCCCTTCTCGGCGAACACGCCCAGGACCTCGAAAGCGATGCCCTTGATATAGATCGTCTGCCCGATGATGGTCTCCCCGCTGCTGCCCAGCTTCGCGGCCACTGAGGCGCCAATGACGGCCACGGCCCGCCGGCTGGCATCGTCGGCCTTGGTGAACGACCGGCCCGCGGCAATGCTGTAGCCCTGGATGCCGGGAAAGTTGGCCGTCACCCCGGCCACCCGCAGGCTCTCGTTCCGGTTGCCCAGCTTGATCTGCAGCTGGCCGGCAATCTCGGGCACGACGCCAATGACGGAGGGCGCGCCGCTCGCAATGGCGTCCGCATCCTGGATGCTGAGGACGGCACCGCTCTGGGCGACGCCCATGCGCATGAAGCTCCCGGCCCGCACCGACAGGACGCTGGCGCCGAGCTGATCGATCTGCTGATCCACCGCGGCCTTCGCCCCGGAACCGATCGCGATCATCGTGATCACCGACGCCACGCCGATGATGATGCCCAGCATGGTCAGGAAGGCCCGGAACAGGTTGGCCCGGACCGACTGGAGCGCCACGAGGATCATTTCCGCGAAGAGCATGGCTAGTTCCGGGGGCCTGATTCAGGTTTGGCTGTTTCCGGCTTGGGGGCCGGCTTGCCCCCGCTCATGCCCGGCATGCCCGTGAACTGGCGCATCTGCTGCTGGAAGCGCTGCTGGGTCTCGACCAGTCCGGAGCTGGGCAGCAGGTAGACCAGATCACCGGGTTTCAGGCCCTCAACCACCTCGCTGTAATCCAGGTCGGTAATGCCGGTGAGCACCGGCACGGCGACGGGCTTGCCATCCCGGCTGACGAAAACCCAATACCGGTTACTGAACTGGTAGCTCTCACCCTCGGTCCCGGCAGGTAAGGCGGGCGCGCCCGGCAGTGCATTGGCCTTCAGCTGCTCAGCTGCCGTGGCCTCGTCCAGGCCGACTAGCGCTGCCGAAGTCTTCAGGTCCCGGTCGGTGCGCAGCGCGCCGGTGGCCACCGCGATCACGTCCCTGCTCTCTGTCACCAGGATGGCGACCTCGGCGTTCATGCCCGGCTTCAGCAGGCCGCTGTCGTTTTTCAGCACGATGCGCACGGCAAAGGTGGTGACGGTCTGGTCGGCGGTGGCCTGGGGCTCGATCTTCTGCACCACGCCCCGGAAGGGCTGGTTGGGGAACGCCGTGACCGTGACGACGGCCGCCTGTCCCGGCGTGATCTTGCCGATGTCGGTTTCGTCCACCAGGGTGCGGACTTCGACGCTGGTGAGGTCCGCCATCTTCAGCATGAGCGTGCCCCCACCCACGTCCATGATGGGCGACGAGATCACCTGGCCTTCCTCGACCAGCTTCTCGATGATGGTGCCCGTGATCGGCGCCCGGAGGTCGGTGTCGTCCAGCTGGATCCGCGCGGTTTCGACGGCCACCTGGGAGCGCACCACCTCGGCCTTGGCGTTGGCTGACTCCAGCTGGGACTGCTCGAAGTCCACGTCATTGATGATCTTTTCGGCGAGCAGCGTTGCGGCCCGCTTGCTCTGGGCCTCGGCAATGGACCGCCGGGCCTTTGCAGCCTCCAGCTGGGCGCTGGCCTGGGCCAGGGAGTTCTGGGGGTTGCGCTTGTCGATCTGCACGAGCAGCGTGCCCTTCTGCACGACCTGCCCCGTTTCGCCCTGAATGGCGAGGATCTGGCCGGAGGCTTTGGACTTGAGCTCAACGGTCACGGACGGTTCGATCTGGCCCGCCGCCTCCACGGCCACGGTGATGTCCCGCTTTCCGACCGGCACGGTCTGGTAGGTGGCAGGCGTCTTGTCGGCCGGGCGGCCGCAGGCGGCCAGCAGGCCGACGGCGAGCGTCAGAGCCAGGCGGGTAGTCAGGGCTAAACGTGGCGTCTTCATCCGGAGCATTTCCTAGGTCGTCAGTGTGTCCGATTCGATGCGGCCATCCCGGAGGCGGATCGCGCGGTTGGCATTGGCAGCAACGCTGGCATCGTGGGTTACCAGCACAATGGTATTGCCCTGGGCATGTAGTTCGGCGAAGAGGGCCAGGATGTCTGCGGCAGTCGCCGAGTCCAGATTGCCCGTGGGTTCGTCGGCCAGCAGCAGGCTTGGTCGGGTCACCAGGGCCCGGGCCACTGCGACCCGCTGGCGCTGCCCACCCGAAAGCTCCGACGGGCGGTGCCGGAGGCGATCCTGGAGCCCCACCTGCTCCAGCGCCAGCCGGGCCCGTTTCACCCGCTCACCGCGGCTGATGCCGGCGTAGATCAGCGGCAGTTCGACATTGTGCAGGGCGTCGGCGCGGGCCAGCAGGTTGAAGGTCTGAAAGACGAAGCCAATCTCCCGATTGCGCAGGGCGGCAAGGGGTCCGTCACCCAGCGCGGCAACCGCCGTGCCGTTGAGCCAGTACTCGCCGCTGTCAGGCCGGTCCAGGCAGCCGATGATATTCATGAGGGTGGACTTGCCCGAGCCGGAAGGCCCCATGATGGCCACGTACTCCCCGCGACAAATTGTTACATCCACCCCCTGGAGCGCCCGGATCACGGTGTCGCCCATGGGAAAGGTCCTGGCCAGCGCCCGGGTGACGATCACGTCGTCAGCCCCGGGCGGTGCGCCGGGAGCAGGTTTAAGGGCGGCGTTAGTGGCCATCATCCAGGAGTCGGACCGGGCAGGGGGACGGAGGTTCAGAGCTGACGGCGATTGAACCACGCCGCGAGGTCCAGCAGGAGGCCGGGGAGGTGCCGGCGCCGCCAGGCGCCCGCGACGAACTTGTTGGCCTCCGCCAACGTCGGGTAGCTGTGGACTGTGGCCAGGATCTTCCGGAGGCCCAGGCCATGCCGCATTGCCAGCACGAACTCGCTAAGCGTCTCCCCCGCGTGAGGGCCCACCACGGTCACGCCGAGGATCCGGTCGCTGTCCCGGGGCACCACCACCTTCACGAAGCCCCGGGCCTCGCCATCCGCAATGGCCCGGTCCAGATCCGCCAGATCGTAGCTGACCGTCTCGACGGGCTGGCCTGAGGCCCGGGCCTCGGCCTCGGTCAGGCCCACCCGCGCCACCTCGGGATCGGTATAGACGGTTGCCGGGAGCACCGAGTAGTCCGCGCGGAAACGCCAGAAGCGGCCCCACAGGGCGTTCATGGCGCAGTACCAGGCCTGGTGAGCGGCCACGTGGGTGAGTTGCCAGGGACCGGCCACGTCACCACAGGCATAGATGTTGGGCAGGCGCGTCTGCAGGTACTCGTTGACGCTGACGGTGCCGTTGTCATTCAGTGCAATGCCGAGTTCTTCGAGCCCCAACCCGGCCGTGCGGGCCTTTCTGCCCACGGCAATGAGCGCCATGTCGAAGTCGATGTCGTGGTGCGTAGCGCCCTGCAGGCAGCGGAGGCGGCCCCCGCCCGGCTGACGTTCGAAGCGCTCTGCCCGGCAGCCGGTGAGGACGCGGATGCCCAGTTCCGCAAAGACCGCCGCCAGCAGGGTGCCGGCGGCGTCATCTTCCCGGGCCAGCAGGCCGGGCAGCATTTCTACCAGAGTGACTTCGCTGCCGAGATTGCGGAAGGCCTGGGCGAGCTCGCAGCCGATCGGGCCGCCACCGAGCACCAGCAGGCGGGCCGGCAGCTCGGCCAGTTCCCAGACGCTGTCCGAGGTGACGTGGGGAACGCTCATAAGACCGGGGATGGGCGGCAGGGCGGGTGACCCGCCGGTCGCCAGCACGATGTTGCGGCCCGTGATCGTCCGTTCGCCGGCGCCCGTGGCCACGGTCACCGTCCAGGGTGAGGTGAGCCGGGCGCGGCCGCGGACGCACTCGACACCCAGCGCGGTGTAGCGTTCCACCGAGTCGTGGGGCTCGATGCGCTCAATGACGCGCCGGACCCGGGCCATCACCCCCGGGAAGTCGGTGCCCGAGGCGCCCACCGCCGGCGCAGACGCCAGACCGAATTCGGTCGCCCGGCGCGCCAGCGCAGCCACGCGCCCGGAGCGGATCAGCGCCTTGCTGGGCACACAGCCGGTGTTCAGGCAGTCGCCGCCCATGCGGTCCGCTTCGATCAGGACTACTTTCGCGCGGGCCGCAGCGGCCACGTAGGCGGTCACGAGGCCTGCCGAGCCGGCCCCAATCACGATCAGGTTGGCGTCGAAGTGGGCGGGCTGCGTGAAACGCGCGTAGGCCTTCCGGCTCTGCAGCCAGGTCATCACGCGTTTGGCCACGAAGGGAAAAATGCCGAGGAGCGCGAAGGAGCCCAGCAGCGTGGGCGACAGCACGCCGCTCACGGATTCGATGCGGCCCACCTGGGCCCCCGCATTCACGTAGACCACCGTACCCGGCAGCATGCCCAGCTGGCTGACCCAGAAGAAGGTCCAGGTCCGGAGGCGCGTCAGGCCCATCAGGGGATTGATGGCAAAGAACGGAAAGATCGGCACCAGGCGCAGGCCGAACAGGTAATAGGGGCCTTCTTCCCGGATTCCCCGGTTGACCCGTTCGGTCACGCCCGCGAAGCGGGTTTCGAAGAACCCGCGCAACAGGTAGCGGGCCGTCAGGAAACTGATGGTGGCGCCGATAGTGCTGCCGAAGGACACCCAGACCGAGCCAATGAGTGTCCCGAAGATGGCGCCGGCAGCCGGTGTCAGGATGAAAGCTCCCGGCATGTTCAGGCAGGC
>CAMBYH010000048.1 GCA_945872065.1 Arsukibacterium tuosuense
GGCTGGTCAGTGGCGACGGGCGGCGGTGGCTTCTGGCCGCAGGCAGCGAGCAGCGCCAGCACGGCGACCAGGAGGATCGCGCCGGTCGGCGCTCCTGCCGCGGAGCGACTCGGATCAGGTGAGCCAGTCATAGAGGGTCAGGACGGCAATCACCGGGCACCAGATCATCCAGAGCGTCCGCATGACCAGGGACCGGGCAGCCCGAATCCGGTCCAGCGCTTCCACGGCATCAGCGCTGTCGAGACCTCCGCGTCCCGACGCGGCACAGCCGACTCTGGCCACGACCTCCGTCGTGGCTTCCGCAAAAGACAGCGTTGCTTCCCTCCCCCGGTTGCGCCAGCTCGCCATGGCTTCCTCGAAGTTGCCCGCCAGCACATAGCCCACCGCGAGCAGCCGGGAAGGAATCCAGGCCATCAGGCCATGCAACGTCCGGACCGCGTCCATGGTTGGGGTGGGCGCCGCGTCGCTCGCCTGCACCTCAGCCCGGTGGCGGAGGAGGTCCAGAACCCGGAAGGCCCAGGCGCCGGTGGGCCCAAGCACCAGGAACCAGAACACGACACCGAAAATCCGGTTGTTCGCCTGCACATAGATGGCGCGCTCAACCGCCCTGTTCCGGTCCGCCGGCATGTCCGGGGGCAAGCGCTCGAGCAATTCCTCAGCGACACTCCGCTGGGTCAGCGTATCCCCGGACTGGAGCGCGTCACCGTAGTCCTCCACCTCGTCGTCCAGATCCCTGGGGCCCAGCGAGAACAACAGCAACACCACAGCAAACACGAAGTAGGGAATCTGCAGCAGCTCGCCCTGAAGCACCGCCGACAGAATCGCGACGGGGGCCACAAGCAGCGCAGTCATCAGGCCCGTGAGGCCCAGCGCCACCCAACGGGAGCCAGCCCCGGCTGCGGCAGTGCGCAAGCGGCGCAGGTGGGCATCAAACAGGGGGTCCAGCCAGCGGAATTCGCGGAGATGGAAAAGGTGCGTGAGCACCCGCTCCAGCGCCAGGCCAAGCAGCAGGGCAAGAAAATTCATCCCGCTAGTCTACCGGCGCCGGGCCGTCCGGGGCGCGAGTCGCTGGCGCAAGTGTGGCCAGTCGAAGGCCACTCCGGGATCGGTCTTGCGCCCGGGCGCGATCTCGCTGTGACCGACGATTGGTGCCGTGGCCAGCGTTGGCAGGCGCCGTCGCAGCAGGCGAATCACCGTTGCGAGACGGCGGTACTGAGCCTGCGTATAGGGCGTGCTATCAGCCCCCTCCAGTTCGATCCCCACCGAATAGTCGTTGCACCGGTCGCGGCCCCGGAAGCTGGATTTACCGGCATGCCAGGCTCGCCGGTGCAGTGGCACGTACTGCACGACTTCGCCGTTCCGGCGAATCAGGAGGTGGCTGGACACCCTGATCCCCGCAAGATCACGAAAGTAGGGGTGCCCCAGCGGATCCAGCGTATTAGTAAAGAGTTCGTCGATATGCGGGCCGCCGAACTGGCCCGGCGGCAGGGAGATCCCGTGAATTACCACCAGGGAAGGCGGAACTCCAGCGGGCCGGTCATCGCAGTTGGGTGAGCGAACCTGCCGCGCACCCTGCAGCCACGCCTCGCCGGCCTTGAGGCCGAGGCGCGGGCGCCGCTTCGTGGTCCGTGCCCGTATCGGTACTATTCGCCCCATGCAACGCCCCCGAATCTACACCCCGGCCACCCTGCGCGCCGGGACCACTCACGCCCTGTCCGACTCGGCTGCGGTACACGTCACGCGGGTGCTGCGGCTGGCTGCGGGCGATCCTATCACCCTGTTCGATGGCTCCGGCATGGACTACGACGCGATTCTCAGGATCGTCGCCCGCAGCGGCGTGTCGGCGGAGGTGAGCGTGGGCCGGAACGTGGCTCGGGAATCGCCCCTGGACGTTACCCTGCTGCAGGGCGTGAGCCGGGGCCCCCGCATGGACACCGTCATGCAGAAGGCCACTGAGCTTGGGGTGCGGATCATCCAGCCGGTGCTGGCCGAGAGGAGCGTCGTGCGGCTCGACGCCTCGCGCAGCCAGACGCGCCTCGGCCACTGGGAGCGCATCGTCATCAGTGCCTGCGAACAGTGTGGGCGTTCCATCGTGCCCGAGATCAGGCCAGCGACAACGCTGGATGAGGCCCTCGCAGGGGTCGGGGCAGAGACTGTGGGTTTGACCCTCGACCCTGCGGGCACCGCCCCACTGGCCGAGCTGCTGGGCACGGCTACCCGGGTCGCGCTGGCCGTGGGCCCGGAGGGCGGCTTCACCGCCGCAGAAATCCGGACCCTGGGCCTGGCAGGCTTCCGTGGACTGCGGCTGGGGCCACGCATCCTGCGCACGGAGACAGCGCCCCTGGCGGCGCTGGCGATCCTGCAGTACGCCGCGGGGGATCTGGGCTCCTGAACGTAGGAGCTTTGTAGGAGCGCCTTCAGGCGCGATCGGTGTTTGGAATCGCGCCTAAAGGCGCTCCTACGAGAGAAGCTCTTCCCGGGGCCGCAAGCCATCCTCGATCAGGTCCTCAATGACCTCGAGGTCCGGAATCAACGGATATTCGTTGATCATGCGAATCTGACAGAGTACCGGGCCGTTCTCCGGCCAGGCCTGCCGGGCCGCGGACTGCACGACGGCACGATTCACCCGCACCAGCTGGGGAAAACCTTCGGTCAGCACACCGAAAAAGCCGTCAGGCAGGCGCCCACCAATGGCATTCAGGATCGCTACCCGGGTCCGGCCCCCGGGCTCCGCAGGCGTCAGGCCAGCGAGTTCCTCAAAGGAGATAACCGGCACCCGGAGTCCGTTCCAGGCGATATGGCCGCGCAACCAGGGCAGCGCCGACTCGTCCTCCTGCAGGGGGGCGTAGCGCACGACCTCCGCCACGCAGACCCGCGGCAGGATCAAACGCTCCTGATTGAGCGGTATCAGCAGGCTGTAAAGCTCGTCGCTGGCCGTCGTCATAGTGGATTCAGCTGATGCTGGACGGCTTCCAGCAACTCGCGCTCCTGGTAGGGTTTGCCCAGGTAGTCGTTGACACCGATTTCGATGGCGCGGGCCCGGTGCTTCTCACTGACCCTGGACGTAACCATGATGATCGGCACCCGGGCCACAGCAGGGTCGTTGCGGACGTGACGGGCAAACTCGTAGCCATCCATCCGGGGCATTTCCACGTCCAGGAGGATGATATCCGGACGATGATCCTGGAGGACGCTGATGGCCTCCACGCCGTCCTTGGCCGTGACGACGCGGAACCCGTTCCGCTCCAGCAGGCGCTGGGTAACCCGGCGCATGGTGATTGAATCGTCCACCACCAGGGCGAGCGTCTGCTTTTGCTCCGGCTCAGGCACCGGCGCAGGCGTGTCCGGTGCTGGCCGTGACGAGCGCACCAGAGCCCCGACGTCGAGAATGATCACGATGCGCCCGTCGCCGAGAATCGTCGCGCCGGAAATCCCCCGGATCGTGGCGAGCTGGGCACCGACCGGTTTCACGACAATCTCCCGGCTGTCCTGCATTTCGTCAGTAATCAGTGCCGTCGAGTTGTCCCCCGCGCGCACGAGGATGATGGACACCCTCTCCTGTTCATCCGGCAGGCGGGACGGGCCGAGGCCCAGGAACTGGCCGAGGTGACGGAAGAAATAGCGCTGACCGCCGTACTCGATGGCTGGTTCCGGCCGCGCCAGCCGTTCTTCGAACTCGCTGCGGGCGATCCGGATGATGCCTTCCACCGTCGGCAGGGGCAGGGCGTACAGTTCATGGGCAGCCCGGACGATCAGGGCCTGGGTCACCGCCAGGGTGAACGGCAGCCGCAGCGTGAAGGTGGTGCCCTTGCCGCGCTGGGAGGCGATAGACAGGGTGCCACCCAGCTTGGCCACCTGATTGGCGACCACGTCCATGCCAATGCCCCGGCCCGCGGCCTGGGTGAGCTGATCAGCCGTACTGAAGCCCGAACGCAGGATGAACTGCATCGCCTCCTCGTCTGTCAGCGTCGCATCGCGATTGACGAAGCCCAGTTCGGCTGCCTTGCGCAGGATGGCGGTGACATCCAGGCCACGGCCGTCGTCCGCGATCTCGATGACTACCTCCGCTCCTTCGCGACGGATGGCGATGCAGATCGAGCCGGTGGGGGGCTTGCGCAGTACCTCACGCTCTGCGGGCGACTCAAGCCCATGAATTACGGCATTGCGGAGCATATGCTCGAAGGGCGGGAGCATCTTCTCGAGAACCTGCCGGTCGAGATCGCCGCTGCCCACGATGCTGAGCTCGGCAAGCTTGCCCTGGTCCTTGGCTGTCTGGCGGACCAGCCGTGACAGGCGCGAACTGTGCTGATCGAAGGGCACCATGCGGGTGCGCATCAGCTGGTCCTGGAGTTCGGTCGTGGTGCGGCCCTGCTGAACCAGCAGGCCCTCGGTGTCCGCGCTGATGTTCTGCAGGAGATCCTTGATGCTGCTCACATCGCTGGCCGTCTCCGCAAGCCCGCGGGACAACTGCTGGATACTCGAGTAGCGGTCCAGCTCGAGGGGGTCGAAGCCGGACTCTTTCTGCGGCTCAGCCTTGTTCCGGTAAAGGATCTGGGCTTCGGTCTCGATCTCCAGGTTGCGCAGCTGGTCCCGCAGGCGGACGACCGTCTGATTGAGTTCTTCCAGATTGAACTGGATCCGGGACAACTGCTGGGTGAGCCGGGCATTGGCAATGCTGATTTCGCCGGCGCCATTCAGGAGTTGCTCCAGAAGCCCCGCGTCGACCCGGGCAAAGTCCCGGGGTTCGGCCGGACGCTCCCGGATAACGCTGGCGCGCGCGGGTTCGGCATCGGGAGCTGGCAGCGCCACCGGGGTTGGGGGTGCCGAGAGCGCCCGGGCCAGTTCGCCCAGACGTTCCAGTGCCGGTGGAATCGACGGTGCGAGGGGCGGCAGGCTGGGCTCGATGGCAACGTCCAGCGGGGCCTCGACCTCAGAAGCCGGCAGCTGATCGGGCAAGAGGATTTCGGGGTACGCCTCGTCGGGCACCCGGTCCGTCTGCTGCAGATCCTCAACTTCGACTGGGGCTTCAGCTGCAACGTCGGTCTGAACCTCGGCCACAGCATCGTCAGCGGGAACCTCCGCCACCGGTTCCGGCACCACATCGCCCCGCAGGGCAGCTGCCAGCCGGGTCAGCACGACGGCCGCTGGCGCTGCCGCAATGCCGGCCGGGATCTGGTCCCGCAGCACGTGCAGCTCATCCAGCGCGGACTGCACAAGCCCGTAGGTCTCGGTGGTCCGCGGCAGCAGGCCATCGGCCATGCGCAGCAGGAGGGTTTCCAGATCGTGGCTGAGATCGCCCATGGCGAACAGGCCGGCCATGCGGGCGCCGCCCTTCAGCGTGTGCAGGCCGCGCTGCAGTTCTGCGAGGGCCGGTTCTTCGTCCTGGCGCGCCGCGAGCTGGACGACGGCCTGATCGCAGACCTCGAGAATCTCGCTGGCCTCCTCCGCAAAGATGTCGGCGACCTCGGCATCCCACCCTGCAGCCGTCGCAATGGCAGGGAGTTCCAGCTCGGCTTCGGGAGCAGGCTGGGTTTCAGGTTCTGGCTCGGTCGCCGCCAGCTCCATATCCCCGATGGCAAACACCTCGGTCAGATCGGTACCGAACTCGGGGAGTTCGCTCTCGATGGGCAGCTCCGGAACGGATGCCGTCCAGGGGGAACCTTCGGCCAGTTCATCAGCGGCGGCGGCCAGGTCCTGCTCGGAGAGCACGGGCATGGGCATAGACGCCGTCCCGGGGTCGATGGACTCCGCAGACAGCACCGCCGCCCGCTCTCCCGTCTGGACCAGCAGATGTTCAAGCCGGGCGGTCAGGTCCCGGATCACCGCCTGCACATCGACGGCAGACGCCCAGGGCAGTGGTTCCGTCGCCCGCAGTTGCTCGATGATTCTGGCCACCACCGTGGCCGTTTCGCCCGTGGCGGCAATAACGGCGGCGTCTGCCGGCAGCCGGGCGGTGTAGAGCACACCCATGAGGTCATTGAGGGGGGCCGCCACTTCCACGGCATTGGCCACCCCGGCCATGGTCAGGCTGCCGTGGAGGGTGTGGCAGGCGCGGAAGATGTGCTCGGGCAGCGGCTGTGAGGTGGCCTCCCCTGCCCTGGCCACGAACTCCCGGATGGCCCCCAGATGCACGGCAACCTCGCGGGACAGGATATCCAGCAGTACCGGGTCCATGGCGGGCGTCGTCGGTAACGCCTGGGCCAGCAGGGTGGCATCGTTCGGGTCAAGGCTCGGCGGCCCGACAGGCAGCCGCACCACCAGGGTGGCGTCGTTCGGACCGAGCACCTCGGTAGCGACCACCGGGGGCCGCAGCGGGGTGTCGCCCGCGTCGACCGGCGGCAAGGCGCCGGAAGGGGCCAGGGCCGCATCGAGCTCAAGCGCTGGCAGCACCTCCGTGGCATCACTGGCGGCGGCCGTGGCCTCGGCATCGGTGTTCACCACCGCCCGGCCCAGATCGTCTGCTTCGGCCATGAGCGCACGAATATCGCTGGCGGGGATGGCGCCCACTTCCAGCTGCTCAAGCAGCTCCGCCAGGACGGGAATGGCCCGGCGCAGGTAGCTCATCAACTCCGGCGTGCGCGGCACAGTGCCATCAATCACCCGGTTCAGCAGGCGCTCAACGCTCCAGGAGTAATCGCCAATGAGCTCGGCGCCTACCATGCGACCGCTGCCCTTCAGGGTGTGGCAGGCACGGCGTACCGTGAGCAGCGAATCCCTGTCGCCCTCGTCGAGCTCCCAGGCCGAGAAATGGCGGGTGATGGCGGCAATCGCCTCCCGGGCTTCCTCGATGAAGAGCTCGAGAATATCGGGATCGATGTCCTGGCCCGTATCCGCGACCACCGGCCGGTCGGCCGAGGGCCCCTGCCAGGCTGCTGCGGGCCAGTCTCCGGTGGCCAGGGGTGCGCTGGGAGGCTCTGCCGCCTCGGGCAAGGGGAAGTCGACGGGGAGGTCCACCTCGGACCGGTCGATGACCAGCGTGGCGGGCAACTCTTCGGCTGTGATCCGACCAGCGCTCTCGAGTTCCGGACGCAGTGCGGGAGCCGGCAGGACGAGGGCATCGAGGGCGCGGGCCGCGTTATCCAGCATCCAGCCGGGCTCGCGCCGACCGGCCTGGAGGGTCTCCATGTAGTACTCCAGGCTGACGATGGCATCGGCGAGTCGCTCCAGCGCCGCCCGGGCTTCCGGCCCGGCTCCGCGCTGCACCACTTCGCTGGCCGCCGCCGCGATGCGCTCCGCCACCCGACCAGCACTCTCCTTCTCGACCATCAGCAGCGCCGCGGTAATGCCGCGGAGCAGGGCCGGAATGGAATCCAGCGCGGCCCCGTCGCCCGCGCGCTCCGTCACGAGGCTGATGGCCTCCTTCACGCGCGCCAGATTGGCCAGACACTCCCGCATGACGGCCTGGGTCACCACGATGCGATCCGCGTCGTCATGCTGCTCATCGGTGGTGGTGCCCGCGGCACTGTCGGGAGTGATCAGCCCGATGAGCTGATGTTCCAGCCGGTCCTCCACCTCCAGCAACGCCGTGGCGATGGCCACCATCGTCGGCTCATCCGGAGGCCGGCTGCCCGCGACCAGTTCCTCCAGCTCGCCGCGCCGGGCCTGGACAACTTCCCGCAGATCACCGAGCCCAAGCACGCCCAGGGTGTCGCCGATCTTCTTCAAGAGGTCGATCTGGGGTGCCAGCTCCTCGACGCGCTCCATGCCCGTGCGCACATAGATATCCAGCACGTCCTTTACCCGGGCGAGATCCTCCCGGATCGCGGCGGCCACCGTCTGCATGAGTTTGACGCTGGGGGCTGCCAGACTCTGGCGCGCCACTTCAATTTGTTCATCACCCGGAATCAGGCCGGACAGATTGAAGGCCTCGCGGATGGCGGCAATCCGGGGTCCCGAACTGGAAGCGCGGGCAACGTAGTAGAGAAGGTTGTTGACCAGCTCAACCGGCGGCTGGGTGGAAAACCTGCTCTCGCCCTGGGTCAGTAACCGCTTCATCTCCCGGTCTGCCTGACCGATGAGCCGCTTGACCGAGATGCCCGCCTCCAGACCCCGGTCGGCAAGTGCCTCGAGTACCCCGCCGGTCACCCACCACAACTGATGCACGACCTCACTGCCCGCAGCGGCCTCAAGGCGGCCGACGACGTCCTGCAGGCGGGCTATAGAATCGGTGCCGCTCTCCCCGCGGATCCAGCCCAGCAGCGCCAGCTGAAAGCGGGGCCGGAGAACCTTGGCCAGCGCGGCTGAATCTTCCGCCAGAGCAGGCCGCGCCGGCTCCCGCGCCGGGGTGACGACGCGGTGGGCCGCACCCACCGCCCCCGGGGCAATGTTCAGCAGGAGCAAGGTGCTTTCGGAGAGCAGTGGCCGGCCTCGGGCCGCGCGGAGATCGTTCAGCAGTGGCAGCAGCACGAGTGGCACATCGCGGCCCCCGTCCCGGATGCGCTCGACGTAGGCCGGCAGCTGCACCGCTGCTCTGGACAGCGCCTCGATACCGTCGTCAGTCTGCGCATCCCGCCGGGTCTTCAGCAGGTGCCGGCAGGTTTGCTCCATCTCCTCCGCAAGCAGGCTGGCGCCCCAGGTCTCTGTGATCTGGAGGACCCCGCGTACCGTGTGCAGGAGTGCCGCACACCGCTCCAGCGGCTGGTTCCCAACCTCCCCTTCGGCGTACTGCTCGAGAGCTGCCCGGACGTCGTTCAGCGTGATGGCCAGCTCGTCGGCGACCAGGAGCAACGGCTCCCGAACCGGATCGACCGTGCCTGGCACGCTGCTGGAGTCCGGGAAAGCAGCCACGATCAGGCGGTGCGCTTGCTCACGAAGGACACCGGCTCGCTGCACCGGACCGTCTGAACCTGGGGTCCTTCCGGCGTTTCATCCGGAGAGCCCGGATCGAAAACATCGGCGGGGTCAACCAGCGCAGGAAAACTGCCGGTGAGGCTGCTGACGCCGGACCGGGCAGCCGAGGTGACCGATGGCAGCCGGAAGCCGGCTACAGAGCGCCGCAACTGGGTGGCAAGTTCGGCCAGCTTGCTGATGGCGTTGGTTGTTGCGCTGGTATTCGCCGCCGTTTCGGAATTGATTTCCTGCAGAACATCCATGCTGCGGGTGACCGCGGAGGCTGCCTTGCCCTGCTCATGGGCCGAGCTGGAGATGTTCTGGACCAGTGCCGCAATCTGGTTGGAAACCTGCTCGATCTCCTCCAGGGCGGCGCCCGCGTTTTCGGCCAGCAAGGCTCCACCGACCACATCAGTCGTGCTGCGTTCCATGGAGACGATGGCTTCGTTGGTGTCGGCCTGGATAGTGCGCACCAGGAATTCGATCTGCTTGGTCGCATTGGCCGAACGTTCCGCCAGCCGCTGAACTTCGTCGGCAACGACCGCAAAACCGCGGCCGGCCTCGCCGGCCATGGAAGCCTGAATAGCGGCGTTGAGGGCGAGAATGTTGGTCTGGTCGGCGATATCGTTGATCAGTTCAACGATGTTGCCGATCTCCTGGGAGCTCTCGCCGAGGCGCTTGATGCGCTTGGAGGTTTCCTGGATCGTCTCGCGAATGGCGTTCATGCCCTCGATCGTGCGGCGCACGGCATCACCACCCTTGTGGGCCACGTCGACGGAATGGCGGGCAACATCCGAGGAGCGCTCTGCGTTGCCGGATACCCCTTCAATGGACGAGGCCATGCGCGCGATCGCCCGGGATGCAGACTCGATCTGTTTGGACTGGGCCTCGCTGGCCGCCGCCAGCTGGCGAGCTGAGCCTTCCGTCTGCTTGGCGGCACCATCGACCAGGATGGCGCTCTCATTGATGGTCATCACCAGCTCGCGAAGGGCCTCGATGGCATAGTTGATGGAGTCCGCGATGGCGCCAGTGATGTCCTCGGTAACCGTGGCATGCACCGTCAGATCGCCGTCCGCGAGACTGCTCATCTCATCCAGCAGGGTGAGGATGGCCTGCTGATTCCGCTCGTTCTGGGCGGTCTGCTGGGCAGCGGCGCGGCCCGTGTCAGCGACCTTCCGGTAGATCCATACCATGGCCAGCGCGAGGCCGATGCCCAGAGCGAGCAGGGCCGTGGCGATCAGACTGAAGAGGTTTGTGGGGCCACGAACCGCGGTGCCCAGTACTTCCAAGGGCAGCTGGGCCACCAGGCCTTCGAGTTGCTCCATGGACTGCCGCAGGGCGCCCAGTCGATCACTGCTGGCCAGGACGTCCCGCAAGGTCTTGCTCAGGTCGGCGGTCTGCTGACGCAGGCCATCCAGCGCCCGGATGGCATCCGCTCCGGCGAGGGGCCGCAGGCCGAGCTCGGCGTTGCCCTCGCCAAGACCGCGCAGGATCTGGGTCATGCTGAGGTCGGCATCGAGCATGGCGGGGTTGCGGGCATCAGGCCCTACGGTTCCCTGGGACAGACCGCGGACGTCACGGCGGAGGCCCTCGGCCAGCAAGCGCAGGCGCTCGAGCTGGGCAGTCGTGCCAGGCTGGCCCCGAACGGCACCGGGGGCTTCGAGGGCTTCGAGGGCGTCGATCTGGTCGGTGAGACGGGGCAGCATGCGGTCGAGCCGGTCAGCAGACGAGCGCAGGCCAACCAGTTCGCCGCGGCCGGCTTCGATCGTGCCGAGGCTGGCGCGGATCTGCTCCAGACGCCGACGGGTCTCGTCCGGCACACCGTCGAGGTCAGCCGCAGCAAGCCGCCGGTTAGCCGCTCCCAGGCCGGCGAAAGCACCGGGGTCACCGCGCATGGCGCCCGCCGCAAGCCGGTAGGCGGCCTGGGCTTCGGCAAAGGCCGCAGCGCCAGGCACCAGAGCCGGGCCCTGGGCCGAGTCGCCGGGTCGGAGGGTCAGCAGCGCGAGGACCCCCAGGAGAACCACGATCAGGGCAATACCCAGGGTGGGTAGTAGTCGCATTCCGCCGGTTTGTTCTGTCATTTTTGACTCGCTGAGATGAACGCGTACTTCACTCGCCCGCCGCCCGCTGAAAATCCCGTGCATCCAGCAGTCGCGTCAGGCTGAAGACTGGCCACACTTCGCCGCCTCGGCGAAAGCTGCCAGCCAGGAATCGATCGGCGCGGATCACGGTGGCCGGCGCCTCGTCGGCCAGCTCCCGGTCCACGAAGCGCCGGAAGCCGAAGACTTCATCGACCACCAGGCCGACGGGAAACTCGCTGCTGTTGGCCACCAGCGCCCGGGCGCTGCGCTCGGTGCCGCCAACTCCGGAGCCGAGAAACTCCCGCAAATCCACCACCGGCAACAGGTGGCCCCGGACATTCGCGAGCCCCCGCACCCAGGACTTGGCGCCGGGCACCCGGGTCAAGGCCGGCGGCACCATCAAGACCTCCCGAACCTCCTCCCGGGGGACCACGAAACGCTCACTGCCGAGCCGGAAACCAACTCCAACCCATTCCACGAGACCGGCATCATCGACCTGGGCCCCGGCGGCGGCCGCCCGGGTGCGGCGCTCGATTTCCTGCAGAAGCTCGAAGGGATGCTCCCGGAGGGCGCGGAGACTGCCTGGCTTGGTGACGACCATCAGCGCTGCATCAGGTCTTGAGGGCGTCTCGCACGGCCGCCACCAGCTCATCGTCCGAGACCGGCTTGGTCAGGTAGCTGACCGCGCCCTGACGCAGGCCCCAGACTCGATCAGTCTCCTGGGTCTTCGTCGAGACGATGACGATCGGGATCCCCGCGGTGGACGGGTTGTGCGCCAGATGCCGGGTGGCCTGATAGCCGTTCATCCCGGGCATCACGATATCCATGAGAATGACGTCCGGCGACCGCTGCTCGGCCAGGCGAATCGCCTCCTCCCCATCCCGGGCCAGCACCGTCTCAAAGCCGTGCTTCTCGAGCGCCCGGGAGAGGATGTGCTGATCCGTGGGGGAGTCGTCGGCGATCAATACCAGTGACATGTCGGTTCCTTAAGGCCACGAGGCCCGCATGGCTCAGCGCGCCGCCTTGAGCGTGATCGCGCTGAGCAGCTCATCCTTGGTGAAAGGCTTGGTCAGGTAGTGTTCGGAACCGACGATGCGGCCCCGCGCCCGGTCGAACAGGCCGTCCTTACTGGACAGCATGATCACGGGGGTGTCCCGGAACGTGCGGTTATGCTTGATCAGGGAGCAGGTCTGATAGCCGTCCAGCCGGGGCATCATGATATCGACGAAGATGATGTCGGGCCGGTAGTCAGCTATCTTGGCGAGGGCGTCGAAGCCGTCCACCGCGGTATAGACCGTGCAACCCTCCTTGGTAAGCAGGGTCTCCGCCGTGCGCCGGATGGTCTTGCTGTCATCGATCACGAGCACTTTCAGCCCGTGCAGCGCGGTAGCGGCGTCATTCGTCACAGGGTTCTCCAGGCCGGGCGCACCAACGTCCCCCGCACCATTAACTTTTAACATAACCAATGAGACCCGGCCATGCAGAAGCCGCCCAACGCACCGTCAAGACCCGCCGTGATGATACTCCCCGCGTCCGTGCCATTTCAGCAGTGGCGGGCCAGAATAGGCACCGTGTCGCAAAAACGAGGTCGGCCGCACCAGGCCACCACCAGCGACCCGATTTGACGTAAGGACGAAGCAATGACGACCGGCAAACCGCAACTTGGCGTGGTGATGGACCCGATCCCGGGCATCAATCCGGCCAAGGACAGCACGCTGGCCATGCTGCTGGAGGCCCAGCAGCGCGGCTACGCACTGTGGTACTTCGAGCAGCACGACCTGCGTTTGCGCAATGGCGTGGCGGAGGGCAGCGCCCGTGCGCTGCGGGTTACGGACAGCAAGACAGACTGGTTCGAGCTCGGCCCCCGGGAGGAACGCCCCCTGGGCACCCTCGATGTGATCCTCATGCGCAAGGATCCGCCCTTCGGCACGGAGTACATCTACACCACCTACCTGCTCGAGAGAGCCGAACTCCTGGGGGTTCTGGTGGTGAACAAGCCCCAGAGCCTGCGGGACATGAACGAGAAGGTCTACACGGCCTGGTTTCCCCAGTGCTGCCCCGAGACCGTCATCACCCGCTCGATGGGGGACATGCGGGCGTTCCTGGCGGAGCACGGGCGCATCGTGGTCAAGCCGCTGCACGGCATGGGCGGGCGCTCCATCTTCGTCCTTCGCCAGGGTGACAACAACGCCAACGTCGTCTTCGAGACCCTCACGGACTACGGCCAGCAGTACGCCATGGCCCAGACCTTCATTCCGGAAATCATCCGGGGCGACAAGCGCATCATCCTCGTGGACGGGAAGCCGGTAAGCCGCGTGCTGGCCCGTATTCCCGCCGCGGACGACAACCGGGGGAACCTGGTGGCAGGCGCCCAGCCGGAAGTGCGGGAACTCACTGCACGGGACGCCTGGATATGCGCCCAGGTGGGACCCGTCCTCCGGGAGCGGGGCGTGCTCTTCGCCGGCCTGGATGTGATCGGGGACTACCTCACCGAAATCAACGTCACCAGCCCGACGGGCATCCGGGAACTGCAGAAGCTGGGCGGGCTGGACGTGGCCGCAACGCTCTTCGACACGCTGGACCTGCGCCTCAAGGCCCGGGCGACCGAGAGGACGAAAGGCGCCTGAACACCCGGGTCGCTTGCGCCAGCCTGTTCGCCTTGGGGAGCCTGGCTGCCTGCGACAACCCGGCGGTCACCCACCACAGCTTTCCAGCCTTCGGCACCAACGTCCGCATCGAGATTCTCGATCGGGACCCGGGCCGGACTGCCGCAGCCGTTCGTGACATCGAGAGCCACTTTCACACGGCCGAACGGGAGTGGTACGCCTTCGGCAGCGGCGAACTGGCGCGCGTTAACGCCCGTCTCGCAAAGGGCCAGCCCGCTACGGTCAGCGCCACGCTCGCACCGCTTATCACCCGGGCGATCGAGCTGCATGCCCGGAGTGGCGGGCTCTTCGACCCTGGGGTTTGCGCACTGGTCAGGTTGTGGCAATTCGACAGCGAGACAGCCGTAGCCACCGCCAACCGTCCACCGCCAGACGCGGAAATCCTTGCGCTGCGTGCCCGGCAGGGCAACTTCGCCGACCTCCGTTTCGACGGCCACACCCTGTCGGCCTCCCGGCCGCTGTGCATTGACCTGGGTGGTATGGCGAAAGGCACGGCGCTGGAGCGGGCGCGGCGGATCCTGGACCAATTCGGCATCCGTAACGCGCTGATCGACATCGGTGGCAGCAGCCAGCTGGCGATCGGCCAGAAGGGCAAGCGCGCCTGGTTCATTGGCCTCAGGGATCCCCGTGGAAATCGTGTGCTCAGCCGGCTGGCGCTGGCAGCCGGCGAGGCGGCTTCCACATCCGGTGACTACGAGCGCGGCTATACGCGGGATGGCCGCCGTTACCACCACATTCTCGATCCCCGTACCGGCGCCCCGACGACCGGGAGCGCGAGCGTCACGGTACTGGCTGGCGATGCGGAACTGGCGGATGCCGCATCGACGGCGCTCATGGTGGCCGGGCCCGCGCGCTTCCACGAGGTGAGTGCGGCGCTGGGCATCAGCGCTGCTCTCCTCGTGGCGCCGACCGGTGAACTGCTGACGACACCGGAAATGGCGATACGCCTGGGCCGCGACAACAACGGTCGCAACCCTTGAGGGCGTCAGTCCGGAGCAAGGAACAGATCTGTGACCTGCCACCGCTCTCTCTGGCACCGGTGCGTATAATCAATGAATATCCCGGCTGGGCACCGGGAATTCGATCACCCCGCATGCAAAAAGCACCGTCCCGAGCCGAACGTCAGACCACCTGGTCGGCCGAAGCCGCCGGGGACCGCCTGTCGTCCACGGCATTTCTTGCTGCCCTCTTCCACGGCATCCTGATCCTCGGCGTCACCTTCAGCGCCCGGACGGCAGGACCCGAGGACCTCACCAGCTCCATGGAAGTCGTACTCGTCACGTCCGAGTATGAGGACCGCACGCCATCCGCCAGCGCCGTACTCCTCGCGCAGCAGAATCTTGCCGGTGCCGGGAACGCAGCGACCGACGCGGCCCTGCGCACGGCACCGGGACTGACCTTGCCCGCGAACACCCTCGGCCCGGCCAAAGAGGGTGGCGACGCGCCAGCGCGGCCCGGTCAGCCAGGCCCCACCCGAAACTCCGAACCGGTGCTACTGGCCAGGGACTCCACAATCGTCGCCCCGGATGAGGGGCAGCCGGACCGTGCGCCGGAGGTGCAGCAGAGCATGCTGCCGTCCACCAGCAACGCCATCGAGATCGTGGGACGTTTTGACACCAGTACGGCGGTTCCCGACGCCCAGCCCCGGGAATTACTGATCAGCGCCAACACGCGGGAGTCCCGCATCGCAACCTATCTCAGCACCTGGAAAAACAAGGTGGAACAGGTTGGTACGCTGAATTTTCCGTTTGCCGCCAGTCAGACCGCGGCGGCCAAGTACCCCGTGCTCGAGGTCGCCATTAACGCTGACGGCCGCCTGAAGGAGGTCGTTATCCGCAGCTCCTCCGGGCAACGGGAGCTGGATCAGGCTGCCATGCAGATCCTGCGGCTGGCGGCGCCCTTCGAGCCGTTCCCGGAGGGCTTGCGCGCCGATTACGACGTGCTGCGCTTCGCCTACGAGTGGCGCTTTTCAGAAGGTGCCGGGGCCCTCCGTGCCCGAACGGCAGCCGTTTGGTAACGACGACGCGAGCGGTAGTCTGAAAGGCGGCCGCGGGTCGTAACCCTGACCCAGCACCGATGCGCACGCCTCCATCCCCCGACATCTGGCACCGAGCGCTGCCCGCAGCTGCCGCAGGCCGCTTGCGCCCGGGCGAAGCCCACCTGTGGTTGCTGTCGCTGGCCGATCCCCCACTGCCTGCGCAGCAGCTTGCCGGCATGCTCAGCGGCGACGAGCGCGACCGGGCCAGCCGGTTCCATTTCGAAGCCGACCGTCGGCATTTCGAAGCGGGCCGCGGACTGCTGCGCTGGGTGCTCGGCCACTACGCGGGCGTCGATCCCGCCTCGGTACAGTTCTCCTATGCCCCGAACGGCAAACCCTGCCTGACCCACCCGGAGTCGGCGCTGCAGTTCAATCTGTCCCATTCCGGAGGCTGGGCCCTGATCGGCCTGACCCTCGGCCAGCAGATCGGGGTCGATCTGGAGGTGATGCGCGACCTCCCGGAGCTGCTGAATATCGCCCGCACGAACTTCGCCCCTGCGGAGGTCGAAGCGCTGCTGCAGCTGCCCCCGGAGCTGCGCCAGGCCGGGTACTTCGCCTGCTGGACCCGCAAAGAGGCCTATATAAAGGCTGTGGGGGCCGGACTGTCGCTCAGGCTCGACCAATTCGAGGTTTCGGTCGATCCCGGGCAGCCGGCGGTGCTGCGCGCCATTGGTGGCTCTGCCGTGGCGGCGAGGGACTGGACCCTGCTCGGATTGCGGCCCTTCGACGCGGCCTGGATGGCCGCTGCGGTCAACGGTACCGCCACCCGGTGGCACTTGTACGGCACCGAATAGTGACCTCCGTACTCTGGGCCGAGTCCAGTGCAAGGTAGCATGGGTATTCCAGTGTGCGGCAATGTGAACTACACCCCTTGAGCATGGCAACCGGCAGGCCTGTAGATCATTTCGATGTGGGGCTTCCGGACCGGGTCGGCGTGAAGACCGGTGCCTGGCTGCACCGTTTTCCGGGTCGGCCGCAGGCCGCCGGGCGGCTTTACTGTTTCTCCTACGCGGGCGCCGGCGCTTCGGTCTTTCGGCTCTGGCACGCTGGCCTGCCACCTGAGCTGGAGGTCTGTGCGATCCAGCTTCCCGGGCGCGAGGATCGTCTGCGCGAAGCGCCACTGCCGAGTATCCCCATGATCGTCGCTGCGTTGCTGCCGGCGATTCGTTCCCATGCCGACCGGCCCTTCGCGTTCTTCGGGCACAGCATGGGTGCGGTGATCGCCTGCGAGCTGGCGCGAGCCCTGCAGGCGAGCGCTGGCCCGGCACCGGAGCACCTCTTCATTTCTTCGCACCGGGCTTCCTTTATTCCCGATCCGGACCCGCCGCTGGCGCACTTGCCTGATGCGCTGTTCGTTGCGGAGCTCAATCGGCGCTACGGCGGCATTCCTGCGGAAGTGATGCAGGACGGGGAACTCCTGGCGCTGCTGCTGCCCGGTCTGCGGGCAGATCTGGTGGCACTGGAGTCGTTCGGACCGGTTCAGGGACCACAACTCACCATGCCCGTGTCGGTCTTTGGCGGCGCCGACGACGCCCGGACGCCACGCGCCCACCTCGACGCCTGGCAGTCCGAGGCGGCAGGCGCCGTCCGGGTACGCCTGTTCCCCGGCGACCATTTCTATCTGAATCCGCAACGTGCCGCGGTTCTTAAAGACGTGAGTACCACCCTGGCGCCCATGCTCGCGCGCGCCGTCAACAGCGGGCCGCTGGCCTGATGAGCTCGCCCGTCGATAACCCTGCCGGGGCCATTGCGCTGGTCGGGATCGGCTGCCGGTTCCCGGGCGGCGTGCGGGATCCACCGAGCTTCTGGCGCCTGCTTGCCGGCGCGGTCGACGCCATTACCGAGGTCCCGGCAAGCCGGTTCAGCCTGGAGCGGTATTTCGACCCTCGTCCCGCGACGCCCGGACGCACGATGTCGCGCTGGGGAGGCTTCGTCGATCAACTCGAGGATTTCGACGCCTCCTTCTTTGGCATATCGCCCCGTGAAGCGCAGACGCTCGACCCCCAGCAACGCCTGCTGCTCGAAGTGGCCTGGGAGGCGCTCGAAGACGCTGGGCAGGACCTGCAGCGTATCGACGCACAGCGGACCTCCGTGTTCGTGGGCCAGTGGGTCAGCGACTTCGAGTCCCGGTTGTTCGCCGACGCGCAGGCCGTGGATTTCACGATGACCACCGGCAGTGGGCGCTACGCGAGTTCCGGCCGGCTGTCCTACGTCCTTGGCTTCAGCGGACCGAGCCTGACGCTCGACACCGCCTGTTCATCGTCGCTGGCGGCGATCCACCTCGCTGTGCGCAGCATCCGCAGCGGCGAAAGCACCCTGGCACTGGCTGGGGGCGTCAACATGATCCTGCAGCCGCAGATCAGTATTGCCTACTCCCAGAGCCGCATGATGGCGCCGGACGGGCGCTGCAAGTTCGGTGACGCGGCGGGCGACGGCTATGTCCGCAGTGAAGGCGCGGCCCTGGTGGTCCTGAAGTTGCTGGATCGCGCGGTAGCTGACGGCGACCGCATCTACGCCGTGATCGCCGGCAGTGCGGTCAACAACGACGGCCGCAGCAGCGGCTCCATGGGCACGCCAAGCCGCGTCGGGCAGGAGGCACTGCTGCGCACGGCCTACCGGGATGCCGGTATCGCACCGAGCCGGGTCGGCTACGTCGAGGCCCATGGCACCGGAACGCGTGCCGGCGACCCGGCCGAACTGGGTGCGCTCGGCGCGGTGCTGGGTGAAGGACGGTCGGACGGAACGCGCGCTCTGGTCGGTTCCGTGAAAACAAATTTCGGCCACACCGAGGGTGCTGCGGGCGTCGCCGGCCTGGTCAAGGTGGCTCTGGCCTTGCACCACGGCCAGATCCCGCCCAGCCTGAACTGCAAGACGCTCAACCCGGCGATTGATTGGGCGAACGCCCCCTGTGAGATCGCGCGCCAGGCCACGTCCTGGCGCGGCGCGGAGCGCGTCGGTGGCGTCAGCGCCTTTGGCATTGCCGGCACCAACGCACACGTGGTGCTGAAGAGCGCGCCTGAGTCCGACGGGATTGCACCGCCCGCGACGCCGTCAGCAAGGCCAGCGCTGCTCGTCCTTTCCGGCCGCAGCGACGAAGGTCTGCGGGCGCTTGCGGCGCGCTATGCCGATCTTCTGGAAGCGGCTGACGGGCCGACGCTGCGCGATGTGTGCTGGAGTGCCGCCACCCGGCGCACACCACTGGAACGCCGCGCCGCCTTTGTGGCCGACGACAGTGCCGCCATGGCCGCGGCACTCCGGCGCTTCGCAGCCGGCGAAGCGGCCGCGGCACAGGGCGTGGTCGATGCGGTTGAGCCCGCCAAAATCGTCTTCGTCCTCCCCGGTCAGGGTGGACAGTGGCGGGGCATGGGGCGCCAGCTGCTCGCGCAGGAGCCGGTGTTTCGCGCCGCGCTGGAGCGTTGTGATACGGCCGCCAGACCCTATATGGCGTGCTCCATCACGCAGCAACTGGAAACGTCGCCGGAGGCGGCTGACTACCGCCTGGACGAAATCGATGTGCTTCAGCCAGTGCTGGTGGCGCTGGCGCTGGCCTATGCCGCGCTCTGGAAATCCTGGGGCATCGAGCCCGACGCGGTGGTAGGGCACAGCATGGGCGAGGTCGGTGCAGCCTGCCTGGCGGGGGTGCTCGACATCGATCAGGCCATGCGCATCGTCTGCAGGCGCAGCGCCCTGATGCGCCGGACCAGCGGCCAGGGCGCCATGGCGCTGGTCGAACTGTCCATGGACGAGGCGCGG
>CAMBYH010000049.1 GCA_945872065.1 Arsukibacterium tuosuense
GACAACGTGCTGCCGGGAAGTCCCAGCGGTCGACTCGGGCCGGGGCGACGCGGAGGCCACAGTTGTGGGTGGGCGACTGTCCGCGTCAACCGGCGCATCGCCGGGGGGATTCGCGGCGAAATAGTCCTGGATACCCGCAAGTATTGCCCCGGCAAGCTTCTGCTGGTGAGCCGACGACCGCAGGTTCTGCTCATCCGTCGGATTGGAGATGTACGCCGTCTCTACCAATACCGAGGGCACGTCCGGCGACTTCAGCACCATGAACGGCGCCTGCTGCACACTGGGTCGGTGGAGACGGCCAAGCCTACCCATGGGCCGGAGAATCGCATCCCCCACCTCGATACTGGAACTGATGGAGGCGTTCTGGGACAGATCCATCAGCACGGAAGCGAGGACTGGATCCTTGTCGCCCAGCTCCACGCCACCAATCAGGGCGGCGTTCTCCCGGGCTGCGAGACGCCGGGAAGCCTCGTCCGTCGCCGCCTTCTCCGACAGGACGTACACGGTAGAACCCTGCGCACCGCGGTTGTAGGCGGCGTCGGCATGAATAGAGATGAACAGGTCAGCATTGGCACTTCGGGCCTTCTCCATGCGCTCCCGCAAACCCAGAAAGCGGTCGTCACTGCGGGTCAGCACACCGCGCATGCCGGGCTGGGCATTCAGCTGTTCAACCAGGTACCGGCTGATCGCCAGGGTGACGTCTTTTTCCCGCAGCCCTGAGGGGCCGTGGGCACCGGGATCCCGGCCACCATGACCAGCGTCTACAACCACCACCGTGTCGCGCTGTCGTCCCGGAGGCCGCGCAGGCGCCGAGGGCGGCGTCTCCGGGGCAACCGGAGGCAGGCTGGCGGTGGCCAAGGCCGGACTGGTCGGCGCCGGCTCTGCAGCGGGCTGCGGCACCGGGACCGGCTCCGCTGCCATCCAGGAAAGCGGTCGCAGGGCGATGGCGAGACGCGGCAGCCCGCCGTCTGCTGCAAGCGTCGCAGACGGCTGCACAGCTTCGGCAACATCAAAAACAATGCGGAGGCTGCCTCCGGGCCGATGGGCAACGCGAACCTGCCGGACGGCGCCAGTAGCACTCGGCAGCGGCAGGGCCCCGGGGCCCAGTGCTGCCGACGACAGATCGATAACGACCCTGTTCGGGTCGGTCAGGGTGAAGAGATTGTAGGTCCCGGTGCGCGTCAGCCGCAGCTCCACACGGGTGTCCTGGCCCTGGGCGGCGATCGCTATGGACTGGACCTGGAGTTGGTCTGTCGGGGCTGCAAACAGCACGGTAGCGGGCAGGAACACGCCTGCAAGGGCGACTGCCCGGGCGAACCTGAGCAGGGCCTCGGCGGTCGCCCCGTGGGCGACGGTCCTCTGGCAAACCACGCGTATTACCCCCGAAATCCCTTTCGTGGAGCCGAGTATACGTAATGCAGAACGCTACTGAAAAGGTTTTCTTATAGTAAATAGGGAGATAGCTTGCTTACCTGCCGGGATCTTCAGAATCCCACCGGCAGGCCTTCCGCCACCTTGGCCAGGAGTCGCAAGCCCTCCCCGCCCCGCGCCGTCAGATAAGCCCGGCGCCCGGCCCCGTCGATGACGAGGTGGCAGGCCAGGTCCGGTGGCGGGAGTCGACCGGCACCCCGGTCTGGCCATTCCGTCAACAGGAGGCTACCCCGGCCCAGCTCATCGCGGGTGCCCAGTTCGTCGACCAGACCCAGGTGGTCCAGTTCGGCGGGGTCTCGCAAGCGATAGAGATCCACATGATAGACGCGATAAGTCGCGACGAGGTAAGGCTCAACCAGCGTGTAGGTAGGGCTCGGCACCCGTCCCTGGTGCCCCAGGCCCGCCAGCAGGCCCCGAATCATCGCTGTCTTGCCAGCCCCCAGCTCGCCCTCGAAATTCAGGACGCGGCTGTCCGGCGCTGCGGCGGCAAGTACCTGGGCTAAGAGCGCGCCGAATCGAGCGGTCGCTGCGGGATCAGCCAGGCGAACACTCAGGGATTCAGCCAAGGGCGGAGCTCCCCGAGCAGGTCACTCGCGACCATGCCACGCTGCCCGACCCGGGCTGCAGAGTCGCCTGCCGCGCTGTGAACAAAGGCAGCCGCGGCCACGACATCCGCAACACGCAGCCCGGCGCCCCTCCCGACCTGGGCCTGGCTCGGAAACTGGGCCAGGAGCCCCGCAATAACGCCGGACAAGACGTCACCCATACCCGCCGTGGCCATGCCCGGGTTCCCGGAGGTGATCAGCCAGGGACACTGCCCGGCGCCTGCCACCAGCGTGCCGTTGCCCTTGAGAACGATGGTGCCACCGTAGCGCGCCTCCAGCGCCGCCAAGGCACCCAGGCGATCCCGCTGAACGACAGAGGCCGAAGAGCCCAGGAGCCGGCCCGCCTCACCCGGGTGAGGCGTCAGGACCCAGTCCGGACGGCGACGGGGTGTGCCGGCCAGCAGATTCAGCGCGTCGGCGTCCACCACCAGCGGCCTCGGCGCCGCGCAGACCGCGGCCAGCAGGCCGCGCGCCCACTCGTCCTGCCCAAGGCCGGGCCCGACCACAACGACGGTCGCCCTGGCGAGCAGCGGACCGAGGTCCTCCGGAGCCGCGATGCCGTGACACATCAGTTCCGGACGGACCAGCGACAGCAGCACCGCGTGCGCGGGCCGGGTCGCAACGGTGACGAGTCCGGCACCAGTCCGCAAAGCTGCTTCACCGGCCAGTCGAATGGCGCCGCTCATGCCGTGGTTGCCCCCAACCACCAGCACATGACCAAAGTCGCCTTTGTGTGCGGTCGCCGACCGGGGCGGCAAGAGACGCGCCAACTCGGCGCGGGGAAACACGCAGAGCCTCGCCTGACCAGCGAGCCCGGCGCTCTCCACCACCGCGGGAGGAATACCCAGGTCCGCAAACTCGATGGAACCCGTGTGGGCCGGCCCGTCCCCCACATAGAGCCCGAGCTTGCGGCCCACGAAAGTGACCGTGAGATCAGCGTGCACCGCGGCTCCCAAGGGGAAGCCCGAGGTCGCGTCCAGGCCCGACGGAATGTCGACCGCCACGACAGGCAGCCGTGCCGCATTAAGAGCGTCGATAGCGGCCCGCATCTCCCCGCTCACTGGCCTGCAAAGACCAGTACCGAGCATGGCGTCGACCACCAGATCGGCATCAGCGAGTGACTGTGGTTCGAAGCGCTGGACTGCTGCGCCCTCCGCGACAAAATCCCGCCAAGCCGTCGCGGCATCACCGCTCAGCCGTTCGGTTTCAGTAAACGCACAAACCCGCACCTCGTGGCCGGCCTGTCGCGCCAGACGCGCGATCACGTAACCGTCCCCGCCGTTATTGCCCCCGCCACACAGCACCAGCCAGCGACGAGCGGTGGGCCAACGGAGGGAGGCCGCGGCGCACACCGCCGCCCCGGCGCGGGTCATGAGTTCGTAGCCTGGAATGCCAAAGGCAGCGGAGGCCGTACGGTCGAGGACCCGCACGGCCTCGGGAGTCCAGACGCCGCATTTAGCTTCCATCATGGGGTTGATTATACTGCTCCCCTTCCTCACACCGGTTGGGTACCTCCCTGTGGACCTGCAGCAGCTCGCCGCGCAGATCAAGGTCTGGGGTCGGGAACTCGGGTTTCAGCAGATCGGCATAGCCGGGAGTACCCTGACCTCCGCCGAAGTCCGGCTCGACGAATGGCTCGCCCGGGGTTTCCACGGCGATCTTGACTACATGACCCGCCATGGCCGGAAGCGAACGCGGCCAGCAGATCTGCTTCCGGGCACGTCCCGGATCATCTCAGCGCGCATGGATTACCTGCCGGCGGGAGCAGCGCAGGCGGCTGCCGTGCTCGCTGACGGTGAGCGGGCCTACATCGCCCGGTATGCCCTCGGCCGGGACTACCACAAGCTGCTTCGGCAACGGCTGCAGCGACTCGCGGACCGGATCACTGACGCGGGCACCGCCCATGGCTACCGGGTCTTCGTGGACAGCGCGCCGGTGCTGGAAAAGCCCATTGCAGCTGCCGCAGGGCTGGGCTGGCAGGGCAAACACACCAACCTGATCAACCGGCAGGCGGGATCCTGGTTCCTCCTGGGTGAAATCTACACGGACCTGCCGCTGCCCGTGGATGAGCCGGTTGCCGACCACTGCGGCAGCTGTCGGGCCTGCCTCGACGTGTGTCCAACCGAGGCCATCATCGCGCCCTACGTACTCGATGCCCGCCGCTGCATTTCCTACTTCACGATCGAGTCCCGGGGGCCGATACCGGTCGAGTTCAGGGCGGCCATGGGCAACCGCATCTTCGGCTGTGACGACTGCCAGATCGTGTGCCCCTGGAACAAGTACGCGCGGGCAACTGCTGAACCGGATTTCGCACCCCGACACGGACTCGACGCACCACAGCTGACGGATCTGTTCGCCTGGTCCGAGCAGGAATGGTCGGAGCGCACGCTGGGCAGTGCCCTGCGCCGGCCAGGCTACCTGGGCTGGCTGCGTAACGTCGCCGTAGCACTGGGCAATGCGCCATCCTCACCAACTGTTCTCGCCGGGCTTCGCGGCCGGGCCAGCCACCTGTCGGACCTTGTCCGGGAACATGTGGCGTGGGCACTGGAGCGCCATCAGTCGCGACGTAGCCCGACGGGAAACTGAAATCGGGCTAGAGGTCTACCAGGACGTTATCAATGAGACGCGCGCGCCCGAGGTGCCCTGCCGCGAGTACGACCAGTTGCCGGCTGGTCGCCGTCGGGGAACTCAAGTCGGCTGCGTTGCGGATGGCGAAATAGTCAGGACGAAATCCGGCAGCGGCCAGGTCGCCCACCCCGCTTTTCTCAAGAGCGCTGAATTCCTTCTCCCCGTCCCGCAGGCGCGTGGTGCATGCGACCAGGGCTCGGTACATGCCGGGCGCACGCACACGGCCATCCGCGTCCAGATACTGGTTGCGGGAACTCAGGGCGAGCCCGTCCGGGTCCCGGGCCGTGGGCGCGACGACGATCCGGATCGGCAGGCAGAGATCTGCCTGAAGGCGCCGGATTATGGCCACCTGCTGGTAGTCCTTCTGGCCAAACACAGCCGTATCCGGCTGGACGATATTGAAAAGGCGCGTCACAACGGAAGCGACACCGTCGAAGTGACCGGGCCGGAATGCGCCGCAGAGAATGACGGAGAGGTCGGGGACCGACACCACCGTGCCCCCCCGCTCACCGTGGGGATACATTTCAGCCACGGACGGGAGGAAGAGGATGTCCACCTTGGCGCGCGTCAACTGGCGCCGGTCACTGTCCAACGTGCGCGGATACGCTGCGAAATCTTCCGTGGGTCCAAACTGGGTTGGATTGACAAAAATCGACACCACCACCCGGTCCGCAATCTTGCCGGCGACACCAACCAGACTCAGGTGCCCAGCATGGAGATTGCCCATCGTCGGAACGAGGGCGATCGATTCATCAAACTTGCGCCAGCCCTGCAGGTTCTCCCGCAGGCTGGCAATGGTGCGAACCGTCTTCAAGGTCAGGAAAAGCAGTGCTCGGGAGCTGGGTAGCTGCGGTCCTTGACGGCAGCTACATAGGCTTGCAGTGCCTCAACAGGCGCTGCGCCACCCTGCATGAAATTACGCACAAAGCGCGGCAGCCGGCCCTGCGTGATGCCCAGCATGTCGTAAAGAACGAGGATCTGACCATCGACGCCGGGGCCAGCGCCAATGCCGATTACCGGCACCGTTACGGCGTCCCGCACTGCCTGACCCAACTCGTTCGGGACGCACTCAAGGAGCAGAATATCCGCGCCTGCCTGCTCCAGCGCCACCGCGTCTTCAAGCATCTGTTCCGCCTGCGCCTGATCCCTGCCCTGAACCTTGAAGCCACCGATCTTGTGGACGGACTGGGGTCGCAGACCCAGGTGGGCGCAGACGGGAATATCGTGCCCGGCCAGATGCTCAACAATTCGCACCTGGCTGGCTCCACCTTCCAGCTTCACCATCATCGCCGCTCCCTCCTGCATCAGCCGCACGGCGTTATCCAGCGCCTGGGACGGGGTGGTGTAACTCATGAACGGCATGTCGACCATGAGAAAGGCCCGCCCGAGACCACGGCGCACCATGCGGGAGTGATAGATGATGTCCTGGACGGTGACAGGAACCGTGGTGTCGTGCCCCTGGATGACCATGCCAAGAGAGTCACCCACCAGAACCAGATCCGCCCCGGCGCGGTCAACCAGCAAGGCGAAACTGGCGTCGTAGGCCGTCAGACAGGCGATCGGCTCCCCTGCCGCCTTCATGGTACGCAGGCTCGAAATGTTGACCGGTGCTTCCGGCAAGTCACGCTGCTGTAACTGCTTGTACATGGTACTTACGCGAAGGCCGAGGCTATTGGGTTGAAGAAGTGCCGGCCGCTGCGAATCCTTGCTATCTCTTCGAGCAGCAGGCTGAAGTGGGCGTCATTATGAACCGGGTCGATCACAGCTGCATTGACGATCAGGAGCGGTGCGCCGTCATAGTCGTGAAAGAAGCGGGCATAGGCTTCCGTAAGCCGTTCCAGGTAACGCCGTCCGATACGCTGCTCGAAGTCGATGCCACGGCGGGCAATGCGGAACAGCAGCGTATCCACCGGTGCCTGCAGGTAAACCACCAGATCCGGAGCCGGCGGCTCGAAGGCAAGGGACTCAGCCACCTTGTCGTAGAGCGTCAGCTCTGCCTGGTCGAGATTGATCTCGGCGAAGAGGCGATCTTTGTTGATCAGGAAATCAGAGATCCGGGTCTCCGCAAAGATGTCACTTTGCCGCAGCTGTTCGATCTGCTGGACGCGCTGGAACAGAAAGAACAACTGCGTGGGCAGTGCGGCGCCGCGCGGATCCCGGTAGAACCGCTCCAGAAACGGGTTAGCCTCGGGCTGCTCAAGCAGCAGCTCGCCATCCAGCGCATCCGCGAGCCGGCGGGACAGGCTGGTCTTGCCAACCCCTATGGGGCCTTCGATGGCGATGTAGCGGGAGTTTCCCATGAGTCTTTGTGCCTGGCCCTGTTGCCGTTGGCCTGTTGTTCTTGTTGGTTAGCGGCCGCTGCCAGGCGCCACACCGGACCCTGTCCCGGAACCCGGAGCGTCGGCGCAATCTCCAGCAGGGGTAACAATACAAAATTTCTGGTCGCTATGCCCGGGTGGGGCACCACGAGACGCTCAACATTGATGACGGCGTCTCCGTAGACGAGGAGATCCAGATCGATGCGCCGGGGTCCCCACCGGAGACTGAGGCTGCGATCCCTGCCCTGTCGGCGCTCGATGGCGAGCAGTTCGTCCAGCAGCCCCAGAGCCGGCAGCTGGGTCAGTAGCCCGGCTACTGCGTTGACGAACTCCGGCTGAGGCTGCGGACCCATGGCCACGTTGCGCAGTAATCCGGAACAACTGATCCGGCGGGTGCCGGGGAGCTCCGCCAGCGCCTCGAGGGCCGAGCGGACCTGTAGTTCCGGATCGTCCAGATTGCTGCCGATACCCACATAGGCAGGCACCCACCCTTGCGCGGGCATCGGGGCGGGGCTCAGACAGCCCGTTCGGCCGGTCGGGGCCGCTCGGCGTCGCGCCCGCCGCCCCGGCCACCGTTGAACTCCCGGTGCTGCTCATCGGGGGACAGCGTCTGGATTCGCGTCCACCACTCGGCCAATTCCGCCGGTACTTCACCCAGTTCAGTGCGCAAGACCAGCAAGTCATAGGCCGCACGAAACCGCCGGTGCTGCAGCAGTACCCCAGCCCTCCGCCCCTGACGCCGGTTAAAGCGGGGCTGGAGTTGCAGCATCTCCCGCATCGGCACTGAGAAGCGCCGCGGGAGAGTGATCCGGGAAATCTGAATGTCGGTGATCTCCTGCCCGGCGTCGATCAGCGCCTGAACCTCCGAGATCTGGCCGGTGCGACGCAAAGCATTGGCCCGGTCCTGAACAGGGCCCCACAGGAAGACGCCGAACAGAAACATGGGGGTCACAGGCAAGCCTTCAGCAACGCGCCGGTCCGTACCAGCGAGAGCACTCTCGATAAACCGATTGCGACGGTCATCGGCTACGCCCCCGGGTCGTCCGCCGGAGCGGCCCTGCGCTCCATCGCCAGACAGCCAGGCAGCCGTAGCCGGGAACAGGTGCGGAAAGAGGCCATGCCGACGCAGCCGCCGGTAAGCCTCCAGTGCATGGCCGGTTTCGAAAACCTTGAGGAACTCATCAAACAGGCGGGCCGGAGGCACACTGTCGATCAGGCTGCCCAGCCGCTCCATCGGCGCCGCCGCCTCAGGGTGAATCTCGAGATCCAGCTTGGCTGCGAGGCGCACTGCCCGGATCATGCGCACAGGGTCTTCGCGGTAGCGTGTTTCCGGATCACCAATCAGGCGGATGCGGCGGGCCTCAATGTCCCGCATGCCGCCCACAAAGTCCCAGATCGAGAAGTCAGCAATGTTGTAGTAGAGCGCGTTGACCGTGAAATCGCGCCGCCAGGCATCTTCTTCAATTGAACCAAAGGAGTTGTCCTTGATGATGCGTCCAGCCGCATCCAGGACCTGCCGGTCCTCACTCTCCAGGTCCTCATTCCCAAGGCCACGAAAGGTCGCTACCTCAACAATCTCGTCACGAAACCGGACATGGACGAGGCGAAAGCGCCTGCCGATGATTCGCGCACTGCCAAACAGGGCGCGCACCTGCTCAGGGCTCGCGTCAGTTGCTATATCGAAGTCTTTGGGCTGACGGTTCAGCAGGAGATCCCGGACACCGCCGCCGACGATGAAGGCCTGATACCCGCCATCCTTCAGGCGGTACAGCACCTTGAGGGCGTTCCGGGAGATATTCGCTCGGGAGACGTGGTGGTCGGACCGCGGGATGATGCGCGGCGAATCCGCGGCAGGTATGGGGTGAGTCAAAAGAGCTCCGGCCTTGAGACAATGGCGAGGCTGACTATAATAGCAGCCCCGCTCCGGCGGCACAGTTACTACGCTCCCTTCGTCTAGGGGTTAGGACGCGGCCCTCTCAAGGCTGAAACACGAGTTCAATTCTCGTAGGGAGCGCCACTTTAGTCCTTCTGCACGCCATGTCCCCTGGAAGCCACCAGCCTGAAGCGCCAGCGCCCAGCCCTGCGGCTGGACCCTATCCCGCTGCGGGACTGGGGCGCCGGATTGCTGCTGGCTGCTACGACGGGCTGCTGCTGATCGCGGTCTGGATGCTGACCACCCTGGCGCTTGTAGCGGTCCGCGGAGGGCAGCCCTTGCCGCCGGCCCAGCCCGGCTATCAGCTGCTGCTGCTGGGCGCGACCGCTGCGTTCTTCATTTCCTCCTGGCTCCGCGGTGGCCAGACACTTGGCATGCGCGCCTGGCGGCTACGTGTCGAACGGCAGGCTGGCGGTGGTCTCGATTTCCGGACCGGCGTCATCAGGTTCCTCGCTGGCCTCCTGTCGGTCCTCTCGTGTGGTCTGGGCCTGCTCTGGCTATGGATTGACCGGGATGAACTCACTTGGCACGACCGGCTTGCTGGCACCCAGGTGGTGGTCCTGCCAAAACCACCCCGCTAAGGCCGGTTCCCCGCCCAGGGCTCTGTCTTCAGGGCTGGAACGGGTATGTGTAGCTGGCGCCAAATCCCAGCGGAACTCCCAGGACCCAGAAGCCAATCAGCAACAGGCTCCAGGCGGTCAGAAGCCCCAGGGAGTACGGCAACATGAGTGCGATCAGTGTCCCAATGCCTGTGGCCTTCACGTAACGCCGGCAGAACACCACGATCAGCGGAAAGTAAGGCATCAGTGGCGTAATGATGTTGGTGCTTGAGTCGCCAACGCGGTAGGCAGCCTGAGTCAGGTCAGGGGAAACGCCGACCTGCATCAGCATAGGCACCAGGATCGAACCAATCAGTGCCCATTTGGCAGATGCCGAACCAATCAGCAAATTGACCAGGGCAGTCAGCAGGACGATACCCACCAGGGTAAAGCCCATCGGGAGGGCCAGGTCCCGGAGCCCGTTGGCACCCTTGAGCGCGATCAAGGCACCAAGATTCGACTGACCGAACACGTAGATAAACTGGGCACAGAAAAACGCCATGACGATGTAGTAGCCCATACCGCTCATCGCCTTGCTCATTCCCGCGATCACGTCCCGATGACTGGCTATCGCCCCAGTCATGCAGCCGTAGACGACGCCCGGGAGAAGGAAGAACACGAAGATCAGCGGGACGATGGACTTCATGAGTGGAGCAGCGGCCGCCAGCAACGGATGCCCACCCTCGGTCACCTGATCCGGCGGCGCAGCCCAGGGCGACGCCTCGGGAAGCAGCGTCGCAACGAAGGCCGCCAGCGCGAGCAACATCGCGGAGACCGCCCAACGCAGCCCCCGACGCTGCCCGGGTTCCAGGGGTTCCAGCGCTGGCAACTGACCAGGGTCGCCGTCGATCGGGGTCGAACGCAGGCGCGGTTCGATCACTCTGTCGGTTAGAAACCACCCGACCCCGATGACTAGCGCGGCCGACAGCGTCGTAAAAAAGTAATTGTTCAATGGATTGACGCGGACGGCTGGATCAACCAGATTCGCCGCCGCCTGCGTAATCCCAGCCAGGAGCGGGTCCAGACTGGAGGGCAGGAAAAACGTCGCTGAGTAGCCGCCGGAGACCCCGGCAAACGCCGCCGCAATGCCGGCCAGGGGATGGCGCCCGGCGGCATAGAAGATCACGGCACCGAGGGGAATCACCAGGACGTACCCGGCATCCACGGCCACATGACTGAGGACGCCGACCCCGATCAGCGCCGGCGTCAGGAGGGCCCGGGGAGTGCCGCCGATAAGGCTCCGCAGGCTGGCACTGATGAACCCGGTGTGCTCGGCTACGCCGAGACCCAGCATCGCGACCAGGACGACGCCTAAGGGCGGAAAGCTGACAAAGGTACCGACCATAGCCGAGGTGAAGCCTGTCAGCGCCTCCCCGGACAGCATGTTCCGAATCTGGATGGGTGCGCCGCTGCGCGGGTCTACCTCGCTGAAGGCGACACTCGCGAGTAACCAGGACGCCACTGCCACCACCACCAGCAGCAGCAGAAACAGCATGGCCGGATCGGGCAGCCTGTTGCCCGCCTGCTCGATGGCATCCAGCGCGCGCGCGAGAAACCCCGGACGCCTGGCAGTGTCGGGTGACTGCAAGCTGGCTGGCTGATCAGCCATACGCTGGGGTTTCGCCGGGCATGATCACCGGGTCCGGCTGAGCACGATGAGCGTCACCATCGCCAGCAGAGCAGCTGGCAGCCACGCAATCAGGACTGGATTGAGATTCCAGACTACGCCGCCATCAGCCAGGGTCCTGCTCACAAGAAACCATGCCAGGCCGATGCCGAGTCCCGCCAGCATGCGTGAGCCACCCCCCCCTGAGCGCAGCGGCCCCAAAACGAAAGGCACAGCAAGAATGCACATCAGCGGCACGGCAACCAGCGATGCGATCCGACTCCAGAAGGCCACCTCGTAGCTGCGGGCATCCAGTCCGCTGCGCTTGAGATACTGCACGTAGCGCCAGAGTGTGGCTCCGCTCATGGTGGCTTCGCGGACGACCGTGAGACCAAGAAGATCGGGGTTGACGCCCTCGAGGGCCAGCGCCTCCGGCTCCAGGCTGGTTTCGGTGGCGGCAGGCCCGAAACGGGTTTCGGCATAGTTGCGGAGGAACCAGCGCTTGTCCGGTTCGGCGCGCACCGACTCCGCCCGGCCAATGGCATCCAGAACGCCATTGGGGCCGAGCCGAAAGACATACACGTTCCCGCCCGGATTCTCATCGCTGGGCGGAACCACGTTGAGGATGGTTGTCCGGTCGCGGATCCACGCGCTCTCCCCGGCACTGATGCCCGCCTGGCCGAACTTGGCCAGCTCCCGCTGCTGCCGGGCATAGCGCTCCAGCGGTGGCGCAAGATAGAGGCTGATCGCCAGGCCGGCCAGGGCGAGGACGATGCCCGTGGCGAGAACAGACCGGGCAAGGCCCCGGGGCGAGACGCCCGCAGCCCGCAGCACGATCAGTTCACTCCGGCTTGCCAGTGAGCCCAGGCCCAGCAGCGCGCCCAGCAACGCCGCGATTGGTAACATCTGGGCGACTATCGTCGGCATCTGCAGCAAGACCCAGCCAATCGCGTTGAGAAGGCCGTAGTCGCCGACGCCGATGTCATCGAGCTGGCCGATGAACTTGATGAAAGAGGCGAGACTCAGAAGCACCGCCAGGACCAGTCCGGTGGTTCCCAGGATGGTGCGAAACACGTAACCAGTCAGAATCTTCAAAGTCGCACCGGCCGCTTTGGCACAAACCTGAACTGCCGCCAGAGGCCAAGCTGCAGGACCAGCATCAGCCCGGCTGCCAGCAGGAACGCTCCATGCACCCACCAGAGTCCCACCGCGGCAGGGAGTTCGCCCCGCTCGAGCCAGCCGCGCCCCGCAGCGAGCAGATTGGCATAGATCAGATACACCAGGACAGCCGATGCGATACCCGCGAACCGCCCCTTCCGTGGCTCGGTTTTCGCCAGTGGCACGGCAAGTATGGTCAGCACCAGCAAAGTGACAGGCACACCGATGCGCCACTGGAGCTCCGCCTGGTCCGCCAGGTCGGCTGACGACAACAACGCGGCAGTGGGGCGGGCTTCGTTGCTCAGCTTCAGGGCGCCGGCGGCCGGCAGCTCGAAGGGGATGCCGTGCTCCGCGAACTCGACCAGGCGGAACCGCGCCTCGCCGGGCTTGCCTTCGTACCGGTGGCCGCGGGCAAAGGTAAGAATCCGAACGCCATCCCCAACATCTTCCTGCCACGCCTCCTCAGCCACGATCACTTCCACCTTGTCGGCGGTGCGGCGCTGGACAAACACGTTATGCAGATGACGATCCGGCGTAACCGATTCCGCATACAGCGCAGCGGTGCCATTGGCGAAGTTGACGAAACGGCCTGGCACCAGCAGGCCGAAACTGGCGTCCCGCTTGGCCTGGGCGGCAAAAACCTCCACCTGTCGGAGGGCTGCAGGCGATACCACCAGAGCAAGGAGGCCGACCAACAAGGCGAGGCCAGCGCCCAGGCTGAGCAGTGACTTATAGAGCTGTGCTGGTCCGACGCCGCAGGCCATCAGGGCGGCCATTTCGCTGTCGTGATAGAGCCTGCCGAGCGCCAGCATGATGGCAAGAAAAAAGCCCACCGGAATCAGGATGGTGAGGTACTGCAGGCTCGTCAGACCAAGGACCTGGAGAATGGCGGACCGGGGCAGTCGGCTGGCTGCAGCATCCCCGAGCACAGAGGCGAACTGGCTCGTGACCAGAATGAAGAACAAGACCAGGGTAACAAGGAGCCAGGCCTGGAGTGTTTCCCGCAGGACGTAACGGCGAATCAGTTCAGTCATGCACGCACCGTCCTTGGCCGGGCTCCGGATGAATCGAGTACACTGATGCGCCGTTTACAGGGGCATTCATGGGACATGCCAGATCAGGGACCAACCTTGGTTTACCGCTCGCATGGAGTCAAGCGCCCGCACATCGAGGTCAGTATGCAATTCCAGGTAACGACGGGTAGCCCCAGCCAGCAGCGGACCGCCTGCGCCATCGTGGCAATCTATACCGGCGGAGAACTCTCCGCTGCCGCAAAAAGCATCGACAGTGCCGGCGGTGGGCTGATTTCCCGGGTAATCAAGAACGGGGATATCAAGGGAGAATCCGCTGAACTCCTCCTCCTGACCGACACCGGCAGCCTGCCCTGCCGGCGGATTCTGCTGGTGGGGCTCGGCGCGAAGGCCAAACTGGATCGCAGGACCTGGCGCAAGGCCACGCGCAGCGCCCTCGCCGCCATTGCACGGAGCAAGTACAGCGACGCGGTACTGCACCTGGTGAGTGAGGCAGTGAGTGACGCCGACAACTACCGCAGGGCCCGACTGGCAGTGGAAATCTGGCGCGAGGTCAGTTACCGCTTTACCGCCATGAAGTCCGAACCCGGCGACAACACGTCGCCACTCAAGACCCTCAGTATCGCCAGCAGCGCCCGGATGCTTCGCCAGACACGTCATGGCATTGCCGATGGCGAGGCGATTGGCAGAGCCGTGGCGCTCGCCAAGGACCTGGGCAATCTTCCGCCCAATGTCTGCACCCCCAGCTACCTCGCAGAGCGTGCCAGGGGTATCGCCCGGAAGGGCAAGAAACTCACCGTAAAGGTCCTCGGCCTGCCGGAAATCCGCAAACTGCGTATGGGTGCGTTTCTGGCGGTCACCCAGGGCGCCGCCGAGCCGCCCCGCTTTATCGTGCTCCAGTATCGGGGCGCCGCAGCTGCCGCCAGGCCGGTAGTTCTCGTTGGCAAGGGCATCACCTTCGATTCCGGCGGCATCTCGATCAAGCCGGCGGGCGGCATGGACGAAATGAAGTACGACATGTGCGGCGCAGCCACCGTCCTCGGCGTACTCCAGGCAGTGGCAGAACTCAAACTGCCCATCAACGTGATCGGCGTGGTGCCCACCTGCGAGAATCTGCCCAGCGGCACCGCCACCAGGCCCAGCGACATAGTGCGCACTATGTCAGGGCAGACCGTCGAAATCCTGAATACCGATGCGGAAGGCCGACTGATCCTGTGCGATGCCATCACCTACGCCCTGCGCTTCAAGCCGGCGGCCCTGATCGACATCGCTACTCTCACCGGGGCCTGCCTCGTCGCTCTCGGGAGGGTGAGATCCGGACTACTTGGCAACTCGGACAAACTGGCAGAACAGTTGCTCGCGGCGGGCCAGGCAGCAGACGATCGGGCGTGGCGGCTGCCCCTCGACGAAGACTATGCCGAACTCATCAAGAGTCCCTTTGCAGATGTGGCCAACGTCGGGGGCCGTGACGCGGGAACCATTACCGCGGCAAGCTTCCTGTCGCGCTTCGTCGGCAAGACAGACTGGGCCCATCTCGACATCGCCGGCACGGCGTGGAACCAGGGCAGTAACAAGGGCGGCACCGGTCGGCCAATCCCGCTGCTGATGGAATTCCTGCTCCACAGAAAGTAGCAGGGCGACACACCAGTGGTAACAGTGACTCAACCGGCGATGGGTGCAACGCGAGTGTCGTTCTACGTACTGAACGGCACTGACGCGACCACACGACTGGGCTATGCCTGCCGGTTGACGGAGAAGGCCTACAAACTGAAGAACCGGATCCATGCCCACGCCAGAGACGCTCAGATGGCGAGCGCCCTTGATGTACTCCTGTGGACGTTCCGACAAGGCAGTTTTGTCCCCCATGAACTTCTCGCGACCTCCAGCGAGGCGCAGGCGGCGTCGGTGGCTCCGGTGACTATAGGCTCGGCGGATGCGGGGGAAGCGGTGCCTCTCCCGGCCGCGGACCTGCTGATCAATCTCGCGGATGAAGTACCCGCGTTCTTCGACCGGTTCCCGCGGATAGCCGAGATTATCGATGGCAGTCCGGCCGGTCGCGAAGCCGGCCGCGCGCGGCACCGCTTCTATCGGGACCGGGGCCTGGAGCCTGAAACCCACGAGGTCACCTGAAATGGATCGCTCGCGCATACCCGTACTGACCGATGCCGTGGCCCGGCCCCGCCGCAGCGCCGCAGACGAAGTCGCGCGTCCCTCGCTTACTGAGTCAGAACTCGCCGAACTGCAGGTGCGGATCGCAACCGGCAGTTTTATTCTGGTCGAGAAGCTCCTTCATCAGGCCTATAAGGAAATGGAGGCGACGCTCTTCGATGAAGTGGTCGGCCGCCTGCGCCATGAACTGCCGGAACTCATTGACCAGACCCTGCGCGAACACTTCGAGAAAGACCTGAAGGATGGCTGAGTGACAGACGCAACTGCGGACAGCGCTGCTGCACCGCTCGACAAGTCCTATCAGCCAGCCGGCATCGAGCAACGCTGGTACGCACATTGGGAAGCCGCTGGGTACTTCGCTCCGGCCGGTCGCGGCGCGCCTTACTGCATCATGATTCCGCCCCCGAACGTCACGGGCACGCTGCACATGGGCCACGCGTTCCAGCACACGCTGCAGGACGCCCTGACCCGATATCACCGCATGCGGGGCGATAACACGTTGTGGCAGCCAGGTACCGATCACGCCGGTATCGCCACCCAGATGGTTGTCGAGCGACAGCTGAACGCCGAGGGCAAGCGCCGGCAGGATCTGGGTCGCGACGCCTTTGTGACCCGCGTCTGGCAATGGAAGCAGGAGTCCGGCGGCACGATCTCGCGCCAGATGCGGCGCCTCGGTAACTCAGTCGACTGGTCCAGGGACCGGTTCACCATGGACGAAGGCCTGTCCCAGGCTGTTACCGAGGTGTTCGTTCGCCTCCACGCCGAAGGCCTCATCTACCGGGGCAAGCGACTGGTGAACTGGGACCCGGTGCTCCACACCGCCCTGTCCGACCTGGAAGTTCAGTCAGAGCCGGAGCCGGGCTCCTTGTGGCATATCCGGTACCCGCTGGCCGACGGGAGCGGTCAACTGGTCGTGGCCACGACGCGGCCCGAAACCATGCTGGGCGACACGGCAGTTGCGGTGCATCCGGCTGACGAGCGCTACCGTCAGTTCGTGGGCAAACAGATCCGCCTGCCGCTGACGAACCGCCTGATCCCCGTTCTCGCGGATGACTATGTTGACCCGGAATTCGGTTCCGGCTGCGTCAAGATCACGCCGGGGCACGACTTTAACGACTACGAAGTTGGCACACGGCATAAGCTGCCCCTGATCAACATTTTCGACCGGGATGCACGGATCATCAGCAAACCCGATGCTGCCGGTTCGGGCTACGACCCGGCCATGGCTCTCGCCGAGATTCCCGCGGAACTCCGCGGGCTGGAGCGCTATGAGGCCCGCCGGCACATCGTTGCCCTGCTGGAGGAGCAGGGCCTGGTGGAGCGCATCGACCCCCATACCCTGCAGGTACCCCGCGGGGACCGGAGTGGTGCTGTACTCGAACCCTGGCTCACCGACCAGTGGTACGTAAAGATCGCACCGCTGGCGGCGCCGGCCATAGCGGCTGTTGAAGATGGGCGCATCCGGTTCATACCGGAGAACTGGTCGAAAACCTACTTTCAGTGGATGAACAACATTCAGGACTGGTGCATCAGCCGCCAGCTCTGGTGGGGCCATCGGATTCCTGCCTGGTACGACAGCGCGGGGCGGCCTTACGTTGGTCGCAGCGAGGCCGAGGTGCGCGCTGCCCACGGCCTCGGAGCGGACGTGATCCTCACCCAGGATGAGGACGTGCTGGATACCTGGTTCTCATCGGCGCTATGGCCCTTCTCGACCCTTGGCTGGCCGGAGAATACGGAGGCACTCAAGACCTTCTATCCCAGCAGTGTGCTGGTGACAGGCTTCGACATCATCTTTTTCTGGGTTGCCCGGATGATCATGCTGGGCCTCAAGTTTGCCGGGGACGTGCCCTTCCGGGAGGTCTACATCACGGGACTCATCCGGGACGAGAACGGCGACAAGATGTCCAAGTCCAAGGGCAACATCCTGGACCCCCTCGATCTGATTGATGGCATCGACCTGCCGACCCTGCTCCACAAGCGGACTACCGGCCTGATGCAGCCAAAGCTCAAACCGCAGATCGAAAAGTCCACGAAGAAACAGTTCCCAAACGGGATTCCCGACTACGGCACCGACGCCCTCCGCTTCACGTTTGCGGCCCTGGCCAGCACGGGGCGGGATATCCGCTTCGACCTGAACCGCATCGAGGGCTACCGGAATTTCTGCAACAAGATCTGGAATGCCGCGCGCTTCGTCCTGATGAACGTCGAGGGCCGTGAACTCGCCAGCGGCACGGCTGCCGTCACGACCCTGAGCCTGCCCGATCGCTGGATCCTGTCCCGGCTCAGCAAGATGCTCGAGGCGGTTGACGGGCATTTTGGCACCTACCGTTTCGATCTCGCAGCCCGGGCACTCTACGAGTTCATCTGGAATGAGTACTGCGACTGGTATCTGGAGCTCACCAAACCGATCCTCCAGGATCCGGCCACGCCGGCCAGCCAGCAGGCCGTGACCCGGCGTACGCTGGTGACGGTCCTGGAAGCCCTGTTACGCGCGAGTCACCCGTTCATGCCATTCATCACGGAGGAGATCTGGCAGCGGGTCGCCCCGCTGGCTGGTGCCTGTGGTGACTCGATCATGCTGCAGAGCTGGCCGGACCCGGCATTTTTTCCGGTCGACGATGAGGCCGAAGCCGAACTGGGCTGGATCCAGAGCTTTATTCTGGGCGTGCGGCAGATACGCGGGGAAATGGACATTCCGCCGGGCAAGCGGATTCCCGTGCTGCTCCAGGACGCGACGGCGGATGACGTCCGTCTGCTTGCCGTCCACGATCGTTACCTGCGGGAACTGGCGCGCCTGGCGAGTATAGAGACGCTCGGCCCGGGCAGCCAGGCACCGCCCAGCGCCACCGCCCTGGTGGGCAGTCTGAGATTGCTCGTGCCCATTGCGGGCCTGATCGACGTGGCCGCGGAACGTACGCGCCTGACGAAGAATCGCCTAAAGGCTGCAGCTGACCTGGAACGGGTCGAACAGAAGCTGGCAACAGAAACCTTCACCAGCCACGCGCCGGAAGCGGTGGTCGCGAAGGAACGGGAGCGCCAGGAGACACTGCGTCGGGACCTGGCGAAGCTGGATGCCCAGCTGACGCAACTAGCGTCGCTTTAAACGGTCAATCTCACCGCAACTCGGGCAGCGGCTCGCCGTCCGGAATAAACATCAGCGCCAGGCCGTTGTTGCAGTAGCGGAGACCGGTGGGCGCTGGCCCGTCCTTGAACACGTGCCCGTGGTGGCCGCCGCAGCGGGCGCAGTGGTACTCGGTGCGGGGCAGGATGTGGTGGAAGTCGCGCTTCGTGCCAATGCTGGCCTCGTCAAGGGGCTGAAAAAAACTGGGCCAGCCGGTGCCACTGTCGAACTTTCCCCCAGTCACGAACAGCGGCGAGTTACAGGCGGCACAGATAAAGGTGCCGGCCCGCTTCTCGCCATTCAGGGGACTGGTGAACGGCCGTTCGGTATTTTCCTCGAACAGGACGCCGTAACGTTCCGGGTCCAGGACGGCTCGATACTGCTCGGATTTTGGCTGGTTCTTCATGTGTCGCTCCGGCTGGGAGTATAAGCCGTACAAAGCCCCGGATCTTCCGAAGATCGGCGCGTGCCGCGCGTCGGCAGGCCGGCCCTCCCTCCCCTTCAGCCCGCCAGCTCCGGAGCGGCCGACGTCGCTCCCGCAATAGTCACGCTTCCGTACAGTTTCTCGCACCGCACACCGTGACACGCGCAGGCCGGCCCGGCCGGCTCCGGTCCGGCGACAGGTCGACGGCTCTCAGCCCAGCTCCAGCGCCCCCTGACGCGGCGGACCCCGGGCCGGCAGCGGCGGG
>CAMBYH010000050.1 GCA_945872065.1 Arsukibacterium tuosuense
CCGCCGGAACTCCCGGAAGCCCGCCTCAAACAGGCCATCCATGTCGGCTGCCGGCTGGCCACCCCGGGTTACGTCCTTATAGATTGCCGTGAGGTCGCCTCCGGACCAGAAGTTTGTTTCAAAGTCATCAGAGCCCAGGGCCGCCTCACGGAGTACGCGCCGTTTCCGGACAATGATGGCCCAGGAGGTGACTGACGCTGCCAGGAGCAGGAGCATGACGAGCTGAACGACGATGCTGGCAGACAGGATCAGATCGAGTATCGAGGGATTCGCCGTCATCTCAGGGTTCCTCAGCGTCGAACAGGTTGCTCCCGGCATCCGCCAGGTCGCGGGGTGGCTGCAAACCAAAGTGCTGGTAAGCCCGCCGGGTAGCAATGCGGCCGCGCGCTGTGCGGCTCATGAAGCCCTGCTGGATCAGGAAGGGTTCCAGGACGTCCTCAATGGTGCCCCGCTCCTCCCCCAGGGCTGCAGCCAGGGATTCAACCCCCACCGGCCCCCCATCGAAGCGCTCGATAATGAGCGTCAGCAGGCGCCGGTCCAGCAAATCGAAACCGTTAGGGTCCACGTCCAGCAGATTCATTGCCGAGCAGGCAGTAGCTTCGTCGATACTGCCGTTGCCCTCCACCTGGGCGAAATCCCGTACCCGACGCAGCAGGCGGTTGGCGATACGCGGGGTGCCGCGGGACCGGTCCGCCAGCTGCCAGGCGCCGCCATCATCCAGAGCCACGCCAAGGATACGGGCTGACCGCAGCAGAATCTGGTGCAACTCGTCCCGCCCGTAGAACTCGAGGCGCTGGACAATGCCGAAGCGGTCACGCAAGGGAGACGTCAGCAGCCCGGCCCGGGTAGTCGCGCCAACCAGCGTGAATGGGGGCAGGTCGAGCTTGATAGAGCGCGCCGCAGGACCCTCGCCAATCATGATGTCCAGCTGAAAGTCCTCCATGGCCGGATAGAGCACTTCCTCAACCACTGGACTCAGCCTGTGAATCTCGTCGACAAAGAGCACATCCCGCGGCTCCAGGTTGGTCAGCATTGCGGCGAGATCCCCCGGGCGCTCCAGGACCGGGCCAGAGGTGTGGCGCATATTCACCCCCAGCTCGTTGGCAAGAATGTTTGCCAGCGTCGTCTTCCCCAGCCCGGGAGGGCCAAAGATAAGGGTGTGGTCCAGGGCCTCGCCCCGCTGCCGGGCCGCCGTCACAAAGACCTGAAGCTGGCGCTTTACCGCAGACTGCCCCACGTAGTCAGCGAGACGCTGCGGCCGGATGGAGCGGTCAGCTTCGTCGTCGCCCAGCGACCCTGTTGTGATCAGCCGTTCACCCATGGCCATGCTCAGTTCTTTGACCCGGCGGCCGACCGGAGGACCGCCCGCAGCAGTTCTTCAACCGAAGTCACGGACTCGGGGACCCTGTCCAGCATCCGCCGGGCTTCCGGCGGCTTGTAGCCGAGGGCAACCAGGGCATCCAGGGCCTCCGTCCGGGGCTCTGCGGGCGCAGCAGGACGTCCGTCGCTGACCGATGCCAGGCCCGGTACCCGGTCGCGCATTTCAATGATGAGGCGTTCGGCAGTCTTGCGCCCGATACCCGGGAGCCGGACTAGCGACGCCACATCGTCAGCCTCCACCGCCCGCACAAAAGCGTCAACTGTCATCCCCGAAAGAACACCCAGAGCCGTCTTGGCGCCAACACCGCTCACCCTGAGCAGGTCGCGGAACAAGCGGCGCTCCGTCTCCGTCGAGAAGCCGAAGAGCGTGTGCTGATCCTCTCGAACCAGCAAGTGAGTGCGCAGAAAAACTGCCTGGCCCACGTCCGGCAAGCGAAAACAGGTGGAAAGGGGCGCCATGACCTCGTAACCGATACCGCCCACTTCCACGACCAGGAATGGGGGCTCCTTGTGGTCCAAGACGCCACGCAGAAAACCGATCACCGGCGCAGTCCCCGGCCTGGCTCGCGCCTGCGGTGTGGCAGCGGGGTTCCGGTCCCGGCCGGCGCCAGGGCGGGCGACAGTCGGGCCAGCCGGGCCAGCAAGGGGCGGGTGTGGGCGTGACACAACGCGACAGCAAGGGCGTCGGCTGCATCGACCTGAAGCGGCTCGCGGTGATTCAGCAGCACCGCCACCATATGGCTGACTTGCGCCTTGTCGGCCTGACCGAGGCCCACGATGGCCTGCTTGACGGCCCGGGCCGCGTACTCAAACACCTGAGCGCTCCCAGCGCCCAGGGCAAACGTGCCACAGATGGCCGCCGAGCGGGCCTGGCCCAGCTTCAGTGCCGAGTCCGCATTGCGGGCGAGAAACACCTGCTCGACGGCAACCGCGCCCGGGCGGTATCGCGCCATAAGCTCCTGCACACCGGAATAGATAACCTGCAGACGGGCCGGCAACGCGACATCAGCCGTACGAATGCAGCCGCTGGCGATGTGCACGGAACGGCGCCCGTCCGAATCGATGATACCGAAGCCCGTAATCCGGGAGCCGGGGTCGATGCCGAGTATCCGGATGGGGCCGCTCAACACACCCTAACCTGTACCCGCAGCCTGCATCAGAAGCGCAGGTTGAAGCCGATGTTCAGCCCGGTATCGAAGTGGGTTGCGGGACGGTTATCGTAATCAGCCCGCACGTACCGGGCACCCACGTAAACATCCGCCTGGCGCGTGATGCTGAACCCAGCCCGCACCGTGCCGTCCAGGTACTCGTCAGCGTCGCCGCCGCAGAGGATCTCAGGCGCCCAGTAGCCTTCGGCAGACAGCGCCACGCGGTCGTAGCGGGGCAAAACCCAGCGGACGCTACCACCCAGGCCCAGGGCATAGCCGTCACGCTGACTGCCGTCGCCGTCCAGGTAGGCAAGCCGTCCGCCGATGCCGGCCAGAAGCTTCTGATTGCCCACGGAGGGGTCGCCAACAGCCAGAACACCGGCACTCAAAACATCGCCGGCATCGCTATTGTGCAGCACGCCGCCCTCGAACCGCGCACTGGCGCCAAGGGCCGCTGCGTAGACCGTGCGGAACGCGTCCGCGTTAACGCTGAGATCGATTTCGTGGGCGCCCGCAACCGCCGGCAGGCACGCCAGGATCAGGAGCACCCTGCCCAGCTGATTCCGCATAGCTCATTCCTCGCAACAACGCGGACATGATAACCGAATTGGAATCAGCGATTGATGGCGTGCAGGGCCCGACGGTCGACGGACAAGGCCGCTTCGTGGAGTGCTTCCGCCAGCGACGGGTGCGCATGAACGGTGCGCTGGAGATCCTCAGCGGTGGCCTGGAATTCCATGGCCACCACGGCCTCACCAATGAGTTCCCCAGCCAGGGGACCAACGATGTGCACACCAAGAATCCGGTCATCCACGGCGCTGGCCAGAACCTTGACCAGCCCCGCTGCCTGCTCCATGGCCCGGGCCCGGCCACTGGCCGCAAAGTTGAAGGTGCCCACCTTGTAGTCGATGCGCGCCTCCTTGAGCTGTTCTTCAGTCTGGCCGACCCAGGCAATCTCAGGAGCGGTGTAGATGACGCTGGGGATCACGGCGTAGTTCACGTGACCGTAACGGCCGGCGATGAGATCCGCCACCATCACGCCCTCCTCCGAACCCTTGTGCGCCAGCATGGGGCCCCGTACGACATCGCCCACGGCCCAGACGTTTGGTGCAGAGGCCCGGCACTCACCGTCAACCTCGATGAAGCCCCGCTCGGAAAGCTTCACGCCAGCAAGGGGGTCCAGCAGTCCCTCGGTGTTCGGCCGGCGGCCGACCGCGACGATCAGGCGATCAACCTCAAGGGTGTGCCGGCCCCGCTGGTCCTCATACGTGAGGGCCACTCCGCTGGGCCCTTGCTCTGCCGACGTGACCTTGGCGCCCAGCCGGATATCCAGACCCTGCTTCTTGAGCTGTCGCTGGGCTGCCTTCGCAATCTGACCGTCAACCATGCAAAGAAAATGCTCCATGGCTTCCAGCACCGTCACCTGCGCGCCGAGCCGGCTCCAGACGCTGCCCAGCTCCAGCCCGATGACCCCGCCGCCAATCACGCCGAGGCGACCAGGCACGGCGGTCAGATCCAGTCCGCCCCAGGAATCGACGATCGCTGCACCATCGAAACGCGCGAAGGGCAGCTCGATTGGGGTGGAACCGGTGGCCAGCACCACGTGCTCTGCTTCCAGCAGCTCTGGCTTGCCCCCCCGGGGCGTGTAACGCACCTTGTTCCCGGGCAACAGATGGCCCCGCCCGAACAAGCCAGTCACCCCATTGGCCTTGAAGAGTTCCTGAATCCCGCCGCCCAACTGGCTGACAATCCGGGCCTTCCGCGCCTGCATTGCCGGCAGATCAAGTTCCGGGGGATTCACGCGGATACCATGCAGGGCAAACTCACTGCCTGCCCGGTGAAACAGCTCTGAAGACTCGAGCAGTGCCTTGGAAGGAATGCAGCCGGCATTGAGACAGGTGCCGCCGAAGGCTGGCTGACCGTCCCGGTTTTCCCAGGCGTCAATACAGGCGACACGCAGGCCGTTCTGGGCGGCGCGAATGGCGCCGACATAGCCGGCGGGCCCGCCGCCGATAACCACCACGTCGTACTTGCCGCCGCCAGCTGTTCCGGATTTGCTCACGGTCAGACGCCAAGCAGGAGTCGGGCAGGATCCTCAAGGGTGTTTTTCATTGCCACCAGGAACTGCACGGCCTCCCGGCCATCAATGATGCGGTGGTCGTAGGTCAGCGCGACATACATCATCGGCCGGGCCACGACCTGGCGATCAATCACCACCGGACGCTCCTGGATCTTGTGCATCCCGAGGATGCCACTCTGGGGCGGGTTAAGGATCGGCGTGGAGAGCAGTGAGCCGAAGACGCCGCCATTGGTGATCGTAAACGTCCCACCAGTCAGGTCTTCCATGGTGAGAGAGCCTTCCCGTGCCTTGCGACCGAAGTCGGCGATGGCGCTCTCGATGCCAGGAAACGTAAAGCGGTCCGCATCCCGCAGCACGGGAACGATGAGGCCCCTGTCGGTCGAGACGGCAATGCCCACGTCGTAGTAGTCGTGATAGACGATGTCGTTAGCTTCAACGGAAGCATTCACGACAGGATAGCGCTGCAGCGCTTCGATGGCAGCCTTGACGAAGAAACCCATGAAGCCCAGCTTGACGCCGTGCTGCTTCTCGAAGGTGTCCTTGTAACGGGCCCGGAGCGCCATTACCGCCGACAGGTCAACTTCGTTGAAGGTCGTCAGCATGGCTGCGTTCTGCTGGGCCTCCACCATGCGCTGCGCAATGCGCGTACGCAGCCGGGACATCGCCACGCGGCGCTCCACCCGCCCTTCCGGCGCAACCACACCTGGAACCGGCGGCTGGCCTGCGGGCACCTGGCGCAGGTTGGGCCCGGAGCGGTCCTGTTTCTGGACATCGGCCTTTACGATCCGGCCCTCAGGCCCGGAGCCCTGAACAGTCGCAGGATCGATGCCCTTTTCCTGAAGAACGCGCCGGGCAGCCGGTCCCGTTTTGCCGGCGCTCCTGCCTGCCATGGCAGCGACAGGGGCAGCGACAGGGGCAGCGACGGGGAGAACAACCGCCACCGGCGGGACGACGGCAGTGGCTGCCGGCCCGGGCCGGGCCGACGAGCCCTCGGCAGCCGGATCAAGGATGGCGAGCAACTGCCCGCTGGTAACAGTGGTTCCGGCGGGAACGCGCAGCTCCCGGAGCACGCCCCGGGCAGGGGCGGGCAGCTCAAGGACCACCTTGTCGGTCTCGAGATCGGCAAGGTTCTCGTCGCGCTCGACCGTGTCGCCCGCCGCTTTGTGCCACGTCACCAGGGTGGCATCGGCCACAGATTCCGGCAGGCTGGGGACCTTGACTTCTATGCTCATGGATTTGCTACTTCGTGGCTTTCTTCAACTACTGAACCTGGGCCGAGAGCGCGGTCTCGACGAGAGACTGCTGCTGCTGGACGTGCAACTGGAAGATGCCGGGTGCCGGCGCGGCAGCGCCCCGCCTGCCAGCATAGAACACCTGCTGACCCGCCTGAAGGGGCCGTTGCAGCTGATGACGGATCTGGTACCAGGCGCCCTGATTCTGGGGTTCCTCCTGGCACCAGACAACCTCCCGGGCAGCCGGATAGCTCGCGAGGATTGCCGCATATTCAGCGGTGGGGAACGGGTATAGCTGCTCGATGCGCACCAGGGCCACGTCGGTGGACCCCTTCGCACGGCGAGCCTCCAGCAGGTCGAAGTAGACCTTGCCGCTGCAGAACACGACCCGCTGCACCCCGGCCGTCTCCAGGGGATCAACCTCCGGAATGACGAGCTGAAAACGTCCGGACCCGAGCTCGGCCAGCGGCGAACTGGACAGCCGGTGGCGGAGAAGGCTCTTGGGCGTCATCACGATCAGGGGCTTACGCAATGGGCGGAGCATCTGCCGGCGGAGCATGTGAAACATCTGAGCCGGAGTAGACGGGATACAGACCTGCATATTCAGTTCGGCACAGAGTTGGAGGAACCGCTCCAGCCGGGCGGAGGAATGCTCCGGCCCCTGCCCTTCCTGACCGTGAGGAAGAAACAGGGTCAGGCCGCAGAGCCGCCCCCACTTGGCCTCGCCCGAACTGATGAACTGGTCGATCACCACCTGGGCGCCATTGCAGAAGTCGCCGAACTGCGCCTCCCAGATCACCAGGGAGTCCGGGTCGGTCGTGGAGAAACCATATTCAAAGCCCAGGACAGCCTCTTCGGACAGTAGCGAATCCGTGACCGTAAAGGCACCGCGGCCCGTCGCAGCGAGATTGTCGAGTGGCGTAAATGTCTGGTCAGTGAGTTGATCATGCAGGACACAGTGGCGATGAAAGAAGGTGCCCCGCCCGCTGTCCTGACCGGTAAGCCGGATCCTTGATCCCTGCCTGATCAGGCTGCCGTAAGCCATGAGCTCCGCAAATCCCCAGTCCATGGGGATCTCGCCTGCAGCCATACGGTCGCGATCGGCAACAATCCTTGCCACGCGGGGATGCAGGCTGAAGTTCCCTGGCACGCGATTCATTTCGCGGGCCAGTTCGGCGATCTCCTCCGCAGGAATACCGGTGCTGTGCAGTTCGTCCCAGTCCCCTTTCTCGTAGCGGGTCCAGTCAACCGTGTATTCATTGCCGATCATGCCCAGGGCAGCCTGGGGGAGCGGTTGGCCGGCCTCGACCCGGCAGCGATAGTCCTCATTCAGGCGCTCGGCTTCGGGCGCGTCGACAACGCCCTTTTCCATCAGTCTGCGGGCATAGATCTGGCGGGTTGTCGGGTGCTTGCGGATCACCTGGTACATCTGGGGCTGCGTCGCCGCCGGTTCGTCCGCCTCGTTGTGCCCGTGCCGCCGGTAGCAGACCAGATCGATGACGACATCCTTGTGGAAAGTCTGCCGGTATTCCAGTGCCAGCCGGGTGACGAAGACCACCGCCTCTGGATCATCGCCGTTCACGTGGAACACCGGGGCCTCGATCATCCGGGCGATATCACTGCAGTAGGGTGTAGACCGGGCATCCCGTGGGTCACTGATCGTGAAACCCACCTGGTTGTTGATGACGATGTGAACCGTACCGCCCGTCTTGAAGCCCCGGGCCTGGGAAAGCTGAAAGGTTTCTGCCACGACGCCCTGGCCGGCGAAAGCCGCGTCACCGTGAATCAGGATGGGGAGAATCTCGCTGCCATCCTCGTCGCTGCGACGTTCCTGACGGGCCCGGACGGAGCCCTGCACTACGGGATCCACGATTTCCAGGTGGGAGGGATTGAAGGCCAGTACCACGTGCACGTTGCCACCGGGAGTTCGCAGGTCCGACGAAAACCCCTTGTGATACTTGACGTCTCCCGAGCCCTTGACGCGGGCAGGGTCGTAAGCGCCTTCGAATTCGGAAAACAGCTCCTGGGGCGCCTTGCCCAGCACATTCACCAGGACGTTGATACGGCCGCGGTGGGCCATACCCAGCACGATTTCCCGAATCCCGCCGGCACCGCCCTGCTGGATCAGGTCGTCCAGCAGCGGCAGCAGGCTGTCGCCGCCCTCCAGGGAGAAGCGCTTCTGGCCGACGTAACGGGTGTGGAGGTAGCGCTCGATACCCTCAGCCGCCGTCAGCTGCACAAGGATGTGGCGCCGCTCGTCATCGGACAGCGGATTGGCGAGCATGCCGCGCTCGAGGCGCTCCCGGATCCAGACCCGCTCCCGGCCGCGGGACAGATGCGCGAAGTCGGCCCCTACCTTGCCGCCGTAGACGGTCTTGAGGGTGACGAGCAGGTGCCGCAGGCGCATGCGCACATCGGTCTGCCCGGCAAAATTGCCCACGTAGAATTCGGTATCGAGGTCAGCCTCTGTCAGGCCTGCGTAGTCCAGGCGCATGACGTTGGGCATGGGCCGCTCCTGCATACCGAGGGGGTCCAGGTCTGCAATCTGGTGACCGCGCAGGCTATACACCTGGATGAGGCGGGAGACTTCAGCCTGCTTTTCGGTGAGCGGGCCGCCATCGTCTGGACTCCCGGCCGAAAACCGGACGCGCTCCGGTCCAGCGGCCGGGGTGGCGGTGGTGCGCTGGGATCCAGCCCCGACCGGACTCGCGGGCGTTGGCAGCTGGGGACCCGGCGGCGCCTGCTCAGCGAAAAACTGCCGCCAGCGGGCTGGCACCGAGGCGGGGTCCTGAAGCCAGCTGGCATACAGGTCTTCCACATAGGCGGCGTTACCGCCAAACAGTGGCGACGAGGCATACATCTGGCGCAAGTTCTGGTTCATGGGGGTCCCGTGCTCTCCGGAGCCGCCACTATAAGTATGTAGCGTCCGGGATCAAGGACAAATTCCCGGAAGGGCGCCGGGCGGAACCCGGCTGGCCAGCCTAGTCCGACCAGGGGCGCCAGTGAAAGGGCAAGGCGGCGATATAGACAGAGAACATCCAGAGCTCCCACAGAATGAGCACCGCGTAGCCGGCACAGAACAGCTGCAGGACCCGGATTACAGGAACCATACCCAGGAACTGCCTGCGCGCGGCGATGGCCAGCAGCACAACGCTGGCACAGGTCACCCCGATCTTGATTGCCAGGAAGCGCTCTACGTCGAGGGCAATCAGGGCGCCCATCAGGACATTCATCTCCTCGGCACCAATGGCCATGAGGTTGAGCGTAAACAGCGCATCAGCGCAGCACATCAGCACGATGGCTAGGACCAGATAAAGGACCCGGGGTTCGTGCCAGTCCAGAAAGATCCGCTCGTGGTCACCATCGCGGCGACCCAGGCGCCGGCGGGGACGAAAACTGCCGTAGGTGAACGACCAGACGGAGCTGGTGCGTCGCTCGCTGTCACGTCGCTCCGGAACAGGAGGCGCAGTCAGGCCCCGGTCGCCCGTGATGCGCACGAGCCAGTCCCACCAGGGGCTGCGGGCCGGTGTGCCGGATTCTGTGTCCCCCAAGGATATTGCCCTGCAAACCAAAGGGTCATGATAGGAGGCAGGCCGGCGGCAACGCCGGACCTAGGTCGCATTTACGCCGGGCGCAGGGCTCGCTGACCGCCCAGTAGCAGCAGAGTCAGGACGAAGACCCCGCCGACCAGCGTCAGAGGAATGCCCACGATTTCAGGCACTCGCTGCCAGCCATGACCCGCATACAGGACGCCAACCCCGACCAGATAGCCAAGGCCGATAAACCAGCGGGCCCGGCGACTCAGGCCCAAACCGTGCATCTGCGTGATGATGAAGGTGCCGAGTCCGCCGAGGAGAAACATGCGCCAGCCGTCTCCCGCGAGGTACGCCACCATGGCGCCGTGAAAGGCAAAGGAAACCTCCAAAACTACAGTCCACTTGCGGTTCACATGGGCCCGGGTAAAAAACAGGCTGCCCTGCAACATCAAGAGGAACATGTAGAGAAAACCAAACAGGTGCCCCCAAGTGTCTTCCATGGGGTGATACCAAAAGGTGTAAATGATGGCCCAGGAAAAATAGTAGCCGTGGTAACGCCGCAGGAAAGGCCCTGCTCTTTCCACCCAGGTGGACCCGGCGCCGAACAGCAGGCCGCGCCTCTTGTTCTCCATAGCGAGCACGACAATCAGCAGCAGGATGACGGACCACTGGGCAGTGCCCTCGTGCACGTCCTGGGCAAGCCCGTCATACCAGATCTGCGTCTGCACGAAATGCAGAAGAATGCCCAATGCATTGACCCCGAGAGCCAGCACATTGAAACGGTGCAGCCCCCCGGTGTATCCCGGCCGCTCCTTCTGGGCGGTCCAGATGAGCCACCAGATCCCAACCTGGTGCAGCAGATAACCTGACCAGGCCGTTGCCCGGGTCCAGATGGTGGGCTCCACCATTTGCCACTCGTACCAGAAACCTGGCCGGTCGGGAGTCAACGCTCCATGCACCAGCCAATGCCCCCCGGCGTACCAGATGAGCGCTGTGAAAGCGAAGCTGAAAAGGATTCCGCCCCAGAGTGCCGTGCTGCTTCCGTTGGCTTCTTTCACGGTGGGCATGATGGGCTGTTCGCGGGAAGTAGCAACCCGGATCTTGACCCGGCACCGTAACGCGGCCGCTGGCCGACCGAAACTACCAGGCGATAGCCTCGCCGTTGTAGCGGGTGAAACTGCCAGTGCGCCGGATGTCGAGGCCTGCAATGACCTGGCGGAGCCCGGCGATGCTCTCCTCCACTCCGAGCAGTGCCGCATCACCACCGAGGCGGGTCTTGACGTAGCCGGGGCACACCGCAGCAGAGACGATCCCCCGGGGTTTCAGCGCGATAGCCAGCATGGTCACCACCTTATTGAGAGCGGCCTTGCTCGAGCAGTAACCGAAAGTGGCGTACAGGCCCTCCACGTTGGAGCCGGTCGTACTGGAGACAAAGATCATCTGCCTGCGCTGACTGGCTGCCACGTGCTCGACAAAGGCCTCGGCCATCTTGAGTGGGGCAATGCTGTTGATCTCGAGTACCCGGCGCCACTCCGGGTAGTTCATCGTTCCAAACTGCTGCTCATGCAACCGTGTGCGGTTTGGGTCCCGCGGACCAATGTCCCCCGCGTTGTTGATCAGGATATCGATCGGCTGGCCCCGGTAACGGGCCGCCAGGGCGTCAACTGCGGAGTGCTTAACCACATCCAGCGCTTCAACGCTAATCGCAGCCGGGTACAGAGCGGCCAGCGCCGCGAGCTCCGGCGACTGCGCCGGGTTGCGACAGGTGGCGATCACCCGGGCCCCATCTGTGGCGTACTGCCTCACCAGCTCGAGACCGAGACCCCGGCTGGCGCCAGTCACAAGCACAGTTATAGTCCGCGACTCTGTCACTTCAGCCGAACCCCGCCAACGCCATCGCCAAAAACCCCAGATAGAACAGACCACTCACGCCGAGATGCCAGACCTTCAGTCTCCGGCCGGAGGCCTGGAGGCGCAGCCACAACGCACCGGCAACTGTGGTGGCGAAGGCTGCGACCACAGCAGGCTGGGGCTGCCAGGAAGTAAGCAGAAGCCCCAGGGCGGGAAGCGCCGTGCCCTGAAACACCATCGCCCCAGTAATGTTCCCCATCGCCAGCGTGTCCTTGCGCCGCTGGATCCACAGGATGCTGTTGACGTTCTCCGGAAGCTCGGTGGCCACCGGAATGATCAGCAGGGAGAGCAGCAAGGCCGAAATGGCCAGGTGGTCTGAGAGCTGATGAACCACATGGATGAAGCCCTTTGCTCCAGCCACCAGCACGCCAAGGCCGAGAGCGAGCTGGAGCAGGATTACCGCGAGGCTGGTTGGCAGTCCAAGTCGCGCCAGGAACATATCTTGGTGAGCCTCGGTGGCGTGACCCTGCTCAACCAGTCCCGCAGAGCTCTGCAGCGTGGTGAGGACATAGAGAAAGTAGATGAATACCAAGGCAGTCGCCACCAGGGCCCGAGCCAGGCCAGCATGAGTCCAGTCGGCAGGAATAAGCAGTGCCAGTCCGGCAAGCAGGAACGCCGCGAGGAACACGTTCAGGTCGCGGCGGAAGCCGGACAACTCGGGAGTGATGTCGCCCCGAAGACCGCGCAGCCGCAGGACTGCGACTCCGGTCAGGCTCATGACGAGTGTGGCAAGCATCAGCGGTGCACCGAAGATGGCCCCGACGCCAATTTCCTGATTTAGCGCGGCGTCATCGGTGCCGGCCATCAGCGCAAGTACCGGAACCATGGTTTCCGGCATGGCGGTCCCCACGGCGGCAAACAGGGAGCCGGTGACGCCCTCGGAGATCCCCAGTCGCTCGCCCAGGTGTTCAAGGGCGTTGGTAAAGAATTCAGCGGCGATCAGGATCGCGGCGAGAGAGCTCAGGAGAAGGAGCCAGATCATGTGTTCAGTCAGGAAAATTACACGTTGCTACTGTCACTAGCTTACCGGAGTCCAGGCTGGCTACACGGTGGCCGTCTCCCGCTGAAGAGAACATCCCGAGGGGCTCTCCCCCGGATTTTCGGCTACAGTTCTCACTGATTCCAGAAGGCCCCCGTATGCAGACCGCCACAGGCCAGCCCCCCCCCTCGGAGCGGGTGTTTCCCTTCAAGCCCTGGTGGGGCCTGCTGGGCTGCGCCGCATTCATGGCTGTCATCGTACTCATGGCGCCCTACAGCGCCGACATCAATTTCAGGCCCGACAAATCGGGGACCTGGTGGTACTACTGGCAACTCCCTGACGCGACGGTCTGGACGCGCCTTGCGGCCTGGGTTCCCTACAGCCTGCACCAGATTGCCATCTGGTACCTCATCGCCAGTGCGCAGCGGGCTCGCCCCCGCTATGTCTTCGGCCTCCACCTGTTCAATGTGCAGGCTCTGGCCATCAATGCTTTTTTCGTGCTCCTGCATATCGTCCAGACCAAGCTCAGCTATGACGGACTCGCTCAGGACGTGCACGAAGCAACCTCCATGGGTTCCGTCACTCTGATGCTGTTCCTGATCTTCCTCATGGAGAACCGCAGGCGGGGCCTGTTCCTGGGCCAGCCCGTCAAAGCGCTCTACGGCGTCGGCGATGCGGTGCGCCGATATCACGGCTACTATTTTTCCTGGGCCATCATCTACACCTTCTGGTATCACCCGGTGGAGATGACCTCGGGACACCTCGCTGGCTTTGCCTATATGAGCCTGCTGATCCTGCAGAGCAGTCTCTTCTTCACCCGCTACCACACGAATCGCTGGTGGACGGTTTTTCTGGAGTGCCTGTTTGTCGTTCATGGCGCCGTCGTCGCGCACACGATCATGAATCAGGCGGGGCGCTCACCCTGGTCCGCATTCCTGTTCGGTGGAGTGACCACATTCCTTCTCATCCAGATGCATGGGCTGGGCCTCTCCACCCGGGCAAAAATCGCTGTGGCGGCACCCACGCTGTTGCTCATGGCCGTCTTCTATGCCAACTCCGGTGAGAGCATCCTGGGAGCGCCCAGGCTGACGATGATCATGTATGCCGGCACCCTGCTGACTGCGCTGACGGTCTGGATTCTGATGCTCATTGCCCGGCGGATGGGTGTTCCCCAGGCGAAGCTGGCGCCGGGAGCATGAAACTCAAGGACAAGACCATCTGGCTCACCGGTGCTTCCTCCGGCGTCGGTGAGGGCATGGCTACCGTGTTTCACCGGGAGGGAGCCCACCTGATCCTCTCGGCGCGGCGCCAGACCGAACTGGAGCGGGTGAAAGCCCTGTGTACGGCTGGACCCGGCCTCGTGCAGGTCTTGCCCTTCGACATGGTCAACGCGGTTCAGCGCGAGGCCGCGGCCAAGACCGTGCTCGCCGGTTTCGGACGACTGGATATCCTCGTCAACAACGCCGGAATCGGTCAGCGTTCAGCGGCAAAGGACACTCTGCCGGAAGTTGAACGCCGCATCATGGAAGTGGACTTCTTCGCACCGGTGGCCCTCGCGAAACTCGTACTGCCCCGGATGATCGAGCAGAAGAGTGGTCATCTGGTCGTCACCTCATCAGTCGCTGGCAAGCATGCCGTGCCCCACCACAGCGCCTATTGCGCGGCCAAGCACGCCCTGCACGGCTACTTCGACACGCTCCGGGTCGAGCATCTGGCAGACAACATCGATGTCACCCTGCTGGTCATCGCCGGCATACGCAGCAATGTTTACGAGCATGCGCTGAAGGCCGATGGCTCTGAGTACGGCCCCAGCCTCGACCGAGTTATGACGGGCATGAGCGCCGAAGACTGCGCGGAGCAGGTCGTCGATGGCCTGCTGCGCCGGGACTACGAGATGGTGATCGGCATCGAGACTGCACTACAGGCTCTGCAGATCAAGGACTCGGACCCGAAAGCCTTCGTCAAGCGCATGGCGGGCATGCTGAAGTGGCTGGAGCAGTCCTGAAATGCGCCCCGACCAGGATTCGAACCTGGGACCTCTCGCTTAGGAGGCGAGCGCTCTATCCCCTGAGCTACCGGGGCACGGCGCCGGGATTCTAACTCAACACGGCGGTGTCCCTGCGGCGAATGTCGCATAGGATTGCTGCTTCTTGCAGCGGGACACTCGGTAACAGCGGCATGACGCCCGAACGCTTTCGCACGATGAAGGCCGCCCTGGCGCGCCGTCAGCCCGATCTGACGGTGCTGGCGGACGACGTCCACAAGCCCCACAACATCGCCGCCCTGCTGCGGACGTGTGATGCCGTGGGCATCTTCGAGATTCACGCGGTCGGGTCCCATAGCAGCTTCAAGCGGGCCCGTGGCATTTCCGGGGGCACTGCACCCCGCGTCGGCGCCCGGATGCATGGGGCCCTTATACCCGCCATGCAGACACTTAAAGCTTCAGGGTTTCAGATAGTTGCAGCACATTTGACAGGTGACTCGGTCGACTACCGCAACGTGGACTACACCCGTCCCACCGTGCTGCTCCTGGGCTCCGAACTGCGCGGCGTATCGGCAGAGGCTGCTGCCCTGGCCGACCACCACGCCAGCCTGCCGATGCGGGGACTGGCGACATCGCTGAATGTTTCGGTAGCCGCGGCCCTTTTTCTCTACGAAGCCGCCCGGCAGCGGGAGGCCGCCGGTCTCTATGCCACGTGTCGCCTCGGTGATGAGCTGTTCACCCAAACCCTGTTTGAGTGGTGTCACCCGGATATCGCGGCCCGCTGCCGGGTGCGCGGGCTACCCTACCCGCCAATGACCGCGGACGGCGACATGGCCGCCAACCCGTTCGCCAGTTAGGGCGGGCCAGAGCGAAAGCAAGTCGAGTCAACTTGCAGGCGGCGAGACGCGAGCCAGTGGCGCAGGGCGAGAACCGTAGCGCACACGCAGAGTCTTGACCCGCCCGTACCAGGGAATGCTGACGACATAGAGATTGTCGTACTCCCCGTCAGCGAGATCGGGAACCCGCTTGCTCCCCTGGAACTCGGGGATCAGGGTTGGAATAGTCATGGCGTCAGTAACCACGAGCACGATCTCGCCTTTGTACTTCTTGAGAATCCACTTGGCGAGAGCGTCGGGATTAGTGATATCCACTTCCTGCACCGGGAGGTTGATACGGCGTGCCAGTGGCTCCGCCGTCTCCCGGTAGGCTTCCCCAGGAGCAACAAGAATTGCCTTGAGGGGCCGATCCACGTCCACCTCGACCAGCACCCGGGCCAGTTCCTCGGCGCGAATCGCCCCTTGCGGGGTGAGATCGGGATCTTCGCCCAGGGCAGCCACCACATCCGCATGCCGGACCACAATCACGGTGGTCGTGGCCTGGGACTCGAAGAAAAAGGCCAGACCCAGGGCCAGCACCATGAAGGCTGATACTGCGCCTGCCCGCCTCTGGCGGCGTCGGCGACGCTTGGGATCCATAGCCACAGAGACTACCTAGTCCCGCTGCTCACTGGCCGGAGACTGGCTGATCCGAGACTGTCTGGCCAGCAGCTTCCGCGGCGGGACCCGCTCGAAACTCAGCCTGAGTGAGCTGTCGCACTGTGGCCGACGGAATGCTGACCCAGACCCCAGAGGTGGAGTCCCGGAACTCCACGACGCCCTTCTTTTCCCGGGACAGGTTGTCACTGTAATAAACCCGGCCGGAAGCATTGTCGGTAATGGCGTAGTAAGGACCCAGTCCCACGAACCGGGGCAACGAGCAGCCCCCCAGCACGAGCGGGACGCAGCAGACAAGGCTGGCCAGAAATCGGCGGTGGAAGATCATGATCTCGGTACGCTCCTCAAGGGACGCTGGCGGCGAGAACGCCCTCGAACTTCAGATGGGCATCGACGATCGGAATATTGATGTTTATCCCGGCCTTGCCGCCGAAGAGAGTGCCTTCGCGAATGAAAGTCATATTGAGCTTGTAGAAACGGACGCTGAGATCCGCATCGGTGACGGCAACGCCGCCGATCGGCAACTGGTCCACGGTCGCATTGATATAGGCAAAATCATTGCTCCAGTAGATGCCGGCGTGCGGCACATGGCCGCCCATGAAGCCATGCGAGCCGAGCAGATAAACCCCGCTGCCGCCTTCGACGGCCAGTGCGGGCGTGATCGATCCCGACAGAAGCAAGGGCACAGTAACGAAAACGGCGCGCCTCATTTTCCCAGCCCTACATCATTCGGCGGGTATTTTCTGAAAGTCGCGACATGGGCCTTCATCTCGGCTCCCATGGGCGCCAGGAACGCATTCATGCGATGCCCGACAGGATATTCCTCCTTGGGGTCGATATAGAGATTGAACAGCCACGGCGCGAGGCCGACGTCGCTGATGGTCGTCATGTCGATATTGAGCCACTGCGCATGCTTTTCGGTGATCTTGACGTGGATTTTGTATTCATACATCCGCATCGCCATGAGGGTTTGCTCGTTCCAGATAAAGACCTTCTCCCGGTTGGACCGGCCGTGATCGACGAGGAGGAAGGAGGCCTGATCGATGCCGTCGATGTAGCGATCGGTTGGAATCTTGTCCTTGGCGCCGGCCAGGCGCAGCGATGTGTTGAACAGGTCCATGAGGCTGAAGAGCTCGTCGCTCTCGCGGCCCGGCGCGATCGTACCGCGCCAATAGGCGATGCCCGGGACACGAACCCCGCCTTCCCAGGCCGATCCCTTGGCACCGCGGAACGGCGTATAGCCGCTGTCGGGCCAGCTATCGAGCTGCGGCCCGTTGTCGGACGTGATGAAGATGAATGTATTGTCGAGCACGCCCGCTTCGTCGAGCGCCTTGACGACCTCGCCGATATAGGCGTCCACCTCGACGATGCCGTCCTTGTACGGATATTTGCTCGCGCTCTTTCCTTCAAATTCCTTGCTCGCGAAATTGTCGGCATGCACCTTCATGAAGGAATGCTCGAGGAAGAATGGTGCGCCGGCGGCCGCCAGTTCCTTGATCTTGGCAACGCTGAATTCCTTCAGGAGGCGGTCGGCCTCGGCCATCTTCTCGATACTGTCGATTATCTCGACAGAAGTGGTCGTGCCGTTCTTGAAGCCGTGAGTGAGCGCATCGCTCGATCCCGTCTGCCGCAGCATTGCAAGCCGTTCGGGGTTGAGCACAAGATCGGGATAGCGGCGCTTGTCGACACCCTGGCTGATTTCCTTCGCAGCCTCGTAAAACCCGTAGAACTCGTCGAAGCCGACATCCTGCGGCCGCATGCCGACCGCTTCGCCCACATGCCACTTGCCCGAAAGCACGGTCTTGTAGCCCGCTTCGCCGAGAAGCTTCGGAAGCGATGTCTCTGCCGCCCAGGGGTTCTTGGTGAGCTTGTCGCCGGCAAGTATCGGCCGCGTCAGACCGGTTCTAACGGGAAGTCTGCCGGTCAGGATGGCCGAGCGCGTCGGCGTGCAGGTGGGCTCCGAATAGGTCGAGGTGAGCTTCAGGCCTTCTCGCGCCAGCCGGTCCATGTTGACGGTCGCTGCGCCGATCGCGGCGCCGCCGCCAAAGGCTCCGGGGTCGCCATAGCCCATGTCGTCGATAAGCAACCAGACGATGTTGGGACGCTTCCCGTTCTTGGCCAAGAGCGCGCCGAGCTTCGCCTGGGCAGCGGCCTCCTGGGCCGGATGCGACAGGGCCGGCTCCATGCTCTCGCTGGTGCGCACCGCCTTGCTCAGCACCGATTGTGCCGAAGCCTTGCCGGGCACCGCGGCCAGCAACAGGATGAGCGCGCAGGATAATGTCCTCAGGCGCGCCATCCGGCGCATCTTAACCATGCTCGATTCCATAAAGCGCTCCCATCTGGTCTTGCTGCAGCCCGCTGCCTGCGGCGCCGCTCTTGGCCGGCGGCGTTCCATCAAGCTTGAAACTGAGGGTAGCACGGCATCGGGCAGGGATTGACAATGGGGGGCAATCCGCAACGTCCCGCTTCGGGGGGTGAGTTGAAGCATGACACTTCAATCGAGCCTACGAAACGGCGGCCCAACGCTGGCGGAATCGCGCTCATTCCTGCGAGAGCGCGGTTGGCTGAGCCTGACCCCCGACGGTTTTCGTGACGCCTTGCTCGAGAGAAGCTCGCGCACCGGGTGAAGATGCCGCGCTGGAGATCCTGCAAGGCCACTCAATTCACCTACCGGATCGCCATGGGCCCCCACGAAGGCCGCAAGGTCTGCACGCTGCAGACGGTGCCGGCCAGCGAGCGCACCACCAGGCCGTTTCTCGCGAGCCACGCGGGCTTCTCCCTGCACGCCGGCGTGGCGGTCCGTGGCAGCGACCGGAAAACGCTGGAACGCCTGTGCCGCTACATCCCCCGCCCGGCGCTGGCCGAGGGCCGGCTGTCGCTCACACCCCAGGTCCGGGGTCTCGCCGGTGCGCTGACCTCGCCTGCTCGGCGCGGGCTGCCTTTCAACAGGTACTTTGAGTCGCCTATCCTCGCAACCGGCTCCTCATCGCTGATCGTGAAGCGGTTGTATCCGAAAGCTTGGTGCGCCTACCATGCGTTCATCCAACAGATGCGAGATGCCATGTCAGAGCCAATCGTCCTCACGCCAGATCAACGGCCACGCGCA
>CAMBYH010000051.1 GCA_945872065.1 Arsukibacterium tuosuense
GGGATTCCCTGGCACGACGAGATGATCGCCATGGCGTGGAAGCATGCCAACGTGTTTATCGGCTCCGATGCCCACCGGCCGAAGTACTGGCCCGAGAGCTTCAAGCGCTACATCAACACCCAGGGCCAGGACAAAGTGTTCTTCGGCACGGATTTCCCCGTGCTGCCCTTTGCCCGCACCATCCAGGACATCGACGAGCTGGGCTTCAAGCCCGAGGTCCGCCGTAAACTGCTGCGGGACAACGTGCTGAAGATCTACGGACTGACGTAGGAGCGGCTTCAGCCGCGATCGAAATTTGGGATCGCGCGTGAACGCGCTCCTACAGCCAGATCGTGTCCCAGAGGGGGTAGTCGCCGATGCGCGTTACCAGGCCCGCGCGGAGCGGGTTGGCAACGAGGTAGCGGGCGACGTTGCGCAGGTTTTCCTCCCGGCGGATGGCGTGGTCGTAGTAGCCGCGTTGCCAGAGGTGGCCAGCGACTGACTGAGAGGCGTGGTAGGCCCGGGAGGACCGGCCCTTCAGCTGCCCGACGACCTGCGCCAGGGTCCCGGAGCCGAGCTCTAGCAACCAGTGCAGGTGATCTGGCATCAGGCAGTAGGCCAGCGTGTGGGCATCTCCGGCGCACTCGGCCGACCGCAGCGCGTTGACGACCGGGCGGCCAGCGGGCCAGTCGCTGAACACGGGCGCCCGGTTCACCGTAGCGAAAGTGACGTGGCAGTACTGGCCGGGAATCGAGACCCGGCCCCGGCGGAGGGCGTGGAGGCCGGGACGATCGTGGAGCACACGCTTTAGGTTAATGGGGAGTGCCGGGGCGGGCAGCTCGGGAATCTGGGGTCTTTGTGCAGAAACGGCGCGATGCGGTTTTGGGATCGCGCCCTGTAGGAGCGCCTTTAGGCGCGACTGATATCGATCGCGCGTGAACGCGCTCCTACAGTAGCGCGGCGATTTCGGCTTCGCTTAAGCCCGCTTCGCGGAGCACTTCCACGGTGTGCTCGCCGAGCCTTGGCGGGAGACGGCGCACGTCGGCGGGGGTTTTGGAGAAGGTCACCGGGAAGCGCGTCATGCGCAGGCGGCCTTCGGTCGGGTGGTCCACTTCCTGCCAGAAGCCCACCGCTTTCAGGTGCGGGTCGTCCTTCAGGCCTACGAGGGTGTTGACCATGTTCGTGGGCACGCTGGAGGTGCCGAAGATCTCCAGCCACTCCCCGGTAGTGCGGGTGAGCATGATCTTCGCCGTCTCCTGATACGTGTCGTCGATATTCGTCACCCGGTTGGACAGGGAGGTGAAGCGCGGGTCAACCAGCAGGTCCTCGCGACCGGTGAGCTTGCAGAAGCTTTCCCAGTGCGCGTCCAGGTAGGGCAGGATCGCGATGTAGCCATCCAGGGTTTTGTAGGGCTTGCGGTGGTGGCTCATCAGCCGCGTGTACCCGGGCCCGCCGATGGGCGGCTCGAAGGTCATGCCCCAGAGGTGCTCGGCCATCGTGTAGTACACCATGGTCTCGAACATCGGCACCTCGATCTCCTGGCCTTCGCCACTGCGCTCCCGGTGATAGAGCGCGGCGGTCACCGCGGACACCACCTGCATCGCCGTCGTCTTGTCACAGACCACCGTCGGCAGATAGCGGGGCTCGCCCAGCACCATCTCGTTCAGCATCGCGATGCCACTGACCGCCTGGATGGAATCGTCCAGGGCACCCCGGGCGCCGTAGGGGCCGTCCTTGCCGTAGCCGTAGGTGCCGCAGTAGATCACCTTCGGATTGGCGATCTTCAGGGCTGCGTAGTCGAGACCCAGCTTGGTCATGACCTGGGGGCGGTTGTTGTGCACCACCACGTCCGCCGACTTCACGAGCTGCAGCACCACGGCCTTGGCCGCCGGCTGCTTCAGGTCCAGCACGATGCTGCGCTTGTTGCGGTTGCAGGTGAGGTACAGCGCCGCCATGCCCGGATTCCGGTAGGCGCCCAGGGTCCGGTTGCTGTCGCCCCGGGGCGGCTCGATCTTGATGACGTCGGCACCCATGTCCGCCAGCATCTGGCAGGCCCAGGGGCCGAGCACCACGCTCGTCAGTTCAAGAATTTTTACGCCAGCGAGAGGACCGGACATGATTTGGGGTCGCGCCTTAAGGCGCTCCTACAGTTTGGCCAGGGTGGTACGGGCTTCGGCGAGGCCCGGGTAGTCACCCTGCACCTTGTCGACGGCCTTCTGGAGTTCCTGCTTGGCGCCGACCGTATTGCCGGCCCGGAGGTAGGCCATGCCCAGGTGATAGCGGAACACCGGGAACTGCCCGGCCTTGGCCACCACCCGCTCGAGGACACTCACCGCCTCCGGGTACTTGCCAGCCCGGTAGTAGGCCCAGCCGAGGGTGTCCAGCATGGCCGGGTTCTCGGCTTTCTCCAGTCCTTCAGCCAGCTGCAGGGCCCGGGCGTGGCTGGCCTTGTCGGTGCGCTGATCGAGCAGCAGCGCCGCCAGGTTGTTGATAGCGGGCTCATACTTGGGACTGGTCTTCAGCAGGCCTTCGTAGACCTTCATGGCGTCGTCGTAGCGGCCCGACTGTTCAAACTCCGTCGCCAGCAGCATGCTGAGCTCGACGCTGCCGGGGATCGCCTTGATCCCCCGCTGGTAGACGGCGATGCGTGCGGCCCTGTCCTCGTACACCGCGGCCAGCGTTACCCAGGCGACTACCGAATCCGGCTTCTCCTTGAGCACGTCCTCCAGGTAGCCCTTGGCCTTGGCCTGGTCGCCGCCCTGGCCGTAGATTCCCCCGAGGAGAAACTTCGCAAACAGCTGGTTCTGGTTGTTGTTCAGCTGCTGATTAAGGACGGTGATAGCTTCGCTCTGCTTCCCTTCCGCGAGGAGTGAACGCACGAGACCTTCCAGGGGCAGCGGATCCCCCGCCCGGGCGGCGACGGATTTCTTGAAAGCATCCGCGGCGGCGCCGTAGTCCTTCTGCTGGGCCAGCACCCGGCCCAGGGAGAAATCCCCCACGCCAGTCTGGTTGGTCAGCGCGGTCATGCGCCGGGCCTCCTCCTCCGCCTTGGCCGAAGAACCCTGGGCCATCAGGACCTCCACGAGGCGTCCGGAAGCCACCAGGTCGTCCGGCTGCTTGGCAATCCGCTGACGGAGCAGCGCTTCCGCATCGGCGTAATCCTTGTCGGCCACGTAGAGCGCCGCCAGCTGCTGCAGCCCCTCGGGCGAATCGGGCGCCACTTCAAGCAGGCGCCGGTAGGTGTCCTTGGCCAGTGGCAGGTCGTTCTTCTGGAGGTAAGACTGGGCCAGCAACAGGAGCGCCCGGTCGTTGTTGGCTTCCTTGCGCAGCACGAGGCGCAGGTCGCCGATGGCGTCGTCAAACTTCTTTTCCGTAAAGCGCACGCCCGACCGCAACAGCAGCGCCATCGGGTCATCCGGTGCGTCCTTCAGGATGGCCTCCAGCTCAGCGCTGCCCTCCGCCATCTTGCCGGCCCGCAGGTCGAGAGCGGCCACCCGGTTCCGGCCCGCGAGACCCTCCACGCTCTTCGGGGCCTGCTTGCCCAGCGCCGCGTAGACCTTGCGGGCCTCCTCGGGGCGTTCGGTCGATTCGTAGAGCTGGCCGAGAGCCAGACGCAGCTGGCCGGATTCCGGGTTCAGCTCGACGAAGGTCTTGAGCGCCGCCTCGGCCTTCTCACCGTTGCGCTGACTGGCCAGGAACTGCACGTAGCCCAGCTGGGTGTCGGCGTTCTTCGGGTCGACGTCCGTGAGCTTCTTGAGCAGTGCATCGGCTTCGTCCACCCGGCCCTGGCTGGCATAGAACTGGGCCAGCTGGAACTGGTAGCCCTGCTCCTTGGGAAAGTCCACCGACAGGGCGCGGAGGCCGGCCTCGACCTCGTCAGTCCGCTTGCCCTGGGCGAGCATGATGACCCGCAGCTCCCGCAGCTGGCGGGTCTTGTCTTCCGGGAGCCTCTTGATGGCGACGTCCAGGGTGGCGAGACCCTTGTCGAGATTCTCGATGGCGTCCGCCGCCGCCTGCAGCAGAATGCCGTCCACATTGTTGGGATCCAGCTGCAGGGCCGTGGCCACTTCGGCCAGGCCGCCGGGCCGGTCGCCCTTCTGGATCAGGACGCGGGCCTGGAGCAGGTGGCCGCGGGCATCCTTGGGCGCCAGCTTCAGCAGTTCGGTGGCCTGGGTCGCCGCGTCCTCCCAGGACTGGCCCAGGAAGTAGAGCGTGCCGAGCTTGAGGCGCGCCTCCACGTTGGACGGATCTTCATCGACCACCACCAGCAGGTGCCCGAACATCTGCTGGTATTCCTTCTGCTGCTCGGCAATCTCGGCGAGCAGGTAGCGGGCCTTGGCGCTCTTCGGCTCCACCTGCGCCGCGTTCTGCGCTTCGAGGCGGGCCTTGACGTAGTCGCCCGCGTCGTAGAACTCCTGGGCCTTCACGAGGTAATCCGCCGCCCGCTTTTCCGGCGAGCCGCAGGCCGTGAGCAGCAGGGCTGCGGTGATGATCAGCAGGGGAGTTCTTGAGCGCATGGCGATGTTCCTTGAATTTTCGTTACGCATTGTACCGTCCCGTAGGAGCGCCTTTAGGCGCGATGCCACTTTTTCAGGCTGGCCACGCACCGGGCTGCCGTCTGGCCGTCCCAGCGATCCGGGCGCCGGCCGTGGGGCCAGTCACCCTTAAGCGCCTTGCCCGCCTCCGCCACCAGGTTCTCCGGGGTCACGAGCCGGTTGGTCCCCTCCGTCACCGTAATCGGCCGCTCGGTATTGGGCCTAAGCGTAAGGCAGGGAATATCGAGGTAGGTGGTCTCTTCCTGGATGCCCCCGGAGTCGGTAATACACAGGGCCGCGTGACTGACCAGATTCATGAACTGGACATAGCCCACCGGCTCGCACAGCCGCACGCCGGGGGCCGTCTCCAGCCGGGCCAGCAGCCCGAACTCCGTCAGATTTTTCCGCGTCCGGGGATGCACGGGAAAAACGAGGGGCAGGTCGGCAGCCACCCGGGCGAGCGCGGCCACCAGCAGGGCGAGCGCGGCGGGATCGTCCACGTTAGAGGGCCGGTGCAGTGTCACGACACCGTAACCTTTAGGCGCCAGGCCCAGCTTCCGGAACGTGCCGTCCGCCTCGATGTGGGTGCGCTGCAGTTCGTAGGAGTCGAGCATGATGTTGCCCACCCGCTCGATGCGCTCCGCCGGAATACCCTCGTGCCGCAGGTTCTCGTCTCCGTCCGGCGACGGGGTCCACAGCAGGTCAGCGAGCACGTCGGTGACCAGCCGGTTGATCTCCTCCGGCATGGTCCGGTCGAAGCTGCGCAGGCCCGCTTCCAGATGCACGGTGCGCAGCCCGAGCTTGGCGCACACCAGCGTCACCGCCACGGTGGAGTTCACGTCGCCCACGACGACGGTGAAGGCCGGCCGTTCGGCAGTGGCGACGGGTTCGTAGGCCAGCATCACCCGGGCGGTCTGCTCCGCGTGGCTGCCACTGCCCACTCCCAGGTGGTGATGGGGCTCGGGCAGGCCGAGATCCCGGAAGAACGCGTCGGACATGTTCGCGTCGTAATGCTGGCCGGTGTGCACGAGCCGGGCATCGAAAGTGCCGTCGGCCACGAGGGCGTGCCAGAGCGGCGCCACCTTCATGAAGTTGGGGCGGGCCGCAGCGATGAGGTGGAGGATGGGACGGGTACTTGAGCGGGGCATGGTGCTCATTCCCCTGCAGCCTCAGTCTCGTCGCGCTCCTCTAGGGGACGCGCATCGAGCCGGGCAAGGTCCGCGGCAGTAGCCTCCCGGAGCAGGGCATTGGCCCCGGGCAGGTGAAAGGCCAGTTTCGGATCGGCCGCCCGCACAAAGTTCTCGAGCCGGGCATCCCCCTCGGGCATGGCGGAAGCCTCTCCCACATAGGTGGACAGCCGGACCAGCGCGCCATCCGTCCGGTTGGTCGTCAGGCCATCCCAGAAGATGTACCACTTGACGAGGTACTCGTTGGTGACCACCCGGCCCCGCTGGGCGAACCAGTAGTAGACCAGCTGGCGCTGGTCACCCAGGGCAATTTCCACGCGGTTCACCCGCAGGGAGCCACCGTCAGGCAGCACGTTGGGCACGTCCCGCTGGGAGAAGTTGTCGATCCGCCAGCCGCCGCCGGGCAGGCAGGCCTGGGGTGAATGGACGGAAGCGCCCTTGGCCTGGGAATCGTAGTAGGCGACCCACACCTCCACCGGGGCGGTGTCTGCCGGCCGCAGATACTTGGCGATGAAGTAATCGGAGACGCGCAGCTGATCGAGGTAAACCTGGTCGATGGTCCCTTCCCGGCCCTCGAACTCGCCCACCCGCGTGGGGAAGGTTGAGAGTGACGCGCGCTCCGGCAGCAGCACGAGCGGGCGGCTGAGCGTGAGACTCAAGATCGCGGCGACCCCGACCACGGCGACGGCGGCGAGCAGCTGCCGGTTCGGACGGAAACTGCGAACCATCTGCGTCAGGTCGCTCACGGCGGGGATATCCAGGCCGAAGATCTCGAGGAAATTGCGGCCTTCCATCCGGGAAAAGATCCAGATCTCGGTGAACAGCACGCCGACGCAGGTCATGAAGATGACCCAGCCCTCGAAATCGTGGAGGAAGCCTTCCGCCTGCTCGATGCCGAAGTAGTTGACGAGGATACCGATCACGCCGATGCGGAAGCTGTTCATGAGAATGGTGATGGGCACGGTCGACACGAACAGGATCGCCCGCTGCCACCAGCGGCCCCGGAACAGGACGGCGCAGAGGAAGCCGAAGCTGAGCAGCGGGAACAGGTAGCGCATGCCGCTGCAGGCCTCCGCCACCTGCAACTGGTAGGCGCCCAGATCGATCACATTGCCTTCCAAAAAAACGGACAGGCCAGCGGCCCGGATGACCGCGACGCCGATCTCCGAGGACAGCAGCTGCAGACTGGCCGTGAGCTTCTGGGTGGCGAAGTCCGGTAGCGGCACCATGAAGATGAGGTACACCAGCGGCACCCACATGAGGCGCAGGCCATGGGCGCCACCACCCGCGACAAACAGGGCCCAGATCCCCAGGACGAAGCCGTACTGGGTCAGCGCGTAGATGGCGCTGCGGTCACCGACGAACAGCAGGCCGAGGCTGACGAACAGCAGGGCTACCCCCAGCCAGGAGCCCGATAGCGTAGCGGCAGAAATATCCCGGGCCCGGAGCCAGAGCAGGTAGACCGCCACGAAGGGGATCATGAAGGCGTGGTTGTATTCGGGCTCGTTCCACATGCGGTACATGTTGTCCAGGCCATCCCAGAACAGCAGGCCGAGGGCCCCGGCGGCCAGCACCACGAGGGCCATTACCGTCAGCGAATTGTCTTTGGTGGCGTTCATGTCATTCCCTAGGTGGTGCCGTCACTGCTGCTGAGCTGCCGGAGAGCGGTGCGGGCTTCGGCGGCCCCGGGGAACTGCCCGGCCCGCTTCAGCGCCTTCTCCAGTTCCTGGCGCGCACCCACCTCGTTCTTCGCCGCGAGGTAGGCCATCCCGAGGTGATAGCGGACCACGGCATTGTCGCCGCCAACCGCCAGCGCGAGTTCCAGGTACTTGACGGCCTTGGCGGGCTCACCGGTCCGGTAGTGCGCCCAGCCCAGGGTGTCCAGGAACTGGGGGTTGCGGCTGTCGGCAAAGGGCCGGGTCAGCTCGAGGGCACGCTGGTGACTCGTGGCATCGCTGCGCCGATCGAGCAGGAGCGCTGCCAGGTTGTTGGCCGCCAGATTCCTGCCGGCCCTACTGCGATCGATCAGGCTGCGGTCGATCAGGCTGCGGTCGATCTGCACCGCGCTGCCGCCGCCGCTGTCCAGGACGGCCTCGTAGGTGGCCATCGCCTGACGGAACAGCTGCTCGGCCTCCTCCACGCGCTCGTTGGGGACGCTGTCGCTGCCGGCGGCGGGAACCAGCAGGACATCGGCCAGCGCGACCTGGGCTGCCGTGTCCCCCGGAGCGATCTTCAGCACCTGCCGGTAGGCCTCCTCCGCCAGAGGCATCTCCCCAGCCCGCACATGCGCCTGGGCGAGCAGGCCGAGCGCCAGGGGATTCTCCGGCGCCTTGCGCAGCGCCCCGCGGAGATCCGCCACCGCATCCTCGAGTTTGTCGTCCGCCAGGTTCAGCTGCCCGCGACCCAGCAGTGCAGCAGAGTCGTCCGGCGCGTCTTCCAGGATGGCGTCAAAGAGAACCCGTGCGCCCTCCGGGTCACCACCCTTCACGGTCAGGACCGCCATGCGGCCCCGGGCAGCCAGTCCGTCGGTTGACGTGGGCACCCGCTCCGCGACGGCTGCATACTGGGCCAGGGCATCCGCATCCCGGTTCGTACCTTCGTAAAACGTCCCCAGCATCACGGGCAGACGCTCGTCATCGGGCGTCGCGGCGATGAACTTCTTCAGGGTGGCTTCCGCCAGATCGGGCCGGTTGCGGGTCCGGGACTGAAACTGGGCGTAAGCAAACTTCAGATCCACGTCGTCGGGACTCGCGGCAACGCCCGCGGCCAGGGCGGCCTCGGCGTCGTCAATCCGCTTCCGGGCCACATAGAAGTCAGCCAGGTTCCTGGCATAGCCCGCCGTCGGGTAATCCTGGACCAGCGCCCTGATCTCCCGCTCCACGTCGGCAAAACGCCCGGTCCGGTTGTAGATGTCGATGCGGGCCTTCCGCAGTGGTATGGCTTTCACGGAGTCGAGGCGCTGGATGGAGGCGGCCAGATCAGCCAGCCCCTGCTCCGGGCTGGTCAGCCCCAGCGTGACGCCGCGGATCAGCGCCGCTCCCGCATTGTCGGGCTGCTTGCTGAGCACGAAGTCCAGTTCCCGGAGACCACCGGCAACGTCGCCATTCTGGAGGAGCAGCCGCGCGTCGAGCAGACGGACGGTGGGATCATCCGGGGCGATCTGGCGCGCGGCAGCAGCGAGGCCTTCGGCACCCGCGTAGTCCTGGGCGTAGAGCAGCAGGGTGGCCATCTGCACCCGGGACCGCAGGTCCCTGGGATCCTCGCCGATGATCACTTCGAGATGCCCCAGCATCTGGCCGAGCTCACCGTTCTGTTCTGCCACCTGGGCCAGAACGTGGCGGGCCTTGACGTTTTTCGGTGCCACCTCGATGGCGTCCTGGGCTTCCATCCGCGCCTTCTTGAAATTCCCCGCGGCAAACAGCTGCTCGGCGGCGGCAGCGTGCTCGTTGGCCCGCTCCTCCGGCGATGCGCAGCCGGCCAGGCCCAGGGCGACAAGCAACAACGGGGCAATGAGCACCGACGGCAGCAGCCGGAACACAGTTAGTCTTCGTGGCAAGGACCGCACGGGAATCGGCACACTGATCTCCGCGTGAGCGCGGCTTGGAAGTTATGCGGGAAAGTCTGACAGGGAGGCCGGAGGCGGCGAAGAGAACGCCGCACGGAATTCGATTACCGATTGTTCACGTTCAGCCTAGAACGTGACGCCGAACCACCGTCGTATTGTTAAACCAATCAAGAGCGTGGCGCCGAGCAGCCACCACGAGGCGGACGACAAGCCGGCAAAGCTGGCACGGGCTCGCGGGTAATCCACCAGGACACTGACAGCCCCGTTGGCCGGGAGCGGCGGATTGGCCGGGTGCGCGAGGCTCCGCCAGTCGTCGGCGCGAAACAGTTCGGTGGCCAGCGGCGGATGACCGGTCGCACCCACCAGCAGTTCCCGGGTGGCAGATGCTGCACCGATGCGCACCTCCAGCTGCCGGGGTCCGGCCTCGGTGCCGCTGACGCGCCACAGCACCTGGCCGGCACTCGTCACCCGGAGCGGCGGCGTTTCGACGCGCATGCCGGACGCGGCCAGCGCTGCGGACTGCTGCAAAAGGTCGTCGACAGGCGCGACGGTGGCCACGACCAGCAGTGGTTCATCAGCCGTGGGCGTCCGGAAGGCAAACCGGGACTCGATCTGGGCCGTGAGCAGGCCCACGGGCAGGAGCAGCACCGCGACGGGCAGCAACGCGTGCTTCAGGTAGACCAGCGAATGCCAGAACACCCGCCCCTGGGCGGCGAGGAGCACCCGGGGATCGTCCTTGTACAACCAGAGCTCGAGGAGGTAGGCCTTGATCCGGTTCTTCGTGCGGATAATGCCGGGCTGATCGGAACAGAACCGGTAGATCAGCAGCGCAACCACCGTGAGGGGCACCGCCGTCAGGCCGATCTGCAGCCAGTCAGGCCACGCCGCGAGCCACGAGAACCACCGGCCGAGGGTGGCTTCGGAGATCTGATTGATCAAGACCCACATCTCAACGGTTCAGGAGATGTAGCCGAGCCCCCGGAGCTTCTTGCGAATCTCCTCGTCCGATTCGGCGGCGGCGAACTCCGCCACCTGCTTCTCGAGGGCGTGCAGCACGAACTCGTCCGGTGAGGAATAGCCAGCCACGCCGGCAAGCACCTGGATCTTTTCCCAGAGGTCTTTGTCAATTGCAATCTTGTGTTTGCCGAACATATTAAATTTCCGATCGCGCGTGAACGCGCTCCTACGGGGAGAATACCGGCTTTCCGGTCATCGCTGCTGGCGACTCGATCCCGAAAAAGGTCAGGATGGTCACCGGCAGGTCCCGCAAGGTCGGCTTCAGACCGGCGACCAGCGGCCGGTTGGCGAGCAGCACGCCCGGCACTCCCCGGGAATCCATGCAGTGATCGCCGCTCCAGGGTTCGTTGTTCGGCTCGAGCAACACCGCAGAGACCTTGCCGGTACTGGAGCCCCAGGACGAGCGATACCCTGCCGCGTAACCCACCAGCACATCCGGCGCCTCAGTCACCCGGGGCCCGTGATAAATGTCTTCCCGCACCAGGGGCTGGCTAACAACCAGCGAGCCGGTGTCCGGATCGCGCCAGGTGCCCAGCCTCGCCACGATCTCCCGAGCCAGGGCCTCCCGCTCCTCCGGCGGCACGATGCCCTCCCGCTCCCGCCCCTGCACATTGAGATACAGGGAATTCAGGCCAATGCCGAAGGCCCGGGTACGCTGCCAGTCGATCCCCGTCAGCCATTCGTCCCGTTCCCGCTGGGCCGGACTGCTGCCGGGATCCTTGAGCACGAGGTAGCCGTTCTGCTCGAGCCAGGCATTGAGGTGCGCCTGGGTGCGCCAGTGGGCGAAGCCGTGATCGGACATCACCAGGAAGGCGGTGCGCCTTTCGGCGTCGGACTGCAGGGCAGCGAGAATCCAGCCCACCATCACGTCCACCTCCCGGTAGGTCTGGCGCACGGCTTCGGCCAGCTTAGCGTCCCGGGCCGCGCCCGTCGCCGCCATCTCCCGCGCCAGCATGTGATGGCGCTGGTCGACGGTGCTCAGATAGAAGAACAGGAAGTTCGGCCCCGGGGTGCGCTGAAAGCGGGCCAGCTCGGAGCGCAGGATCTGCCGGCGTTCCTCCAGCACGAGCCCGGACTGGGTGATGAACTCCCGGGGCGTAAAGATGCCGGCGGTCAGCGCCTTCGTGTCTTCGGGCATCTCCTCGGTATAGAAAGGCCCCACCCGGGCCGCCAGCTCGGGCGCCCACTCCGGGGGCGCGCCGATGGTCTGGGCGGGGTTCCGGGGATCGATGTTCACGGGACTCACATAGAGCGTGACGTAGGGCGCGGCCTGCTTGAGCAGCACCCGGACCATCCCGGGCACCGCGGCCATGCCGGCTGGCAGCAGGTCGAAGCTGACCGGCAGCCACCCGCTCCACTCTCCCGCGTTCAGCAGCACCCGCTGGCCGCCGAGCTCCAGCAGGGCCACGGGGTTGACGGGATCCGCCCGCACCGTAAAGGGTGTCGTCGCAAACGGTGCGCCCTCGACGAGACCATTGGGCGGGCCTTCGATAACGTCACGGATCACGCCGCCCGCGATCTTCACGCGGCGGATCTCGCCGCCGGAGACGCTGCCCGGCTTGATCTTGGGATCGTTGGTGTAGACGGAGAAGGTGCCGGCGGTGCCCCGCAGGTCGGGGGTGCCCATGCCCGAGATGGCGAGAGACTGCTTGCCGGCTGGCACGGGCGGGTAATTGGCGGGCACCTGAAACAGGGTGGTCGGAATGCCCTGGCGGTCGAGCAGTTCCCAGAACGCCTGGCCGTGGCGGAGCAGCACGGTGCGCTCGGTGCCCAGTGGAATCCGCCAGCGGCCGACCGCCAGGGGCTGCCGCGCAGGCGGCTCGACGCGGGCAATCGAGAGGTAGGGCGACAGGGTCTGCCGGTCGAAGGCGACGAAATCGAAGATGCCGTGGCCGCCGGCATCCATGCCGGTGATGAAATCCGACCAGGCCACCGGACTCTGGGGCGGCACCGCCGTGGCCAGCGGCACGAGGCCGCTCATCGCGGCCAGGCGCTTGAGATTCGGCGTGTCCCCGTCAGCCATGAAGCGGGCGAGCATGACCGGGTCCATGCCATCCACGCCGAGCACGATCATGCGGGGTGGTGCGGCAGCCACGTCTGCGACGGTCGTGGGAACGACCGTCGGAACGACTGTAGGAGCGGCTTTAGCCGCGACGGCGAATAGAGAAAGAAGCAGGATCGCGGGGATCGCGGGGATCGCGCGTGAACGCGCTCCTACGGGAGGGGTCACGGGGCCACGGGGAGTACGCGCCCCGTCATGTGGTCCGGCACCGGCACGCCGAAGAGCGTGAGGATGGTCGGCGCCAGATCCATGATGCCCGGATCCCCGTCCAGCACCTGACGGTTGGCAAAGAGCACGCCGGGCACCAGCCGGGGATCGACGCAGTGGTCACCGCTCCAGGCCTTGGTGTTGTCAGTAAAGACGCTGTTCGTCACCCGCCCGGTGGCGCCTTCCCAGGAGGCCCGGTAGCCCGTGTTGTAGCCCGCGATCAGGTCCAGGCCACCCGCCTGGTAGGGGCCCCGGGTGTGGACCTTGTCCACGTCGAACATGTCGGTGATGGCCACCTTGCCGGTCTCCGCATCCACGATGCCGGACAGGCCCGCGATGATCTGGCGCTTCAGGGCCTGGAACTCCTCCCCCGGCGCCACGATGCCGTGGGCCTCGCGCCCCCGCAGGTTGATGTAGACGCCGCCGAGCCCGAACGCGTAGGCCTTCGTGCGGGACCAGTCGACGTTGTCGAACCAGTCGCCGCATTCGGTAGCGTCGCCGTTGAGGGCCAGCAGGCCCTGGTCCCGGAGCCAGGTGTTCAGGTTGACGCCCCGGCGAAAGCTCTGGAAGCCGTGATCGGAAATCACCAGCAGGAGATCGTCGGCGCGCAGCTCGGCCCGCGCCCGGCCCACCATGTCGTCGGCGCGCCGGTACATGTCCCGGATGGCGTGCCGGTACTTCTCGACGTCCTTGCCCCGGTTCGCCGGGTGATCGTCCTCCAGATAGCGGAAGAACATGTGCTGCAGACGGTCGGTGCCGTCGAAGACGCAGGCCACCACGCCCTCCCGGGACTTCTTCAGGGCGTTGAAGAACATCTGCTCCCGCTCACCGTGCTGGTCCAGGGTCTGCTGGATGAACGCCTCCTCGTCGATCACCCCCTCGTTGAGCGCCCAGGTGTCTTCGGCCAGACCGAGGGTGGCGAACTCGCCGATCAGCTTGGAGAGGTACACCGAGTAGTAGCCGGGCCAGGAAATCGGCAGCGCTGGATTACCGGGGTCGATGTTGATGGGCGTGACATACAGGCCCAGCTCCGGACCGGCCGCCGTCTCCGCCATCTTCGTGATGTAGAACCGGGCGATGCCGTGCACGTGGATGCCGGGGGCCGCCTTGTACACGAGCCGGATCCAGGGCGAATATTCCTTTTCCTTCAGCCGGACTTTCTGGCCGCCGATAACCAGCTTCGCCTCCTTCCTGGCAAAGTCGGGCCGCAGGGTGAAGGGCAGCAGGAGCGTGGCGTTATCGGCCCGGAGTGAATTGTCCGGCCCCGGTAACGCCGTCACAAATTCCCCGTCCGTCAGGCTGATCAGGAGGCGCAGGCCGCCCGTGCCCTCGGGCGCCGTCTCGTCCCGATGCACTTCGGCAGGGTTGGTCGTGAAGTAGCTGAAAGAGCCCTGGGTGCCCCGGAGGTCCGGCACGCACATGGCGGACAACATCGCGCCCGCAAATTTTTCTGGCGGAAACGTGAGGGGCACCCGGAGGATGTTGCAGGTGATGCCGTGGTCCCCGAGGATGCTCCAGAAGGCGCGGCTCTTGCGCATGTTCCGCAGCAGCGGCTTGCCCAGCGGGATGATCCAGTTACCGACGCGCATCGTCCGCGCCGAGGGGCCCACCTCGGAACTGGAGAGCTTCGGCTTGTAGGTGCGGAGGTCCCGGTCGAGGAAGTCGAAGATATTGTGCCGGGACGGGTCGACGCCCGTCATGAACGACGACCAGGCCACCGGCGAGATCGAGGGGTAGGTCGTGCGCAGTCGGGAAAAACTGCCCTCTTCCTTCAGCCGCGTGAGATGGGGCAGATCACCGCTGGCCATCCAGCGCTCGGCCAGCGTGGGATCGAGCCCGTCGAGACCAATCACCACCACCCGCCGGACCTGGGCCTTGCCCGTGAGTCGGCGGCGCCGGAGAGTCCGCAGCACCCACCGGAACGGCCAGATCAGGATGGACACCGCGCCGGCCACCAGGGCCGCCAGCACCCCGAAGAACGAGCCGATCACCGCAAAGCCCGCGCCCGGACCGACGTAGGCCTCGGCCGTCAGGGGGATGAGGAGCAGCACCAGCACCGTAGGAGCGCGTTCACGCGCGATCCGCATCGCGATCCGGGAAAAACATTCCATCTTCACCAGGGCATCGTATCAGGCGCGATTGCGATACAGCTCCCGATCGACCACTGCCGCCATGCGCTCCACATCGAGCCGGCCGCCAAGAAATGCGTTGATCGCGACCGCGGTGCGCCGGGGATCCGCCAGCGCGTCCCGATGGGCCACCTCCAGCAGCCGGAAGTTGCGCCTGCTGCGCATCAACAGCTGGACGTTGACGAGGTGCTTGCGAAACAGGTCGAGGGCCTTCGCGTCGTCCACCGGGTTCGGCTGCTGCTGTCGCTCCAGCATCACGTTCTGGGAGCGGATCACCTCGGCAAGATCCCGACGGGCAAACAGCACCCGGTAGGCGTTGTCGTCGGGGAGTTCCTTGAGGAGGTAGGAGATCACCTTGAGCCCCTTGCCCCGGGCATTGCGGACCCAGGCCTTGTCCTGCTGCTCACCGAGACTCTTGACGCTCTCCATTTCGAAGTAGCCCCGGGGATTGTCCGGGTCCGCGTGGCGCTTCGCGTCGGTCAGCAGCGGGAGGCCGCCGGCCTCGAGCATCGCCATCAGCATCGACGTGCCGGAACGGGGCAGCCCGGACACGACGACGACGGGTTCACCATAACGGAGGCGCTGAAAAAGGCCGGAGAACATCAGGTGCGTATACTAATCCCAGGAGATGCCCTTGCCAGCACTGCTCGAAGCACTTCGTCCCCACCAGTGGTCCAAGAACCTGTTGCTGGCCGTTCCCGCACTGGTGGGCCAGGCCTGGCTGCAGCCCGGCGTGGCCACCCAGGTCCTCCTCGCCATCGCGGCCTTCTCCCTGGTGGCCTCCGGCACCTATCTGCTCAATGACCTCCTCGACCTGGAGGCAGACCGGGGCCATCCCGACAAACGCCGGCGGCCCTTTGCCGACGGCCGTCTGAAACCCCTGTGGGGTCAGCTCGGCGGACCGCTGCTGGTGGGTCTTGGCTGCGGGCTGGCGGTGCTCACGCTGAGCCGGGACACGGTCATCCTGCTGCTCATCTATGTGCTCGCCAGCGCGGCCTACACCCTGTGGCTGAAACGCCTGCTGCTGGTGGATGTCATCCTGCTCGCCGGGCTCTACTCCCTGCGCCTGCTCGCCGGCGGTGCGGCGGCGGGTGTGGCGGTCTCGTCCTGGCTGCTCGCGTTCTCCATGTTCCTGTTCCTGTCCCTCGCGCTGGCCAAGCGGCTGACAGAGCTTGAGGCCGCGCCCCACGTGGAATCTGCCCGGGCTTACCGGCCCCGGGACCGGGAGGCCTTCGCCGCGATGGGGCCGGCCGCCGGCATGCTGTCGATCCTCGTGCTGGCGCTCTACGTGAGCAGCGAGCCGATCCGGAGCCGTTACGTCGAGCCCGATGCCCTGTGGCTGCTCTGCCCCCTGCTGCTCTACTGGATCCTGCGGGTGTGGTTCCTGGCCCTGCGGGGCGAGTTGCATTCCGACCCGGTGGTCTTCGCGCTCCGGGACCGGGCGAGCTACCTGGTGCTGGCGGGCATGGTCGCGGTTGTCTATTTCGCCACGGGCTGATGCGGGCGTCAGTGTCCACGCCGGTCGCCATTTCGCCCCGCTTGCGCCTCCTTCAGGCGCTCGACCGGCGGGTGGGTGGTGCACTGCTGCGGTCCGTCAGGCCTCGCGCAGCCGGCAAAACCGACGAGCCGCTGACTGAACCCGGTCGCGTGCTCGTGATTCGCCCCGGCGGGCTCGGCGACGCGTTGCTGCTCTGGCCCCTGCTCGACGCGCTGCGGGCCGCGTGGCCGCACGCGCACTTCGACGTGCTCGCAGAACGGCGCAACGCCGGGGCCTTCGCCCTGAACCCGCAACACGCTGGTGCCCTCCGGGTCCTGCGCTACGACGCCGAGCCGCTGCAGACCTGGCGCACACTCCGCCAGCAGCCCTACGACCTGATCATCGACACCGAGCAGTACCATCACCTGAGCACGGTCCTGGCGAATGCGCTCCAGCCCCGGTGGCTGTGCGGCTTCCGCACGCTGGGCCGGGGCCGCCTGCTGACCCACGCCGCCGACCACGACGAAGAGGCCTACGAAGTGCGCGCCTTTCTCCGCCTTGGCACCGCGCTGCTCGGCCGGGAACTGGCCTTTGCTCCCGACACGCCCTTCCTGGCCGTGGGCGCGGACGCCGCCGACTTTGCCCGGTCCGCGCTGCCGGACCGGCTGTCCCGGGTGGTTGCCCTGCTGCCCGGCGCGGGCGGCCCTTACCGGCGCTGGGCACCAGCACGCTACGGGGAAGTGGGCGCGGCACTCGCGAAGCAGGGCTGTCACCTGCTCCTGCTCGGAGGTGCCGACGCCGCTGCGGCCGGCGTGCAGATCAAGGCACTGCTCCCGCCCGGCCAGGTCACCAACCTGATCGGCCGCACGTCCCTGCCGCAAACCGCAGCGCTGCTCCAGCGCTGCGCCCTCGCGCTGAGCGCCGACACGGGCGTGCTCCATCTGGCCTATGGCGTCGGCACACCGACAGTGGGCTTGTTCGGCTCCGGTCTGTTCCGCAAGTGGGCGCCCGTCGGGCAGGCCCATCGCCTGGTGCGCGTGGGCCTGCCCTGCAGTCCCTGCACCCGCCAGGGCCGGGTGCCACTCTGTCCACATAATGTGGCGTGCATGACGGAGCTCCGCACCGCCTCGGTGCTCACGGCGGCCGCAGAGCTGCTGGCCTAGAGCTTCGGGCCTGACGCGCTATCATCTCCAGCGATGACGGAATCCCGGTACACCGAAGCCTACTATCGCGAGACCTACGGGACCCGGGGCCTGCAGCGCTTCAGTTCCCACTGGTGGTCGGTGCGCTGGTACGCCGGTATGGCGGACGCCTGCCTGCGACGCACGGGAGGTCGCCGGGTTCTGGAGATCGGCTGCGGCCACGGCTTCACCCTGGCCCGCCTCGAGGAGCGGTACGAGACCTGGGGCGTGGATATCTCCGACTACGCCATTCGGGAGGCCGCGCACTTCGCTCCCCGCTCCCGCTGCGTCGTGGCCGACGTGGACCAGGGCTTCCCCACAACCCTGACGCCCGGCAGCTTCGATCTGGTGATGGCGAAGTATGTGTTTGAGCACCTGCGGGATCCCGCGCTCGCGCTGCGCAGAGCCGCCGCGCTGCTGCGTCCCGGCGGCACGCTGTTCATCTCCATGCCCTACACCGGATCCCTCGGCGCGCGCGTGAAGGGCGACGACTGGTACGCCCGGAAGGACCCCACGCATTGCTCACTGCTGGACCGGGACACCTGGCTGGAACTGCTCCGCGCTGCGGGCCTCTCGCTCTACCGGGAATCCGCCGACGGCTGGTGGGACGTGCCCTACGTGCGGGGTATTCCAACCTGGCTACAGCTGCCGGTGGTGATTGGGCCCACGGCGCTGGCTTGCCTCTCCGGTCGCGCACTGCTGCCGCCGACCTGGGGCGAGAACCTGCTCTTTTTTGCCAGCAAGCCGGCATGACCCACTCTCTGCTCAGATGGCTGCCCCTGCTGGCCGCGGGCCTCGCCTACCTGGTGGCGCCGACGGCCGCACTCGTCTGGGACGACCAGATTCTGGTGACCCAGCAGTTGCCGTCCTTCCAGAGTTTCGCCGACCTCCTGCAGCCCCCGGCGGGCATTCCCCAGTGGTCCTACGCCTACTACCGGCCCGTCGTCGTGGTCACGTACCTGCTGGATGCCTGGCTCTTTGGCCCGGGCTCCGCCATCGGGCCCCACGCCATGAACGTGCTGTATCACATGCTGACCACACTCTTCGTCGCGCTGCTGGCCCGGCGTCTGGTGGGTCGTAATGGCGAGGGGGAACTGGCGGCCATCGCTGCGGCCACGTTGTTCGCGGTGCACCCCATCCACACGGAGTCCGTGAGCTGGGTCGCGGGGCGGAGCGACCTGCTGGCCACGCTGCTGCTGGTTCCGGCACTGCACCTGGCGCTGCGCTGGCGGGATGAGGGCCTGACCTGGCAGCTGCTGGCGAGTCCCCTGCTGTTTCTGCTGGCACTACTGACGAAGGAAGTGGCGATTGCGGGGCTCGCGCTGCTGCCGCTGCTGTGGGTGTTTGCGCCCGTAGGAGCGCCTTTAGGCGCGACCGGGGTCTCCTTTGAGGAGCGTCTCA
>CAMBYH010000052.1 GCA_945872065.1 Arsukibacterium tuosuense
CGCCTAAAGGCGCTCCTACTCTTCTTCGGTGATCTGCCGGAAATCGACGCCGAGGGCGCGGAGTTTTCGGTAGAGGTGCGTGCGCTCCATGCCGACCCGCTTCGCCAGCAGGCCCACGCGGCCGCCCGACAACGCCAGCTGCTGCATCAGATAAGCCCGCTCGAATTTCTCCCGGGCCTCCCGCAGGGGCAGGCTGAGGAGGTCCTGCTTGACCAGCGGTTCCGCGAGGCCGGTGATGGGCACAAGTTGTTTCTCGAGTTCCGCCAGGCTGATTTCCTCCGGGCCTCCGGCCACCAGCAGACGCCGCACGAGGTTGGTGAGTTCCCGCACGTTCCCTGGCCAGGGGTAATGGCGCAGACGGTTCTGGGCCGCCAGTCCGAAGCGCCGGAACGCCAATCCGTCCTCGTCCACGAAGCGGTCCGCGGCATAGCGCAGTAGTTCAGGCACATCCTCGTGCCGGTCCCGGAGCGGCGGCACCCGCAACTCGAGTTCGGCGAGGCTTGCCAGCAGTTCCGGACGCACCAGACTGGCGCCCTCCGTGGCCAGCGAGCCGATGACCCTTGCTGCCAGGGGCACCGGCACCGACTGGCCCAGGGGGACGTAACCGCCCTGCTCCAGGGCCCCGGCCAGCAGGCGCTGCGCGCCGGAGCTCAGGTCCTGCAGGTCCCGCAGAAAGAGCGTGCCGCCTGCCGCCTGAGCGAAGGCGCCGGGCTGCAGGTCTGGCCCCACCCCGCTGCCGAAGAGCTGCGCTGCTGCGTTCTCCTCCGGCACAGAGGCCCCCGCCAGCGTGACGAAGGGCCGCTGACCGCCACCGGCAAGGTCGTGGAGGTAGTGGGCAACCACCGTCCGGCCCGAGCCGGGTTCGCCCACGATCAGGACCGGTTCGTGGCGTGGCGCAACTGCTGCCGCCTGCTCCCGCAGGGCCCGCATCAGCGGACTGCGGCCACCGGGGGCCAGACGCTTCGGCAGGAGGGTGCGGGGCGCCGGGCGACGGGGCTCGGGGGCCTTGTCGAGGGCCTTCTCGACGGTGCGCAGAAGTTTAGCCAGCGACAGTGGCTTCTCCACAAAGTCGACCGCGCCGAGCCGCGTAGCTTCGACGGCAGTTTCGACGGTGCCGTGTCCCGAGAGGATGACCACGGGACAACGGGGCGCCCCTTCCCGAGCCCACTCGCGCAGCAGCGTAATGCCATCCACATCGGGCATCCAGACGTCCAGCAGAATGAGGTCCGGCCGGGCGCGGCCAACTTCGACCCGGGCAGCAGCGGCATCCGCGGCTACGCTGACCGCGTAGCCCTCGTCCTCCAGGATATCGCTGATGGTGGCCCGAATATCGGCCTCGTCGTCGACCACGAGGATGTGTGCGGCAGTCATGCTCTTTCCTTCCAGTTGTCTGCCAGGTTCACCCGGGACTCGCTCAGTGCATCGCGGATGACTGCCCGGACGGGCAGCCTCACGACGAGACGGGCCCCCCGGTCTGGCAGGTTCTCGGCAGCCACGGTGCCACCATGTTCCTCCACCAGCTTCTTCACAATGGCCAGTCCCAGCCCCGTGCCCTTTTTCTTGCTGGTTACATAAGGCTCGAAGAGGCGGGCCAGCACCTCGGCATCGATACCTGGCCCGTTGTCCGTGACCGTGATCTCGGCAAACTGGCGTTCGCCGTCGGCGACGCTCCGCGCTCCGATTTCCACGATAGCCTCGGGTTGCCCCTCCAGCGCTTCCTGCGCGTTGCGGATGAGGTTGTGCAGCAGTTGCCGGACGCGCACTGCATCGGCTTCCACTTCGAGACCATCCTCCAGCTTAAGCTGAACCGTCGGCTGACCTTCCTGGGCCCGGTAGAGCCAGGCGACCTCCCGCACCAGCTGGCTCAGGTCCACCCGGGCCACGGACACTGCGGGTGCGCGCGCGTACTCGCTGAACGCGTTGACCATGTCCCGCATGGCTTCGACCTGCTGGACGATCGTGTGCGTCGAGCGATCGAGCACCTGGCCGTCCTCTTCGTCCATGGTGGGAAGGTAGCGGCGGCGGATGCGCTCGGCAGCCAGCCGGATGGGTGTCAGGGGGTTCTTGATTTCGTGGGCCAGCCGCCGGGCGACCTCGCCCCAGGCCGCTTCGCGCTGGGCGACGAGCAACTCCGTCACGTCATCGAAGACGATGATGGCCCCGGAGCGAAAAGCCCCGGCAACGGGTTCTGCGGCCCCTTCAGCATCGCCGGGGAGCGGGGAACTGGCGCAGTTCAGGATGCGCCGGGCACCATCCGTGCGCAGCACGATCTGGCCCCGCCACTCGCGGGGCTCGCCCCCGAGATGGGGCAGGCAGGCAGCGACAAACTGGCCCGGGAGCAGGCCCGTCGCCGCAATCTCGTCCAGTGAAGCGCCGGCCCGGGAGGCCAGATCCAGACCGAGGATGGCGCCGGCCGCGTCGTTGGCGATCCGGATGCGGCCCTCCGGGCCAATGGCAATGACGCCGGTGGAGAGCCTGCCAAGAATCGTCGCCAGGTTGGCCCGCTCCCGCTCGAGCTGCTGCTGACTGGTGCGATTTTCCTCCCGGGCCCGGCCGAGGCGTTCGAGCATGCCGTTGAAGGAATCAATGAGGAAGCCCACTTCGTCGGCGCTGCCGGGCGGGAGGCGCGTGTCGAAGTCGCCCTTGGCCACGGCTTCGGTGCCCGCTGCCAGGGACTCGATGGGCGCGGACAGGCGTCGGGCAAGGTAGAAGGCACCCGCCGCCGCCGACGTCAGGGATAGCAGCAGCACCAGAGAGAGGGTGATCGTCAGGTTGTCCTTGAGGGGTCCCCGCAGATAGCGCAACTCGGTGTAGCGGGTGTAGGTGTCCTGCACGGCATCCGCAAGGCGTCCCTGCCGGTCACTGATCGGAAACACGGCCTGCAGATAGCGCTGGCCTGGCTGGGACAGGTCGGCGGGCATGGTCACTGCTGTCCGCACCTGATAGCGCGCGTTGCCCTGGGGTTCCAGAGCAACGAAACGCTGGTTCAGCCCCAGCTCGTTCAGCGCGTCTTCGGACAGGCTCGGCGGCAGAGTCCCAAGGCGGGAACTCGATGACGCGACGCGCAGCCCGGTGGTGAACACGGTCAGCTCTTCGGCCCCGGCATCGGCGCGCAGCACACTGAGGGCGCGGGACAGCGCGTCACCATCCAGATTACCCAGCGCCGCGGCGAGGGCGCCGGTCTGCTGCAGACGGGACGTGGCCTGAACTTCCAGAGATTCCCGGCTCATGCGCAGGGCTGAGGACAGCTCCTGTTCAAGGTCCGAATCGAACCAGCTGTCGATACCGCCGTTCACGAACTGCAGGGCAAAGAAGTAGACGACCAGCAGGGGGGCCAGCGTGAGACCAACGAACATCGCTACGAGGCGGGCCCGCAGCCGCGCCCCGGGCGCCCGGCGCCGGTAGGCCCGGACCAGCTGGAACAGGTTGACGATGATCAGGCCGAGCAGCGTGGCAGCCGCCACGGCATTCACCGCCAGGATGAGCACGTGACGGCGGCCAAACTCGGCCGGGCTCGACGCGTAGCGTCCCAGCATGACCAGGGCGGCGATGCCCAGCAGGACGCCGCCCGTGGCCACGGTAACGGTCCCGTAGCGCCTGACGACGCGGCTGACCGTGCCGTTCACAGGGCCTGGCCGGTGCGCAGGTTCCACCGGTACCACTCGCTTTCGAGGGTGAAATCATCGTCCCAGAAGGCCAGCATGCGCAGCGGTCCCGGAAGCTGCTGCTGGTCCAGCACGGCGCGGAGCCGCACCTGGTAGTCCTTGTCTGCTTCGATGAGTGCCGCATCGATGAGAGGCAGGGCCGTGATCCGGCCCAGGTCATTAAGCGCCGCAAAGAGCGTGGTGTGGGCGCGCTGGTCCCCGCTGTTCTTGTTGCGCACCAGATAGCCGCGGGAGAGCGGCTGCCAGGACAGTTCGAAGTACTGGCGCAGGGCTGCCACCTCCTCATCAGGCAGCCAGTTCCTGTCTTCCGTCACTTCGATCCGCAGTTCGAAGGTGAGGGGTATGCCGTTCTGGAGGGCGTCCAGCGTGTCCCGGTTCAGGCGGTAGTCGATGCGGGCGGCGAGATACCAGACGCCGGCATCAAGGCGGGTGCTGGCATTGCGGATCTCGAGACCCGTTTCCTGGGCCTGCAGGGCCCCCGCGCACAGCAGGCCAACGAGGGCAGCGCGTGCCGCAAAGGGGCCGGGATGACGACTGGTTTTTTTCTGCACGTCAGTGGTATCCCGGGCGCAGCGTGATGGGCGGGCTCAGCCGGTTCCCAGCTCCCTGGTGCCTGGTGTCATTAGAGCATAGTAGAAACCGTCGGTATCCCGCTCCCCGGGCAGCAGCTGCAAACCCGGGTGGGGCGTCCCGGCCTCGAGCCTGGCAGGGACCTCGGCCAGGAAGCGGCTCACCTGGGCCTGATTTTCCACCCGCAGCAACGAGCACGTGCTGTACAGGAGGCGACCCTCCGGCTTCAGCAGGGGCCAGAGCCGCTCGAGCAGAAGGCGCTGGCGGCTGACCAGCGCCGGCAGGTCCGCGGCCCGGCGCAGCAGCTTGATGTCCGGGTGCCGCCGGATCACGCCGGTCGCGGTACAGGGTGCGTCCAGAAGGATGCGGTCGAAAGGCCGGCCATCCCACCAGGTGGCAGGCTCCGTCGCATCGCCGGCCAGAACTATTGCCCGCTGCCCGAGCCGCCGCAGGTTGCTTTCAACCTGGGTGAGTCTTTGTGGCGAGATATCCAGCGCTGTGAGGTCGAGTTGACCGCCGGCGTACTCGAGCAGATGGCCGGTCTTGCCGCCCGGCGCAGCACAGGCATCGAGCACCCGCATCCCCGGCTCCGGCGCCAGCAGAGGGGCCGCGAGCTGGGAGGCGGGATCCTGCACGCTCACCAGCCCGTCGGCAAAGCCCGGGAGGCGCTGCACCGGCACAGCGACTTCAAGCTTCAGGGCGTCCGGGAAGCCGTCCAGCGGCGTAGCACGCAAGCCAAGCTCCAACCCGATCCGCGCGGCGTAATCGCTGACGCTCGCCCGGTTCCGGTTCACCCGCAGCCAGAGCGGCGGGTGCTGCTGATTCGCGGCGGCAATCTGCTGCCAGTGGTCGGGCCAGTCCCTGCGCAACTGCTCAAGGAGCCAGGCGGGATGGGAATGCCAGGCCGCCGGCTCTGCCCGCAGCCGGTCGAGCAGCGCGGGGGCCTCCCGCTGGTAGCGACGCAGGGTGGCGTTCACGAGCCCCGCCGCCCGTTCCTGGCCCAGCAGCCGGGTGGCCTCCACCGTTGCAGACACTGCCGCGTGATCGGGCTGTTCCGGATCCGCGAGCTGGAACAGCCCGACGGAGAGCAAGGCCTCCAGCGTGCAGTCCCCGCCTTTCAGTGGTCGATCGAGGAGGGCCTGGAGCAGGGCGCGGTGCCGGTGGTGACTGCGGATGGCGCCGAAGGCCAGGGCCCGCACCTGGGCGCGATCCCTGTCCGCCAGGGAGCGCACCCCGGGATCAGTCCCGGCGAGGAGAGCGTCCAGGGCCGCATCGAGGGTCTGGCCCCGGGCCAGAACGCCCGCCACCGCCCGCGCCGCGAGGGCCCGGGTGAGCCCACCCGCGCTCATGCGCTGCCCAGCATCAGCCGAGGACTTTGCCGACCAGCGCGCGGCCCCGGGCAAAGTCCGCGCCAGCCACCCGCTGACGGCCGGGCAGCTGGACAGTCCGGAGCCACAGTTGTCCCGTCCCGGTCTGCACGAGGATTCCGCCGTCACCGGTGGCGACGATGGTGCCGGGCACGCCGTCAGCCGCACGGTCGTCGGCAGCGGGCTCACTGGCGAAACACCGCAGCTGCTGGCCGTCCAGCAGTGTCTCGGCGACGGGCCAGGAGCTGAAGGCACGCACCCGGCGGGCGAGCCCGACGGCAGGCAGTTGCCAGTTGATCCGGGCCTCTGCCTTGCTGATGCGGCCCGCGTAGGTAGCACCTTCAGCGGGCTGGGGCGCGGGCGTCAGCTGCCCGGCAAGCAGCGGGTCGAGAAGCGTTGCCAGCGTGTCGGCGCCCAGCAGAGCGAGTCGGGCCTCGAGCTCAGCCGCCGTTTCGTCGCTGCCAATGGTCAGCCTGGCGGTGGCATAGACGGGCCCTAAATCCAGACCGGCCTCGAGCTGCATGATGCTGACCCCGGTTTCGGCATCACCCGCCAGAATGGCCGCCTGGATCGGAGAGGCTCCCCGCCACCGGGGCAGCAGGGACGCGTGCACGTTGACGCAGCCCCGGCGCGGCAGGGCCAGCAGGGCGGCTGGCAACAGAAGGCCATAGGCCACAACGACGATGAGGTCCGGTGCCAACGCCCGCAGCTCGGCCTGAGCGGCGTCAGTCTTGAGGCTTGAGGGCTGGAGCACCGGGATCCCCAGCGTCAGGGCCAGTTGCTTGACGGGTCCGGGGGCCACCGTGCGGCCCCGGCCGGCGGGGCGGTCGGGCTGGGTCAGGACCGCAACGGGCACGTGGCCGAGATCGGCCAGGCGCTGGAGCGTGGGAGTGGCAAAAGCCGGCGACCCGGCAAAGACCACGCGACCGTTCAGATGGCTGGCGTCCGGTCGCGGGACGGACCCGGTGCTGTCGGCTGCGCCGCGCCGTCCTGCCGCCGGGCCTTGGCTGCTTTCTTTTTCAGGCGCTGCCGTTTCAGTTCCGAAAGGTAGTCGACAAACAGCTTACCCACGAGGTGATCCATCTCGTGCTGGATGCACACGGCGAGCAAGCCGTCTGCCTCGAACTCAATAGTCTTGCCCGCAGTGTCCAGGGCCCGGACGCGGACGCGGGCAGCCCGCTCCACCCCTTCCGTAACGCCCGGCACCGACAGGCAACCCTCATCGCCGGTCTCAACACCTTCCCGGGCGACGATCTCCGGATTGATCAGCACGTGGGGCTGGTCCCGGGTGTCCGAGATATCGATCACAACCAGGCGGATGTGCCGGTCTACCTGGGTAGCGGCCAGGCCAACGCCCGGGGCCGCATACATCGTTTCCAGCATGTCCGCCGCCAGTTGCCGGATCTCCGCCGTGACCGCCGGCACGGGGGAGGCCGTAATCCGGAGCCGGAGATCGGGGTACTCAAGGATTTTCAGGAGCGCCATGGTGCGAGCTTCACAGTTTGGCCATAAGTGCTATGTAAGTGGCTTGATTTTATGCTACATCTGCTGCCGCTTGGCCTCTTAAGTTCAGGCTCGGGCTGGGTTCCCCGGGCGCACAGTTTAAAGCATGGAGTCCCCATGAAAATTTTCCGGAATGACGGCCGGTCGGCCGCTGCGTTGCTCCTGTGTCTGGCGCTGGCAACGGGCGCTGGCGGCCTGGCTGCGCAGCAGGGGGGTGGAATTCCGCTGAACCCCTCCCATCCCGACAGTTATGTCGTGAAGCCCGGGGACACCCTCTGGGGGATCTCCGGCATGTTCCTCCGGGATCCCTGGTACTGGCCGGAAATCTGGTACGTGAACCCCCAGGTTGAGAACCCGCACCTCATCTACCCCGGCGACCTCCTGACCCTCGTCTACGTGGACGGGCAGCCCCAGATTCGCAGCACCCGCGGGGGCGGCGCCACGGCCAGCGGGACTGAGCGTCTTTCACCCCGGATCCGGGAAGAACAACTGACCACGGCGGTCGACACCATCCCCTACGAGACCATCGCGTCCTTCCTGGGCAAGGGCGTGGTCCTCGCCAAGGATGAAATCGACAGCCTGCCCCACATCGTTGCCCTCCGGGACGATCACCTGGTCGGCGCCTCCGGCAACGACGCCTACGTCCGCGGCGCGACGGGCAAGGAGCAAACCCTCTATAGCGTTGTCCACATTGGCGACAAGCTGGTGGATCCGGACGATGGTGCGGTCCTGGGTTATGAAGGCATCTTTGTCGCGGATGGCCAGTTTCGCCAGGCCGGCGATCCCGCCACCCTGGTCCTCAGCAATTCCCAGCGGGAAGCCCTGAAGGGTGATCGCCTGGTTCCTCAGGCGCCACCACTCCCCATGCAGTTCGAGCCCCGGGCGCCCGACCGGCCTGTTGAGGGCCGCATCGTGCATGTCTCGGGCGAGGTGACCCAGATTGGTCAATACGAAGTGGTGGTGCTCAACCGCGGCACCCGGGACGGGCTCGTGCCCGGCAGCGTGCTGACCGTGTGGCAGGTGGGCGATCGGGTGACTGATCCCATCGATTCCGGCCTTTTTGGCCGGAAAGTGCAGTTGCCGGACGAGCGGGCGGGAACTCTAATGGTCTTCCGGTCTTACGACCGCCTCAGCTACGCCCTGATCATGGAAGCTGAGGGCCCGATACACATCCTCGACAAGGTCCGTAACCCGAGCTGACGCTCCCGCCCCTCCCTGCCCAGCGGGCAGGCTCCTGCGGTGAGCCGCAGGAGCCATGGTGCCCACCAGTAGCCGGCCTGACACTTCCGACGTCCAGGTCCTGACACCTGGAGATGCCGGCTACCCGGCACTGCTCCGGGAGATTCCGCGACCGCCGCCCCAGTTGTTCATCCGCGGCGCCGTGGCGGCCCTGTCCCTGCCCCAGCTCGCCATCGTTGGCAGCCGCAATGCAACCCCGGCTGGCGCCGAGACCGCCCGGGACTTTGCGTCTCACCTGGCTGCCCGGGGCTTCTGCATCACGAGCGGTCTGGCAGAAGGCATCGATGCCGCGGCTCATCGCGGCGCTCTGGCAGTCGGGGGCCGGACTGTCGCCGTGTGCGGCACGGGTCCCGACATCGTGTATCCCCGACACCACGAGAGCCTCGCCGCCGAGATCATCGCCACAGGCGGCGCCATCGTTTCCGAGTTCGCCCCGGGCACCGCCGTGCATCGCGGGAACTTTCCGCGGCGCAACCGGCTGATCAGCGGGCTGGCCGTCGGCACTCTGGTCGTAGAGGCTGGCGTGCGCAGCGGCGCACTGATCACCGCCCGCCATGCCCTGGAGCAGGGCCGGGACGTGTTCGCCATTCCAGGATCCATACATAATCCCGTCGCCCGGGGCTGCCACCGCCTGATCCGCAACGGCGCCAAACTGGTGGAGACCGCGGCCGACATCGTGGAAGAACTGGGCGGTCTGCTGGCCATGCTCGGCATGGACGATGCGCCGGAACGCGCAGAATCGACGCCGGAAGCGACTGACTGCCCAGTAGAAAATGCCGCTGAGTACGCGGGGTTGCTGGCAGCAATGGCGTGGGATCCGGTGGACGCAGACACCCTCGTCGCCCGCTCCGGATTGACGATCGGGGACGTTTCCTCCATGCTTCTTCTGCTGGAAATGCAGGGTTCGGTGCGGGCGCTCTCCGGTGGCCGCTATCAAAGAGCAGACAAGAACAGGAGAGTCGACGCATGAGCGATACCGTTCTCGACGTGCTCTTGTACCTCTTCGAGACCTACTCGGATCAGGAGCCGCCCGACTACAGACCGGGGGCCGCCGATCAGGATGTCCTGCGGGAAGAGTTGCTGAAGGCCGGCTTCGGCGAACCCGAGGTGGACAGCGCCCTCGACTGGCTCGACGGCCTCGGCGAGACCAGCGCTCCCTTTGCGGGCGTTCCGGGCGACCGCTCCATCCGGGTCTACAACGAAGTGGAATTGCGCCGCCTCGACCTCGAGTGCCGGGGTTACCTGTTGTACCTGGAGCAAATCGGTATCCTCTCCCCCGCGCAGCGCGAGGTGGTCATCGATCGGCTGATGGCGCTGGGCTCCGGGACCGTCGACAAGGAGCAGGTGAAGTGGGTCGTGCTGATGGTCCTGTTCGCCCAGCCGGGGCAGGAAACCGCCTTCTCCCGTATGGAAGATCTGGTCTTCGAGGAGAGCACCGGCGCAATGAACTGAGCCGGCTCAGCACAACATTTTAACCAAGCCGCGCTAGTGTCGCGGCTTCGTCGTCTATAGAGGCATCGAATGGCCAACGTCGTCGTCGTCGAGTCGCCCGCCAAGGCCAAGACCATCGAGAAGTACCTGGGCAAGGACTTCAAGGTGCTGGCCTCCTATGGCCATGTGCGGGACCTCCTCGAGAAGGATGGCGCTGTCGATCCCGAGCAGGGGTACCTGATGAAGTACACCGTGGCTGAGGAGAAAGAGAAGTACATCGCGGCCATCGTGAGTGCTCTCAAAAAGGGTGACGCGCTCTACCTGGCGACGGACCCGGACCGGGAGGGAGAGGCTATCTCCTGGCACCTCCAGGAAATTCTCGGTGAGCGGGGCCTGCTCAAGGATCGCAAGGTCTATCGGGTCGTGTTCTACGAAATCACCGAACGGGAGGTGCGGGAGGCCATTCAGCAGCCCCGTGAGGTGTCGATGGATCTCGTCAATGCCTACCGTGCGCGACGGGCAATGGACCATCTGATCGGCTTCAAGCTGTCGCCACTGCTGTGGCGCAAGATCAGCCCGAAACTGTCGGCCGGCCGGGTCCAGAGTCCGGCGCTGCGCCTGCTGGTGGAACGCGAGGAAGCAATCGAGGCGTTCCGCAGCCAGGAGTACTGGTCCATCGAGGCTGCCACGGGCAAGCCACCGGCGGTCTTCGCTGCACGACTTTTGGAGTACGCGGGCCGGAAGGTGGTGGACACCTTCAATCGGGAAAAGCCCGAGATCTTCAGCTTTCAGAACGCGACCCAGGCAACCGAAGCCCGGCAGACGCTGGAGGCCGCTGCCGGGGGCAACCTGCTGGTCAAGGCGGTCGAGCGGAGCCAGCGGCGCCGGCGTCCCGCGCCGCCGTTCATCACCTCGACGCTGCAGCAGGAGGCCTCCCGCAAGCTGGGCTTCCGGGCGCGCAATACCATGCAGGTGGCGCAGAAACTTTACGAGGGCATGACGATCCCGGAAGGCACCGTCGGTCTCATTACCTATATGCGTACCGACTCCGTGGGCCTGGCGAAGGAGGCTGTGGAGGATATCCGGTCCCTCATCGTGGAGCGGTATGGCAAAGCCAGCCTGCCGGCCCAGCCCAATGTCTACAAGACCTCAGCGAAGAACGCCCAGGAAGCTCACGAAGGCATTCGCCCCACCAGTATTCGCCGGATACCCGAAGAACTGCGGAGTTTCCTGACGGATGAGCAGTACAAGCTGTACAGCCTGATCTGGAAACGCACCATCGCTTCGCAGATGGAGCCCGCCGTCTACGACATGCTTGCCGTGGACCTGGTGCCGGCGCTCCGGGCGGAGGCTGGCCGCTTCCGGGCCACGGGCTCCACGCTGGTGAGCCCCGGATTCATTGCGGTGTACCTGGAAGGCCGGGACGACGCCGCAGACGACGACACCGATGTGAAGCTGCCGGCGGTGCAACAGGGCGACCTGCTGCCACTCGAAGCGGTCAAGCCGGAGCAGCACTTCACGGAACCACCGGCCCGGTACACAGAGGCGAGCCTCGTCAAGGCACTGGAAGAGTGCGGCATCGGCAGGCCCTCCACCTACGCCACCATCATTTCGACCCTGCTGAACCGCAAGTACGCCGAGCTGAAGGGTCGGGCGCTGAAGCCCACCGACGGTGGGCGCATCGTCAGTGGTTTCCTGACTGGCAACTTTCCGCGTTACGTGGACTACGATTTCACCGCCCATATGGAAGACGAGCTGGACGAAGTCTCGCGGGGGGAGCGGGACTGGGTTCCCCTGCTGGAGAAGTTCTGGAAGCCCTTCGCCGTTCTGCTCAAGGAGAAAGAGAAGGTAAGTCGGGAGGAGGCCGCCCAGGTGCGGGATCTGGGCACCGACCCGGCGTCGGGTCGGCCCGTGTCCGCCCGCTTTGGCCGCTTTGGCTCCTTCATCCAGATCGGCAGGCGGGAAGACGAGGAGAAGCCCCGCTGGAAGGGGCTTCAGCCCGGCCAGAGCATGTTCAATATCCAGCTGCCGGACGCTCTCGAGCTGTTCAAGCTGCCCCGCGCGCTGGGCAACCTGCCCACCGGGGAGCCGGTGAGCGCCAATACGGGGATGTTCGGGCCCTACGTGCAGTACGAGGCCATCGATACGTCCACAGGCGAGGTCAAGAAGAAGTATGTGTCCCTCACGGCCCACCAGCCGCTGACGATCACTCTTGAGGAGGCGATCGAAGTCATCCGTGCCAAGCAGGAAGCGGATGCGAACAAGCTGATCCGGGATTTTGGCGTGGACAACCTGCGGATCCTCCGGGGCCGCTGGGGACCCTACCTGACCAACAGCGAGAAAAACGCCCGGCTGCCCAAGGACCGGGAACCCGAGTCCATAACGCTGGACGAGGCCCGGGAGCTGATCGCCAACGCGCCCCTCCCGAAGCGCCGGTGGGGGCGCCCGGTCATCAAGAAGAAGGTGGCCAGGAAGGCCGCAAGGAAAGCGGCACCGAAGGCGGCGCTGGTCGCGGGTCTGGACGGCGCCGGCGGCAACGGCGCCACTACCCCGGCCGGCAAGAAGCCCAAGGCGCCAGCGCAGTCCCCCAAAAAGCCCCGCAAGAAGGCGGGGGCGAAGGCTGCCCGGGGCAAGGCTGCCCCAGGCGGCAACCAGGACCCGGCGGCCAGTTAGCTGACGCCCCCAACCGGAGCGGCGGTCCCCAGGTCCAGGCCAGGGTGTCTATAAGCTGTCGAGTAGGTGTCGATTTACTGGCGATTCTTAACCCGCCTGCGCCTGTGCTAGTGTCTTGACTTAACAAAATCGGCTAACCCACTGCCGAGCAATAAGAAACGTTGAGACGTCCCGTGCGATCTATTGCCCTCCTGTCGCTGGTACTGGCACTCCAGCTGGCTCCCTTGGTGCCGGCGGCCGCTGGCGCGCCCCCCAGTGCGACCACGCGCCTTAAGGCGCTCACCCCGCCGTCGCCCGAGGGCGAAAGCCGGGTCTATATCGTCCAGCTTCGTGACCCCGCAGCCGTGGAAATCCCTGCACCGGGACGACCTGCGGTGGCCGCTGGCAGCCAGGCAGCTGCCCCCGGTAAGCGCCACTTCGACGCGGGCTCCGCGGCCGTCCGCCAGTACGCCAGTACGCCAGGCGTCTCACGGCAAAGCACGATGTTCTGCTCGCCTCCGTCGGCGCGGGGGACGGCAAGCTCTACAGCTACCGCTACGCGCTGAACGGTTTTGCTGCGCGTCTCAGTCCAGCCCAGGCCGAGAAGCTGCGGGGCCGGAAAGACGTGCGCAATGTGCGGGCAGACGCGCCCAAGTATGTCGAGACCAACAACAGCGCCAGCTTTCTCAGCCTCACGGCGGAGAACGGCGGCCTGCGCCGCGCCCTCGGACTGCGGGGCGAGGACATCGTGATCGGCGTCATCGATATTGGCTTCGCGCCCGGCCACCCGAGCTTCAGCGACAAGCAGCCAGCGAATCGTCCGGGTCTGTGCAAGTCGGTGTGGGGCGAGAGTTCACTCCTCGGCATCTGGCTGTGCCGGCGTTTCAGCAACAAGGAATCCACTCTGGTCTACAACCCGCTGCCCGGGTGGCAGGGCGCCTGCGAAGCCGGCGAGAGCTTTCGCGCCACGGCCTGCAACAACAAATTGATTGGCGCCCGCTACTACATCGACGGTTTCCTGGAGGAGTACGAACTGGACGACAACGAGTTCATCTCACCCCGGGATGCGGATGGCCATGGCACCCACATTGCCTCCACAGCCGCCGGCAATTCGGTCCAGGCGACACTTGCCGGCGCCCGGGTCGCGAAGATCAGCGGCATGGCCCCCCGCGCGCGAATCGCGGTCTACAAGGCCTGCTGGCTGGAACCCGGTGGCAATCGCGGCACCTGCAGCACGGCGGACCTGGCTCGGGCCATTGATGATGCGGTGCTCGACGGGGTCGACATCATCAATTACTCCGTGGGCAGCGACGACGACATAGACGGCGCTGACGACCTGGCACTGCTGGCCGCTGCCGAGGCCGGAGTACTCAGCGTTGGCGCGGCCGGCAATGACGGTCCGGCGCCAGGCTCCCTGCTGTCGCCTGCCGCCGCCCCGTGGGTGCTGGCGGTGGGCGCCTCCAGCCGGCGGGGTGACCGTTTCCTGGAGGGGATCCGCGTCAACAGTCCCGCCGCCCTCGCGAAGAACTACCCGGCTGTTGAGGCCCTCTACACGCCGCGCCTCCGGAACACGGGCCCTCTGACGCTACCGCTGGTCCTGGCGGACGACGGGACCCTGGGCAGCTTTGATGGCGCCACGGGCACGACCTTCGACGCCTGCGAAACCATCGTGAACAACTCAGTGCTCGCCGGACAGATTGCGCTGGTCCAGCAGGATGGCTGCACCTTTGAGACAAAGTTCCGCAATGCCCAGGATGCGGGCGCGAAGGCCGTGGTGGTCATCAGCAACAAGGGTGAGCCCATAGTGATGCAGGTCACCGAGGGCTCAGTACAGATTCCGGCACTCATGGTGGGGCAGGCAGACGGGCAGCTGCTCAGGGACCGCCTCGAAAACCAGGAGGCCGTGGAGGTCACGCTGGACAAGCAGGTAATCCTGACGGTCCGGGATTCCGGGAACCAGATGCAGGGCTTCTCGGCCCGGGGGCCCAGTGTCTGGGAGCCCAACGTGCTGAAGCCGGACGTCACCGCGCCGGGGCAGGACATCCGTGCCGCGCACACGCCGGACGTGGCCAACAATGTCCGGGGCGAGCGCTTCCAGTATCTGTCCGGCACGTCCATGGCCGTGCCCCACGTGGCCGGGGTCGCTGCATTGCTGAAGCAGGCTCACCCGGACTGGAGCCCCGCGGCCCTGAAATCGGCCGTGGTTACGACCGCGCGGCAGAACATCAGGCGGGAGGACGGCGAAACGGCCGCCAATCCCTTCGACTTCGGTGGTGGTCATCTGGTGCCCAATCTGGCGGTGAACCCCGGACTGGTCTATGACGCTGGCAGCAACGACTACGACGCTTTTCTGTGCGGTCGTGATGAAGCACGCATCGGCGTGGATTGCACCGCCCTCGAAAGCGCCGGCTACTCCACCAACGGCAGCGATCTCAACCTGCCCTCCATTGCCGTCAGTGAACTCGTCAGTGAGCAGGTCATCCGGCGCCGGGTGACCAATGTGGGCCCCGCTGCCCAGTTCATCGTCGGCGTCGAGGCGCCGACGACCATCGATGTGGAGGTGACACCAGCGGTACTCGCGCTGAACCCTGGGGAAACGGCCGATGTGTCGATCAGGCTGACAACAGACGGCACCACGCTGGACGCCTGGCAGTTTGGCTCGCTCACCTGGTCCAGTGCCGACGCGACCGTGCGGTCGCCGCTGGCCATTCGCGCCGTGGCGCTGGCTGCCCCCGCTGTGGTTGCCGGGTCGGGCACGTCGGGCACCGCCGACGTGCCCATCCGCGCGGGCTACACCGGCAGTTACTCAGCGGTGCTGAGCGGTCTCGAAACCAGTGGCGAGAGCCAGCCGGATAACATCCGGTCCCAGCTGACCAACTCTGTCGCCGATGACCCGGACGACGCCTATACCTTCGTCCAGCCAACGGCGGGTAGCCCGCCAGCCAGTGTCCGGCGTATTCCGCTCATCGTGCCGGCCGGCACCCGCTACCTGCGGGTTGCCCTGTCCGACGAGACGAGCAGCCCGGGCGCGGATCTGGATCTTTATCTGTATTCCTGTCCGGACTTTGGCACCTGCACGGCGAGCGCCGGGCTGGGCAGTGTCGCGATCGACTCCTCCAATGAAGTGATCAGCCTCATTCCGGAGGTCGGGGAAGAGTTCCTCACCGCCGGCGAGTACTACGTGGACGTCCATGGCTACAACGCGCCAGCCGGTACGGCGACCTTCCAGCTTTATGTCTGGACCCTGGGTCCTGATCAGGGCAACGCCACTGTCGTTGCCCCATCCAGCGTCACCTCCGGGACGACAGCCACCCTCACCGTGAACTGGCTGAACCTGGCCACGGGCCTGAACCTTGGCCTGCTCACTCACACCGACGGCAGCGTGGCCCTCGATGAGACCGTGATCGAAGTCACCGCGCCCTGAGCCACCGGCTCGACCTGGAGCCGGAACAGCACCTGCAGCAGACGGCAGCCGAGACGCTCATGAACCGTGTGAATCTGGGCAAGGGGTCCTTCATGGGCCTCATCGTGATGGGTCAGACCGACAAAGAGGCGCTGCAGCTGGCGCTGGCGGCCTAGGGGCGATAGAGGACGAGTGCCAGCAGGGCGAGCCCGCTGAAGGCCGCGCCGGCGAGGAACGTCGCCGGGGCCCCCAGACTGTCCCAGAGCAGACCAGCAAGCCCGCTGGCGAGCAGGAGGAAGAGGCCCGTCAGCAGATTGAAGAAGCCAAACGCCGTGCCGGCGCGCTCGGCGGGCACGGCATCGGCGACGAGGGCGGCCAGCAGCCCCTGGGTAAGTCCCATGTGCAGGCCCCACAGGCCCACCCCGAGGAGAACCGGTGTGATGGTCACGGCTGAAGCGAGCATGACGTCCGCGAGCAGCAGCACCGCCATGCCCCAGCCCAGCAGGGTCCGCCGTGACCAGCGCCGGGCGGCGAGGCCCGTGGGGTAAGCCGACGCCGCATACACGAGGCTCATGACCATGATGACGGCCGGAACCCACGCGAGGGGCAACCCGACCTGCTGCCCCCGCAGGACCAGAAAGGCCTCGCTGAACCGCGCGAGGGTGATCACTGACCCCAGCGCCACGACGCCCCAGTAGCGGCGCCCGAGCGTCCCCAGGCCGCTGAACGACGGGGCCGGGCGGACCCTCGCCGGGCCTGCGGGGGGCGGCTCCTCCACGCCGAAAATGATCAGGGCGACGGCGAGAAAGGCCGGCAGGACCGCAACCCACAGCACGGCCCGGAGATCGTTCTGCCAGAGGAGCAGCAACACAATCGCGAGTAGCGGACCGAGAAACGCGCCCAGGGAGTCGAGGGACTGGCGCAGCCCGTAGGCCGCATTGCGCTGCGGAGGAGCAACCAGATCCGCAAGCAGCGCATCCCGGGGCGCGCCCCGGATGCCTTTGCCGACCCGGTCCAGAAAGCGGGCGGTGAACACCCAGCTGATGGAGTCGGCCAGGGGAAACAGCGGCTTGGTGAGCGCTGCCAGGCCATAGCCCGTCAGGATAAGCCCCTTGCGCCGCCGCCACCGGTCACTCAGTGTCCCGGAGAAGACCTTGGTGATGGCCGCGGTCGCCTCGGCAATGCCTTCCAGCAGGCCGACCGTGAGCGCGCTGCTCCCGAGGACGGTGACGAGAAACACCGGCAGGATGCTGTGGACCAGCTCGGAGGACGCGTCCATGCACAGGGAGACCAGGCCCAGGGCCAGCACGCCGCGGGGCAGGCCCTGGAAGCGGGACCGTGGAGTTGGGATCACCCCCGCAGGTTAGCGGCGCTGGGCCGGAAGTACACCCGACATCTGGTTGTCACAGACGGGGGACAGAATCCGCCCCGCAGGCAAGAACGACAAGAAGAAAATGGAGCGGTGCCGGGGACGGGCCGGTTGGTGCCCCCTCCCCTGAGCCCCCCCTCAGTGTCCGGGCTCGCTCCGGCGCCGTCTCCCCCTCACCGGCTACCTCTCGCAAGGCTTGATCAGGCCAGCTGGCGACAGGCCCCGTGGCGGAAGCAGCTCACCAGATGATCGTTGATCAGCCCCGTGGCCTGCAGGTGCGCGTACATGATGGTGCTGCCCACAAAGCGGAACCCTCGTTTTTTCAGGTCTTTGCTTAGCGCGTCGGAGACCGGACTGGTAGCCGGTACTTCGGCCTGGGTGCGCCACTGATTGCGCTGGGGCTTGCCGCCCACGAAGCCCCAGATGTAGTTGTCGAAGGTGCCGGCGGCCGCCTGGAGTTCCAGAAAGGCCCGGGCATTGCTGACGGCCGCGGCCACCTTCAGGCGGTTGCGGATGATGCCGGGATCCTGGAGCAGCCTCTCGATCCGGGCCGGCGTGAAGCGGGCAACCTGCACGGGATCGAAGTTGGCGAACGCCCGCCGGTAGCCTTCCCGCCGGTGCAGAACCGTGGACCAGGAAAGGCCGGCCTGGGCGCCCTCGAGAATCAGGAACTCGAACTGCCTGCGATCGTCGTGGACCGGCACACCCCATTCCCGGTCGTGGTAGTCGAGGTACGCCGGGCTGACGCCCTCGGACCAGGGGCAGCGGGTGACCGGCGCTTTTTTGGGCTGGGCCATGGGACGAACTCTAGCTCCGGGTGCGCGGGAGCAACGAGCCGCCTTTCTGCCCAAAGTGGCGGGAAATGGC
>CAMBYH010000053.1 GCA_945872065.1 Arsukibacterium tuosuense
AGCATCCGCTGCCCCGGCTTGGTGTAGGTCGAGCCGGCGGTGCTGACCACGGTGGCCAGCGCCAGTGGGGTGCCCGTCCGGCGCCAGGCGTCGAAGCGCTGCAGGAGCGCCTTGTCACTCACGGGTCTGCCGTCATCTGCAGGACGATCTTGCCCATCGCCTCGTTGGCTTCCAGGATGCGGTGCGCCTCCACCGCTGAGGCCAGGGGGAGCACGTGCTGAATCACGGGTACGATCGCCCGTTGCCCCAGAAGCGGCCATACCGCAGCTTGCAGCGCCCGGGCAATGCGGCCTTTCTCTTCAATGGGGCGATTGCGCAATGTCGAACCGGTCAGCGTGAGGCGCTTGACGAACACCTGGCCCAGGTTGATCTCGGCCTTCGCGCCGCCCAGCGCGGCTATGTAGACCAGCCGCCCGTCCTCCCGGAGCAGGCGGATGTTGTCGGCCAGATAAGGGCCGCCGACCATGTCGAGGATGACATCCACGCCGCGCTTGTTTGTGGCCTCAAGAATGACGTCGAGAAACTTCTCCGTCCGGTAGTTCACTGCCCGGTGAGCGCCGAGCTCGACGCACAGTGCACACTTCTCGTCGCTGCCGGCCGTGGCGTAGACGCGGGCGCCGAAGGCCACGCCCAGCTGGATCGCCGTGGTGCCAATGCCGCTGGCGCCGCCATGCACGAGCAGCGTTTCCCCGGACTGCAGGTGACCCCGCTCGAAAACGTTGGTCCAGACCGTAAAGAAGGTCTCGGGAATTGCAGCGGCTTCAATGGTGCTGAGTGCCGCCGGCACGGGCAGACACTGGACCGCCGGCGCCACGCAGTACTCCGCGTAGCCGCCGCCTGCGACGAGTGCGCAGACCCGGTCGCCCACTGCCGGGGCGGTGACGCCCGGGGCTGCTGCGACGACGGTTCCGGCGATCTCGAGACCCGGCAGGTCGGAAGCGCCGGGAGGTGGGGGATAGCCACCTGCCCGTTGCAGGCAGTCCGGCCGGTTGACGCCCGCTGCTGCAACGCGGATCAGGACCTCCCCGTCGGTCGGGACCGGGACCGGGCGGGTGCAGACGCGCAGCACTTCCGGCGGCCCCGCTTGGGAAATCTCCACCGCCTGCATCGACTTCGTCATCCGCCCGAGTATATCGGGATGAGCGATATCAATGCCCCCACGGGACCGTCTGCTACCATCGTCCCATGTCTGAAAAAGTGCTTACGCTCTACCGGAAAGACGAGTTGTCCGCCATGGCCGACCGCCTGCAGCGGCCGCTGCGGGACCTGCGCATTTCGGTCATGGACCGTTGCAACTTCCGCTGTCCCTACTGCATGCCGGAGGACAAGTACCACCCGGACTTCGAGTTCCTGAAGAGCAGTGAGCGGCTCTCCTTCGAGGAGATCCTGCGCCTTGCCCACATCTTTGCCGGGCTGGGCGTGCGCAAGCTGCGTATCACCGGTGGCGAACCGCTGCTCCGGCCAAACATTGCCGAGCTGGTGGGTGATCTCTCCCGCGTGCCGGGGATCGACGACATTGCCCTCACCACCAACGGCATACTTCTGGCCCAGCACGCCGCCGCGCTGAAGGCGGCCGGCCTCTCCCGGGTGACTGTCAGCCTGGATTCCCTGGACGACGCGGTGTTCCTGCAGATGAGTGGTGGCCGGGGCAGCAAGGCCCAGGTTCTGGAGGGGATCAACGAGGCGATCACCGCCGGCCTTACGCCCATCAAGGTGAATGCCGTGGTCAAGCGCGGCGTGAACGAACACACCGTGGTGGATCTGGTCGACCACTTCCGGGGCACCGGCGTGATCGTGCGCTTCATCGAGTACATGGACGTGGGCACCATCAATCACTGGCAGGCCAGCGATACGGTGCCTTCCAGGGAACTGCTGACTCTCCTCCAGGCCCGCTGGCCCCTGACGCCGGCGCAGCCCAACTACCACGGTGAAGTGGCCGAGCGGTACCGCTTCGACGACGGCGCTGGCGAAGTGGGCTTCATCTCGTCTGTCTCGGAGCCCTTCTGCGGGTCCTGCACCCGGGGCCGCCTGTCCTCCGACGGCCAGCTCTACACCTGCCTGTTTGCATCCCGGGGCACGGATCTCAAGGGTCCGCTGCGGACTGGCCTCAGCGACGAGCAGCTGCGGGCCCTCATCACTGGCGTCTGGAGCCAGCGGGAAGACCGGTACAGCGAACTGCGGGCCCGGTCGCCCGCCACCGAAAAGGTCGAGATGTACTACATCGGTGGCTAACCCATGCCCAATGTAGGAGCGCCTTTAGGCGCGATCCCTTCGAATCCCTCGATCCTCTGGCAGCCTTCTGCGGCTCGCCTCGCTCGTGCCCACCTGACCCGCTTCATCGACTACGTCCGCACCCGGTTCGGCGTCCCGGTCCCGGACTACGCCAGTCTCCACCGCTGGTCTGTCGAGTCCCCCAGGGACTTCTGGGGCAGCCTCGCCACCTTCTGTGATCTGCGCTGGCGCCGCGCTCCCGACTGCGTCCTGGAAGCGGGCGACCGGATGCCCGGGGCCCGGTGGTTTCCCGGCGCCACGCTCAACTTTGCCGAGAACCTGCTCCGCTTTCGTGACGACCACCCGGCCCTGATCTGGCGGGACGAAGCGGGTCAGCGGGGTGAGATGAGTTACCGGCAGCTCCACGAACAGACCGGGCGGGCCGCCGCCGGACTCCGGCGCCTCGGGGTCGGTCCCGGCGACCGGGTGGCCGCGTTCCTGCCCAACGGTCCGGAGGCCGTCATCGGCATGCTGGCGACCACGAGTCTCGGTGCCATCTGGTCATCCTGCTCACCGGATTTCGGCGCGGCCAGTGTCCTCGACCGCTTCGCCCAGATCGCGCCGAAGGTCCTCATCGCCACGGCCGGGTACGCCTACGCCGGCAAGCGCATCGATACCCGGGACACCGTGGGGGAACTCGCCCGGGGGCTGCCGGGTCTTGCAGCGGTGGTGGGCGTTGGCGACATCCCCGGCTGCGTCAGCTGGCAGGCATTCACGGCCGAGGCCGCTCCTCTGGAATTCGTCGCCACGCCCTTTGCGCACCCGGTCTGCATTCTCTACTCCTCGGGCACGACCGGGGCGCCGAAGGGCATCGTCCACGGTGCTGGCGGCACGCTACTGCAGCACCTGAAGGAGCACCTGCTGCACACCGACCTGCACCGGGACGACCGGCTGTTCTACTTCACGACCTGCGGCTGGATGATGTGGAACTGGCTCGTCAGCGGCCTCGCGAGCGGTGCCACGCTGGTCCTTTACGACGGCTCGCCGACTCACCCGGACTACGGCGCGCTGTGGCGCCTGGTGGACGAGGAGGGGATCACCGTCTTTGGCACCAGTGCCCGGTACCTGGCGGGTCTGGCGAAGAGCGGCACTCGCCCCCGGGACACCTGCCGCCTGACGACCCTGCGCACGATCCTCTCCACCGGGTCACCACTGGCCCGGTCGACCTTCGACGCCGTGTACGACAGCGTGAAGACCGATATGCAGCTGAGCTCGATTTCCGGCGGTACTGACATCTGTGGCTGCTTCGCGCTGGGCAATCCGCTGCTGCCCGTGCGTCGCGGGGAACTGCAGTGCATCGCCCTGGGCCTGGCGGTGGAGATCTTTGACCCGGCTGGAAAGCCGCTGACCCAGGGCCGGGGCGAACTCGTCTGCACCCGGCCATTCCCGTCCCAGCCTGTCGGCTTCTGGGGCGACGCGGACGGGGAGAAGTACCGGCGCGCCTACTTCGGGCGCTTTCCCGGCGTCTGGGCCCATGGCGACTACGCGGAGCACACCACCGCCGGCGGCCTGATCATTCACGGCCGCTCGGACGCGGTGCTGAATCCGGGCGGCGTGCGCATCGGCACGGCGGAGTTGTATCGCGCCGTCGAGATGGTGCCCGAGGTGCTGGAGACCCTGGCCATCGGCCAGCGGTGGGCGGGGGACGAGCGGGTCGTCCTGTTTGTCGTACTGGCAGCCGGGCAGCAGCTGGATGTGGGGCTGACGGACAGGATCCGTAGCACCGTGCGCCAGGTGCTGTCGCCGCGGCACGTGCCGGCGAAGGTCCTGCAGGTGCCCGACCTGCCTCGCACCCGCAGCGGCAAGCTGAGCGAGCTGGCGGTGCGGGCCGTGGTCCACGGCGAGCCGCCGGGGAACGCAGAGGCACTGGCGAATCCGGAGGTGCTGGCGCACTTTCGCGATCGTCCCGAGCTGCAACTCCCGTAGGAGCGCCTTTAGGCGCGACACACAGTCTGCTATACACGGCGCCGGTCGCGGCGGAAGCCGCTCCTACAGGAGAACCCCGTCATGCGTTTTGCGTTGGCCACTCTGCTTCTGGTCCTCGGCACTGCCCACGCCCAGGAGGCCACCTTTCAGCTGGTCAGCCCCGACCTCGTGCCCGGGCAGGCCATTGCTCTGAAGCAGGTCTACAACGGCTTCGGCTGCACCGGCGGCAACGTGTCCCCGGCCTTAAGCTGGCGCAACCCGCCGGCGGGCACCCGGAGTTTCGCGCTGCTGATGTACGACCCCGACGCCCCCACGGGCAGTGGCTGGTGGCACTGGGTCGTCTGGAACATCCCCGCCAACGTCTTGTCCCTGCCGGCCCGGGCCGGGGATCCCGCCGCAGCCCTGCTGCCCAAGGGCGTGATGCAGGGCAACACCGACTTTGGAACCGCCCGCTATGGCGGGCCCTGCCCGCCGCCCGGCGACAAGCCCCACCGTTACTACTTCCGGCTGCACGCCCTGAAGGTTGAAAAACTCGACCTCCCGGCCAACGCCACAGCTGCTTTCGTAGGGTTTAACGTCCTGGCGAACAGCCTGGGTACCGCCGAGCTGATGGCGATTTACTCCCGGTAGGAGCGCCACCCCGCTCCTGTAACTGTGGCGCAGGTCACGGCCCGCCGTGTCCCGATGCGCGACCCTGTGCCCCGGGCATGGATTTTGGGGAGGCCGTTAGTGGGTAACAGGATGGCAATGCGGGCAGCGCCGCTGCTGCTGGCGGGACTGGTGGCGCCGGTTCAGGCCGGGGACTGGTCCCTGGGCGTCGCGGCCAGCACGCTGGGCCTGGGAGCAGAGGCCGGCTACTCCTTTAGCGACCGCTTCGATGTCCGGTTGGCAGGCTATGCCTTCTCGCTCAGTCAGGATGGTGAGGAGAGCGGCATCGAATTTGACAGCACCCTGGACCTGGCCAACGTCGGCGCCTATCTGGATTGGCGCCCCTTCGCAGGAGCGTTTCGCGTCAGCGCTGGCTGGTTCGCCACGGACAACAGCCTGGACGCGGACGGCAAGCCGGGACCGGACGGAACCTACGACATTGGCGGCGTCACCTTCACCGCGGCGGAAGTGGGCGCGCTGCAGGCCACCGGCGACCTGGGGAGTTCCGCGCCCTATCTCGGCCTGGGCTGGCTCTGGGGTCGCGCGGATGGCGGACTGGCCTGGAGTCTCGATCTGGGCGTCCTCTTTCAGGACTCCCCGGGCATCGAACTGACCTCCACCGGGGGCACCTTGAGCAGCCAGCCGGAACTGCAGGAGGCCCTGGCCGTGGAAGAGGCCGAACTGGAAAACGACCTGGATCAGTACGACGTTTACCCGGTCGTGACCTTTGGGGTGACTTACAGGTTCTGACGGTATAGTCGGGAGCATGCCGCTCCCGGACTTTCACCCCGCCGTCGCCGGCTGGTTCAGTCACCGCTTTGGCGAGCCTACGCCCGTGCAGGCTGGTGCCTGGCCCGCCATCATGGCCGGCAGGCACACGCTGCTGGCTGCTCCCACGGGGTCCGGCAAAACCCTGGCGGCTTTTCTGGCTGCCATCGACGCGCTGCTGAAGGAGGGCCTGGCCGGACACGGACTGCCGGATGAAACCCGCGTCGTGTATGTCTCACCGCTGAAGGCGCTGTCCAACGACATCCGCAAGAACCTGGTCGAACCGCTGGCCGGTATTCAGGAACGGCTGAACGTTTTTGACCAGGTCGAGATTCGCACGGCGGTGCGGACCGGCGACACGCCCCAGCTCGAGCGGGCCCGTATGCGGCGCACGCCGCCCCACATTCTGGTGACCACGCCCGAGTCCCTCTTCATCCTGCTTACTTCCGCCTCGGGGCGGGCGATGCTCTCCACGGTGCGCACCGTGATCGTCGATGAGCTGCACGCCGTGGCCGACACGAAGCGGGGTGCCCACCTGGCCCTGTCCCTCGAGCGGCTGACCGCACTTTGTGTGCGGGAGCCCGTCCGCGTCGGCATCTCTGCGACCCAGAAGCCCATGGAGCGCATGGCCGAGTTCCTGGTGGGCAATCGGGCCGCCACGGCAGTCGGGGCCTGCGCCATCGTCGACGCCGGGTTCACCCGCCGCCGGGATCTGGCCCTCGAGCTGACCGCATCGCCGCTGGGGCCCGTCATGGCCAACGAGGTCTGGGCCGAAATCTACGACCGGCTCGCCGAGCTGGTGCGGGAGCATCGCACCACGCTGATTTTCGTCAACACCCGCCGGCTCGCGGAACGCGCCGCCCGGCATCTTGCCGACCGGCTGGGTGAAGACGCGGTGACGGCCCACCATGGCAGTCTCGCCCGGGACCACCGCCTGGACGCGGAGGAGCGCCTGAAGGCCGGGAAACTGCAGGTCCTCGTGGCCACGGCGTCTCTCGAGCTCGGCATCGATATCGGCGATGTGGATCTGGTCTGTCAGATCGCCTCGCCAAAGAGCATCGCCACGCTGCTCCAGCGGGTCGGCCGCTCGGGGCACGGCGTGGACCGGCTGCCCAAGGGCCGCCTGTTTCCGGTGTCCCGGGATGACCTCGTGGAGTGCGCGGCCCTGCTGGATGCGGTCCGCCGGGAAGAGCTGGACGCCATTCACCTGCAGGGTCCGGCGCTGGATGCCCTGGCCCAGCAGCTGGTGGCGGAGGTCGCGATGGGCGAGTGGACCTGCGATGACCTCTACGCGCTGGTCCGGCGGGCCTGGCCCTACCGGGAACTTGCCCGGACAGAGTTTGATGCGGTTGTGCACACGCTGGCCGATGGCTACCACACGGCGCGGGGCCGGCGTGCTGCTCACCTGCACTACGACGCGGTCAATCAGCGGCTGCGGGCCCGACCCGGGGCCCGGCTCACTGCCATCACCAACGGCGGCACCATTCCCGACCAGTTCGACTATGACGTGGTCCTGCTGCCGGAGAGCCTGCCTATCGGTTCTCTCAACGAGGACTTCGCCTTCGAGAGCCTGCCCGGCGACATCTTCCAGCTGGGCAACACCTCCTACCGGGTGCGGAAGGTGGAAACGGGGCGCGTGTATGTGGAAGACGCCCACGGCCAGCCGCCGAATATCCCCTTCTGGTTTGGCGAGTCACCGGGCCGGACCGACGAGCTGTCCCTGGCCGTGTCCCGCCTGCGGGAAGAGATTGATCTGCGGCTCGCCGACGGGGAGGCGGCGGTGCGCAGCTGGCTCGAGACCACGCTGGGACTGCCCGCCTCGGCCAGCGAGCAGCTCACGACCTACCTGGCCACGGCGCAGGCGGCGCTGGGCGTGCTCCCGACCCGGCGCACGCTGATCTTCGAGCGCTTCTTCGATGAAGTGGGGGACACGCACCTCGTCATCCACTCACCGCTGGGTTCGCGGCTGAACCGGGCCTGGGGCCTGGCGCTGCGCAAGCGCTTCTGTCGCCAGTTCAACTTTGAGCTGCAGGCCGCTGCTTTGGAGGACAGCATCGTGCTGTCCCTGGGCCCCACCCACAGTTTTCCCCTGGAGGAGATCCAGAGCTACCTGCGGGCAGAAACCGTGCGGGAGGTGCTCACCCAGGCAGTCCTGCAGGCCCCCATGTTTCCGACCCGGTGGCGCTGGGTGGCGACCACCGCACTGGCCATCCGCCGCTATCGCAACGGCCGCAAAGTGCCGCCCCAGTTCCAGCGCAGCGATTCGGACGATCTGCTCGCCCTCGTGTTTCCCGATCAGGTGGCCTGTGCGGAGAACCTGGCCGGGGACCGGGAGGTGCCGGATCACCCCCTCGTCCAGCAGGCGCTTGACGACTGCCTCCACGAGCTCATGGATGCGCGTGGACTGGAAGCGCTGCTGAAGGACGTGAGCCTGGGCAATGTGGAGATCCTGACCCGGGAACTCACCACGCCGTCGCCCCTGGCCCAGGAGATCATCAGCGCCCGGCCCTTTGCCTTCCTGGATGACGCGCCGGCGGAAGAACGCCGCACCCGGGCTATCCGGACGCGGAACCTGCTGGATCCGGAGGAGGCTGCCACCATCGGGCGGCTCGATCCCGAGGCCATCCGCCAGGTGTGCCTGGAAGCCTGGCCCGAAGCCCGGACGCCGGACGAGCTCCACGATGGCCTGACCCTCGCGGGTTTCCTGACGGTCCCGGAGCTGCGGCCCGGGGACCGGCTGCCTTGGTCGGCCCTGCTGGCAACCCTGTGCGCCGACCGGCGGGCGACTGTCGTCGCCGCGCCAGGGGGGCAACCCCTGTGGGTCAGTGCGGAGCGCATTGCCCAGTTGCAACTCGTCTGCCCGAACCTCAGCGCCGAGCCACCGATAGCCGCCGCCCACGGGGGCCAGCGGAGTGTTGCCGGGACCCGGGAACAGGCCCTGAGGGACCTGCTCCGCAGCCGGCTGGAGACGCTGGGTCCGGTTACGGCGGGCACCCTGGCAGCGCCCCTGGGGATCGCCGTGGCGGAGGCGGAGATTGCCCTCGTGGCCCTGGAGGTGGAAGGGCAGGCGATGCGCGGGCGCTTCTCCACCCCGTCGACGGGGGAGGAGTGGTGTGACCGCCGCCTGCTGGCCCGCATTCACCGGTACACCCTGAAAACCCTGCGGCGCGGGGTCGAGCCCGTAAGCCCTGCGGCCTACATGCGCTTTCTCTTTCGCTGGCATCAGGTTGGCGGGGAGTCGGTGCAGAAGCCTGCAGGCTTGAGTGCAGCACTGGGTCGCCTTATCGCGTTCCCGCTGCCGGCTGCTGCCTGGGAAGGCAACGTATTGCCCGCCCGGGATCCGGACTTTGGGCCCGCGGCGCTGGACCAGGTGCTGGCCGGCGGCGAGTTTCTCTGGCTGCGCCCGTCTGCAGAGGGCGCCGGTCGCCACCGACTCGGGCCCATGCGGACGACGCCGATCCTGTTCCTCGCGCGGCAGCATCTGGAGGTGTGGCAGTCGCTGCTGCCTGCTGTCACGCCCACACCGGCGGCGAAGCGCTCGGCGGCAGCCGCGCAGGTCCACGACGCCCTGCGGACCCATGGCGCGATATTTTTTGTCGACCTGCTGCGCCTCGGTGGCCTGGAGCGCAACGCCGCGGAGGCGGGCCTGCGGGAACTGATCGCCGCGGGACTCGTCAACGGTGACGGCTATGCCGGGTTGCGCACGCTGCTGCTGCCGTCGGCCCGGCGGCGCGCCCCGGAATGGCGGCGCCAGGGGAACGAAAATCTCCCCGGCCGCTGGTCCCTGGTGATGCCGCAACTGGCCCCGTTACCCGGGGCGGGGGACGACCCGAAGCGACGCCGGGCCGCCGTCGAGCACGTGGCGCTTACGCTCCTCGACCGCTACGGCGTGGTGTTCCGCTCCGTGCTGCAGAGGGAAGCCCGGTTTCTGCCGCCCTGGCGGGAGCTGGCCCAGGCCTGGCGGCGGCTGGAGGCCCGGGGCAAGATCCGGGGCGGCCGCTTCGTGGCGAGCTTCGGTGGCGAGCAGTTCGCCCTGCCTGAAGCCATCGACTATCTGCGGGGCGTGCGCCACGCCGGCAACCAGGATGTGGAGGTCGTGGTGTCGGCGGCCGATCCCCTGAACCTGAGCGGCATCGTCACTCCCGGGGACAAGGTGCCGGCACTGCTCCGGAACCGGGTGCACTACCGCAACGGGATTCCCGTTGGCGCCTGGTTGCGGGGTGACTATGTGCATCTCGCAGGGGCGCCGACTGGAATTGGGGACATGCCTCATTTCGGGCAGGCCAGCCGGGAGTTCCTGACCCGTTAACCGACATGAGGCATGTCCCCAATTCCTACCAGGGAATCTTGGTGCCCTTGTAGTCGAAGAACGCACCGGACTTGTCCGGGGTGTAGCTCTCGATGACCACAATCACCTTCTCCGCTGACTCCTGGGCGGTAATCATGGGAATCGGCAGCTTCTTGGAGAAGCCTGTATCAACGATGCCCGGATTGATCAGGCCGAAGATGAGTGCCTTGCGTGCCGGGTCCGGATCCCGCTTTACTTCCTTCGAGAGCGTGCGCATCGCCATGTTCAGTGCGGCCTTGCTGCTGCGGTAGAAGACCTGGCCCGGGAAGGTCATTTCAATCGAGCCGACGGCGCTGGAGATGTTCATGATCTTCTTTTGCTGGCTGGCCGCCACGTTGTCCATGAAGGCCTCGACCATGCGCATCGGGCCTTCCCAGTTCACCGCCATGATTTCGTCAAAGGTCTCGAAATCGTAGGTGCCGTATTTCTGGGCGTCGATGTCCCCCAGGATGCCGGCATTGTTGATCAGCACATCGATGGGCTGTCCCTTGTACCGGGCTGCCAGGGCTTTCACGCTCCGGTCGCTGGTGACATCGAGCTTCTCGATCCGGACCTTGGGGCTCTCCGCCGCCAGCTTCTTCAGGTCTGCCGCGTCGCGGGGGGAACGGGCGGTGGCAATGACCGTCCAGCCCTTCCCGGCGTACTGCCGGGCCAGTTCATAGCCGATACCCCGGTTGGCACCGGTGATCAGGACGGTGGAGGGACCCTCCGCTGCGATGGCTGGCGCCAGGGCAAGGACAGACAGAAGAATAACGGCTAAGCCGGAGTACCAGCGCATGAAAAACCTTTCCAAAACAGCCCTGTGAGCCGTAGGCTATCAGGCTGCAATCAACGAGGCCATGTTTCGCCAGAGGTGGCCGTTCAGTTTCAGGAGTTCACGCTATGTCTTCCAGTCTCATGCCCGCCAGCAACCTGCTGGCCGATCTCACCTGCATCGTCGGCACCGTCCATGTGCTCACCAGCGACGTGGATCGGGAGTTCTACGCGATGGACGTCTATAACCAGCTCAAGTTGCCGCTGGCCGTCATCCAGCCCGGGACTGTCGGGGAGCTGCAGCAGGTGGTGCGCACGGCGACGAGTCAGGGCGTGGCCGTGGTCCCCCGGGGTGGTGGGGCGTCCTACACCGACGGCTACCTGCCGACGGTGAGCAATTCCATTCTGCTCGACACCTCGCGCCTGAATCGCGTGGTCGAATTCAATGAGGGGGACATGTACGTCACCGTCGAGCCCGGCATCACCTGGAATGACCTGTGGCAGACGCTGAAAGCCAAAGGCCTCCGGACAACGTTCTGGGGTCCCTTCTCCGGCATCAAGGCGACGGTTGGCGGCTCCATGTCCCAGAACAGCGCGAGCCTGGGCTCCGGCAACTACGGTGTCTCTGCCGACGCGGTCCTGGCTTTTGAAGTGGTGCTGGCGAACGGCGAGATCCTGAAGACGGGTTCCCGCGCGGCAGCGAACGGCGCGCCGTTCTTCCGCTGGTACGGACCGGACCTGACCGGCCTGTTCACTGGCGATGCGGGCGCCCTGGGCGTGAAGGCGCGCATCACGCTCCGGCTCATCAAGACCGTGCCGTTCTTCGGTGCGGCGTCCTTCGGTTTCGACGACTTCGACGCCATGTCCCGGGGCATGGCCGCTGCCGCCCGGGAAGGCGTAGTGGCCGATAATTTCGGCCTCGACCCCAAACTGCAGCAGGGCCAGCTCAGCAGTACGGATGCCAGCGATGCCATTGGCGCAGCCTGGGCCGTAGCGAAGACGGCCCGCAATCCCATTGAGGCTGGCTGGCGGCTGCTCAAGATGGCGGCAGCGGGCAAGCGCTTTCTGGCCGGCCACAACTACTCCGCCCACTACACCGTGGAAGGCGTGTGCCAGGCAGAGGTGAACGCCAAGCTCGCGCTGCTGCGCGGGGCGATGGAGGGCATTGGCACGGAAACGGCGAATACGATTCCGACGGTGATCCGGGCCATGCCCTTCATTCCGCTCTACCCGATCCTTGGGCCAAAGGGTGAGCGCTGGGTGCCCCAGCACGGGCTGATGCCCTTCTCGAAAATGGCCGAGTTCCACCAGAAACTGCAGAAGCTCTACACCGACAATAGTGAGCGCATGCGCAAGGCGAAGGTGGACAAGGGCACGATGTACATGACGATCAACACCCACGTCTTCCTCTATGAGCCGGTGTTCTACTGGGAAGACAGCCGGACGAACTTCCACAAGCGCTTCCTGCCCAAGGAGTACCTGGACATCCTGCCTGAGTACCCGGAGAACCCGGAGGGTAGGGCCCTGGTCCGCGAGCTGCGTCAGAAAATCAACGAGATCTTCGCTTCGGTGGGTGCCGTGCACATGCAGGTGGGCAAGAGCTACCCCTACATGCAGGGTCGGGACACGGAAGCCGCCCGCCTGCTGCGCGACCTGAAGAAGAGCGTCGACCCGCAGAACCTCATGAACCCCGGCGCGCTGGGCTTGTAGGAGCGCCTTTAGGCGCGACTGCCACGAGACCCGTCCGCGGGATCGCGGTTAGAGCTGCTCCCGCATTGTGGGTCCGCGGAAGGTCGCCCTGAGCAACAGCATGTCCTGCTCCAGATTCGGCTGCTTCAGCCCGGCATTGCTGAAGTGCCGCCACTCCAGGGACCAGCGCTCCCGGCAGTGCAGGTGTCCTGCAGGACGCGGCCGTTGACCTGCTGTGCCGAAACGTAGCCGAGCGCTGTTTCCCAGCGCGTGGTTGCGCGGGAGATCTCGAGAGCACTGCCGTCCGACCGCGTCGGGCCGGCGGCCAGTTGCCAGGTGGCGGCCTGGGAAGTGGTTGGCAGTGCCAGGAAAAGGACGATGTAGCTGGCGGCGCGCATGCAGGGTGATTCCCTGTTCTTGTTGTGCGCCGAGTATCCACCGCAGTCGGGCGGCCGGGGTGGGTTGGGGACATAAGGGGTCGCGGCGCGGGTGCCGCATCAGCGCCGTTTCAGGTGCGCCCGGAGCCACGCCGCGAAGGCAGCTTCCTCAATCTCGCCGCTGGCGACGCCGAGCATGGCGAGAGTCGCCGCGGCCTGGGTCGCGACCAGACGATGGCCGTTCAGCGCCAGAAAAATGCCCACGGCCAGAAACGCGGCCCGCTTGTTGCCGTCCACGAAGGGATGGTTCTTGGCCAACCCCACTCCGTAAGCAGCGGCCAGGTCCGCAAGATCAGGCTGGCCATAGACTTCCAGATGCTGAGGCCTCGCCAGGGCTGACTCGAGCAGTCCCTCGTCGCGCAGGCCCGCCGATCCGCCATGCTCAGAGAGACTTTCGTCGTGGAGCAGGCACAACGCCTGCTTGTCGATCCAGCGCCAGCTGCTCACTTGGCGAGCTGGTGGAAGGTATCGCGGTACTCGTGCATAAACTCTCGCCCGGCCGCAATCTGCGCGTCGACGTCCGGGTCATAGGGAGTCAGGGTTATCCCGTTTGTGGCTTCAGTGACGAAGAGCGTATCGCCCTTCTCCACCTTGAGCTTTGCGAGCACTTCCTTGGGCAGGATCACGCCGACGGAATTGCCGATCTGGGTGAGCTTTAGGGTTGTCATGTCAGCCCCTGAGAGTAGTTATAACAAAAGTTATACTAGCCAGCCCCGCCGGGCATTGCAAGCGGCCAGGTGTCAAGAAAGATAAGGCCGCGTCAGGTCCTCGGAGGTCGTCCAGAGCTTCGCCGCCAGTGCGTCGTTCTCCATGGTGCCGCCCGGGAGGAACGGGTTGCAGTCCTTGAAGAAGTAGCCGCTGACGCCGGCGAGTCCTGGCCAGGTGGCCAGATACACCTGGGTGGCGGCTCCCGCTTCGACGCTCTTCATGAAGGTCCAGCCCACCACTTTGGCCGTCGCGATCTGATACCAGGGCAGGTACCGGCCCAGGTTGGTCATGATCACGCCGGGCTGCAGGGCATTCGCGGTGACCCGCGTACCCTCCAGGCGACGGGCCAGCTCGCGAACGAACAGGTAGTTGGCGAGCTTCGACTGGCCGTAGGCCTTGCGGGGCTCGTAGTCCCGGGCGCCGGACAGGTTGTCGAACTCGATGCCGTCGGCCGGGGCCTGCTTGTAGGCCCCGCTGGCCACGACGACGACGCGCCCCTGGCGCGCCGCTGTCAGCTGGGGCAGCAGGCGCCGGGTCAGCAGGAAGTGGCCGAGATGATTGGTGACGAAATGCCGCTCAATCCCGTTGATGGTTTCCGCCGTGGGCACCTCCATCACGCCCGCATTGCACAGCAGGACGTCGAGGCTCCCACTCAGACCAGCCACCTGCGTTGCGCAGGCGACGACGGAGTCGAAGTCCGTCAGCTCCAGCGCCACCGGGGTGGTGCGGCCCTGGACCGAGGCGCAGGCCTCAGTGGCCTTTGCCAGCGTCCGGGCCGTGCCGATCACGTGGGCCCCGCGCAGGGCCAGCACCCGCATGCTTTCGTAGCCGAGCCCGGAGTTCGCGCCCGTGACCAGTGCCGTCGTCCCCGTCAGGTCGATGCCCGCCGTGACGTCCTCGGCAGTGGAGTCGGCATTGAAGGGCCCCAGGGGCACGCCGTCGGGCCGGATGATCTCGGCCCGTTCGCAGCCAGCCAGGGTGCCGGCCGTGGCCAGAGCGGCCCCGCCCAGCAGGAGTTCCCGCCGGTTCAGCGGGGGGCTCATGACAGCAGGTAGGGTTTGGTGAGTTCTGTGGACACCTGCCACAGCTGCGCGGCCAGCGCGTCGTTCTGCATCTGGCCGTCGGGCACCTCCGGGTTGCAGTCGGCGAAGTAGTAGCCGCTGACCGAGGCCAGCGCCGGCGCCGTGGCCACGTAGCAGGTGGTGGCGGTGCCGACCTCAACGCTCTTCATGAAGGTCCAGCCGATCAGTTTGGCCGCAACCTGCTGCCATTGGGGAAAGTTGCGGCCCAGGTTGGTCATGATGATGCCCGGGTGCACGGCGTTCGCCGTGGTGGGGGTCCCCGCCAGGTTCTTCGCCAGCTGCCGGACGTACAGGTAGTTCGCCAGTTTGGACTGGCCATACATCTTGTTGGGCTTGTAGTCCCGCTCGCCGGACAGGTTGTCGAACTCGATCCCAGCTTCCGGCGCCCACATATAGCCACTGCTGGAGAGCACGACCACGCGGCCCTGGGGAGCGGCCTGCACCTGGGGCAGCAGACGGTTGCCCACAATGAAGTGGCCCAGGTGGTTGGTGACGAACTGCTTCTCCAGGCCGTAGACCTGCTCGAGCTCCGGCAGGTTCATGATGCCCGCGTTCAGGATCAGCATGTCGATGGGTATGCCCAGGGCCCGCACGGCATCGGTGCCGGCAACGATGGACGGGAAGTCGGTCAGTTCGATGGCCACTGGCGTGGTCTTGCCCTGAATCCCCGCGCAGGCCTCCTGGGCCTTCTCAATTGTCCGGGCGGCGCAGATCACGTGAGCGCCATGGCCGGCCAGCACCCGCATGGTTTCCAGCCCGAGGCCGGAATTGCCACCGGTGACTAGTGCGGTCTTGCCTGTCAGGTCGATACCCTGGGTCACCTCGTCGGCGGTGGACTTGGCGCCGAAGGGTCCGAGAGGGACGCCCTCGGGGCGGACGAGGGGCTTGTCTTCGCCGCGGCTGCAGGAGGCGACGCTCAGCGCGAGGGTCGCGCCCGCGAGTGCGGTGCCGCCGGCGAGTAGCTGGCGGCGGTTGATGGGGCTGTCGAGACGATGCATGGGGTGCCTATCCTGGGAACTCAGCTATACCGGAGAGTGACTCTTTCTGACCCACGTTGTTCCGGGCGACGATCTTAGCGTCCGACAGGCGGACCTTCACGATGTCGCCGGTAAAAAAATTACCGATCACGGCGAACTGACCGTCGGGCGAAGAATTGACGGCGGCCCAGCCCATGCCCTCCAGCGGGTAATTTCGCAGTACAGCACCCGTCTTCGGGTCCATCACCAGAAAACCCCTGGCCGTGCTGATCAGCAGCCGGCCGTCCGGCGTGGCGTTCATCACGAGCACCATCGGCACGTCCGGGTTGTTCTCGAAGTTCGCCAGGTCCGGCAACTGCTTCTGTTTCTTCAGGTCGTACTGCAGCACCCGCTTGCCGGTCTCGGAGACGAAGATCATCCGGGTGTCGTTGTCGGCGAGGACGGTACTGGTCACAGCCAGGAAGCCGAACATGCCGCCGTTGGCGACGGTGGCGTACTCCTGGATCAGCTTCCCGTCGGCGTGGTGGCGGAACACGTGGCCGTCGCCGATCACGTCCCGGCCCGGCAGCAGGCGGAACTTGGTCGTCACCGCGGGATGTCCCGTCTGGGTGCCCATCATGTGTTCGCCAAAGTAGAGGCTACCGTCCTGGCCAAAGGTGACGCTGGAGTACATGCGGTCGGAAAAGGCCCGCACCGGCTTCTGCACCCCGGTCGGGGCAATCTCCACCACGGTGGGCGTGAGCTGGGAGAAGGCCCACAGGGTCCGGTCCGGCGCAAAGGTGAGCCCGCCGACCTTGTGCCGGGTCCCCTTCAGGTACAGCTCGCCCTTCAGCTGCAGGTTCTCGTCGTACTGGATGATTCTGCCCGTGCCACCGTGGTCATCGGTGGGGTTGTCCATGATCGTGGCGGCCACGAGGATGTCGCCCTTCGCGAAGGGCTTGACGGTACTGACGTATTTTCCCGTGTCGGCGTGCAGGCTCACGGTGAACAGCAGCAGGCCTGCTGCAAGTGGTTTTGTCAGACGGATCATGGTCGCTCCCGGTCTACTCAGTAGTGTCGATGCTGCCGCCTGAGTTGTCGCCGATCAGGCCGCTTGCTGCTGTGGCGTACACATTGCGTACCGCGCCGTTATTGCGGCCGATCAGGCCGCCGACGGCTGCCTTGCCGGTCACCACCCCGGTGGCAAAGCTGTTGCGCACCCGGCTCTGGGAATTGAAGCCGACGAGGCCGCCCACGTTGGTGCCGGTGCCCTGCACGCTGCCAGTGGCAAAGCTGTTCTCCACCAGGGCATCGGTGTTGACGCCGACCAGCCCGCCCACGTTGTCGGCCCCGGCGACGACCCCGGTAGCACGGCTGTTCAGTATCTTGCCGGTCGTGCTGAGGCCCACGAGGCCTCCAACGCCCTTGCCCGCCGTTACCCGCACGTCCGCGGAGCTGTCCCGGACGATGCCGTTCATGTCCCCTGCCAGCCCGCCAATGGCAGCCTGCCCGGAAACTTCCCCGCGCACGTGGCAGTTGACCACCTGGCCCGC
>CAMBYH010000054.1 GCA_945872065.1 Arsukibacterium tuosuense
GCCGACGTCACCGAGTCCCTGCGCGACCTGTCGGACCTGGCCGATGCGGCGATCAATGCCGCCCTGAAGTTCGCGAGCGACCTGCTCCGTGCCCGCCACGGAGAACCCCGCGCTGAAGATGGCAGCCCCTGTGGCGTGGGCATCGTTGCCATGGGGAAGCTGGGCGGTCACGAACTCAACTTCTCATCGGATGTGGACCTGGTGTTTCTCTACTCGGCGGCGGGGGAGACCAACGGCGCCCGGGCGCTCAGTAATGAGGAGTACTTCCGGCTGCTCGCCCAGCGGGTGATCGATCTCCTCAGCCGGAACACGGCGGACGGCTTCGTGTACCGGGTGGACGTCCGGCTGCGGCCCTTCGGCACGGCCGGTCCTCTCGCCGTGAGTGTCTCTGCGCTGGAAAGCTACCTCGTCCAGCACGGGCGGGACTGGGAGCGGTACGCGTGGATCAAGGCGCGGGTGGTCAATACCTGGGCGGACGCCGAGGCGCTGTATCGGGATGTGCTCCGGCCCTTTGTGTACCGCCGTTACCTGGACTACGGCGTGTTCAGCGCCCTGCGCGAGATGAAGGCGCTCATCGAGGCGGAAGTGGCGAAGAAGGAATTTCGCGGCAACCTCAAGCTGGGGCCCGGTGGGATCCGGGAGATCGAGTTCATCGTCCAGGCCCTCCAGCTGGTGCGGGGCGGGACGGTGGCCGCGCTGCGTGAGCGGCAATTGCTCAAGGCGCTGCCGGCGCTGGTGGCGGCTGGTTGCCTGCCGGCGGGGGATGCCGGGGAGCTGCGGGAGGCCTACTTTTTTCTCCGGCTGGCGGAGAACCGGATTCAGGCGCTCTACGACCGCCAGACTCACGACCTGCCGGCAGATCCCGGGGATCAACAGCGCCTGGCCCTCGCCATGGGGTCCGCCACCTGGCCTGACTTTCTCGCCGCGCTCCAGGTGCAGCGGGACCGGGTGGCCCGGCACTTTCGCGACATTGTCTTTCGCGGGACGAGTGGCGCCGGCAGCGGCAACGATGAGGATGGGGAGCAGGCCGGAGCCACCGGCGGCGGGCGGGCTCTTCCCGAGGCGGAGCTCGCCCGGGTGTGGCTGGACGACGCGGCACCGGAGTTGCAGCAGCAGCGCCTGGCAGGGGCCGGATTCAGGTCGCCAGTGGACGTGCTGGAGCGGCTTCGCCGTCTGCGGGAGGGCGGCCTGCAGCAGCGGCTCGATCAGCCTGGCCGGCAGCGGCTCGATGCGCTGGTGCCCGCCATGCTGCGTGTGGCCAGCCAGCAGGCCGAAGCAACCCGCGCACTGGATGGCATGGTGCTGGTGCTTGAAGCCATCGGCCGCCGGTCCGCCTACTTTGCGCTCCTGAATGAGAACCCGGCGGCACTGGAGCGGCTGGTCGGCATCTGCGCCTCCAGTGAATTCCTGGCACGGCTCGTGGCGACCCACCCGCTGCTGCTTGACGAACTGCTGGACCCCCGGGTCTTCGAGCAGGCGCCCTCCCGCAGCGAGCTGGCGGCGGACCTTGAAGTCCGGCTGGCACGGGTGCCGGTGGACGACGCCGAGGCCCAGCTGGATGCCCTGCGCAACTTTCAGCAGGCGGCGACCTTCCGCGTTGCCGTGGTCGATCTCTCCGGCGTCCTGCCCCTGATGAAAGTCAGCGACCGCCTGACCGACATTGCGGAGCTCGTGCTCGAAGCGGCGCTGGCGCTGGCGTGGAAGGAGCTGGTTACCCGCCACGGTGAAGCGCGTTGTGTGGTCAATGGTGAGTCACGCCCCGCGCGGTTCGCCGTGGTGGCCTACGGCAAGCTGGGTGGCCTCGAGCTGGGTTACGGCTCCGATCTGGACCTGGTCTTCCTCCACGACTCGGAAGGGGAGCAGCAGCAGACCGCTGGCCCCCAGCCGCTGGACAATGCCGTCTTCTTCTCCAGGCTCATGCGCCGGATCATCAGCATTCTCACGATGCACACCACCTCGGGGCCGCTGTACGAGGTGGATATCCGCCTGCGGCCCAGCGGGCAGTCCGGCCTGCTGGTCTCCAGCCTCGCCGCCTTCGACCTCTATCAGCGCGATGACGCCTGGACCTGGGAGCACCAGGCCTTGCTCCGCAGCCGGGCGGTGGCCGGAGACGCCGGGGTGAAGGCGGCCTTCGAGCGTCTCCGGGTGACGGCCCTGACGTCTTACGTGCGCCGGGAGAAACTCGCCACCGAGGTGGCAGAAATGCGCCAGCGCATGCGCAGTGAGCTGTCCCGGGGTACTGCCGAGGTGATGGACGTCAAGCAGGACCCGGGCGGGATCGCCGACCTCGAGTTCCTCGTGCAGTACTTCGTCCTCCGGGACGCCCATAGGTACCCGGACCTGGTGCGCTGGTCCGACAACATCCGGCAGCTGGAGGCGCTGGCCGCGCACGGCATCCTGGCTCCCGGCGACGCCGAAGAACTGGCCTCTGCATACCGCAACTACCGCCAGCGCCTGCATCACCTGAACCTGGCCGGGCTCCCCGGGCAGCTCCCCCGTTCGGAAACGGCAGCCCTCGCGGCCACGGTGGTCCGGCACTGGCAGGCCGTGTTCTATACTGAAGCTCCCCCAGTCGCTGAATAACGCTTCATGGTCGCGCCCAAGACAGATTCCCGGCTTCCCCTGGTTCAGCCGAATGCCGAGAACCACTACGACGTCACCCGGGTGGACCTGCCGCTGTCCTGCCCCATGCCCGGTATGCACCTCTGGAATTCCCACCCCAAGGTGTACCTCCCCATCGAGGATGACGGTCGGGCCAAGTGTGGCTACTGCGGCGCTACCTATTCCTTAACTCCTGCGCGGTGAACGGCCCGCTCACCCACCTCAATCTGTCCCGCGGTTTCCGGGGTGGCGAGCGCCAGACTGAACTCCTGATTCGCGGCCTCGCTGCGCTCGGCTGGACCCAGCGTCTGGTGGCCCGCCGTGGTGAGCCGCTGGCTGAACGCTGCCGGGATGTGGCCGGTCTCTCCATCGCCGAAGCCTACGGCGGTGTGCCCGGCGCTTTCCTCGCCCTGCGCGGCGCTGGCCTGGTGCACAGCCACGAGGGCCGGGGTGTCCAGGCGGCCTGGCTGAACGGCCTCGTCCGGGGCGTGCCCTACGTCATCACGCGGCGCGTGCAGAAGGGCCCGACAACCTCGGCCCTGAACCGCCGGATGTATCGCTCGGCCGCCGCAGTGGTGGCCATCTCCGACGCTATCCGGGCTGCGCTGGCCCGTCTCGAGGCGCGCCTTCCCGTCAGCGTGATCCCCAGCGCCGGCAGCAGCCTGCCGGTCAACTGGGCCACGGCGGAAAAGCTGCGGGCCGCTTTCGGCGGTGACTTCGTGGCGGGGCACGTGGGCGCCCTGGACGACTCCCACAAGGGTCAGCTGCAGATCATTGCGCTCGCCCGCCGCTGGCGGACCGAGCGCCCCGGAGTGCGCTTCGTGCTGGTGGGCGCGGGTCGGGACGAAGCCCGTCTGCGGGCGGCGGCCGACGGGCTCGACAATCTGTACTTTGCGGGGGAGGTGGCCACTGTCGGCGACTATCTGGCAGCCTTCGATCTGTTTCTTTACCCGTCCCGCCACGAAGGCCTGGGCTCGGTCCTGATCGACGCCCTCGAGGCCGGCTTGCCCGTGGTGGCGACGGCGGTCGGTGGCATCCCCGAGATCATCCGGGATGGGGAGAATGGCATGCTGTTCCAGCCCGACGATGCGGCGGCGTTCGAGGCAGCCGTGGCTGGCTTTGAGGGCGATCCGGCGCTGCGCGCCCGGGTGGCCGCCGCGAACCGGCTGCGTGCCCGGGAGTTTTCCGCCGCCACGATGACCGGGCGTTACGCCCGGCTGTACCGTGACGTAGCTGCGCGCCAGAATGTGGCGCTAACGCTGCCCTGACACTGTCTTGAGGACCAACCCATGATCATTGTTACCGGCGGTGCCGGCTTTATCGGCAGCAATCTGGTCCGGGCCCTGAACCGGGCGGGCCACAGCAACATCCTCGTGGTCGACGATCTCCGGGATGCGCACAAGATCCTCAACCTCTCGGACTGCCGGATCGCCGAGTACCTGGACATGCACGAGTTCGCCACGCGCATGGCGGCGGGCCAGGAATTTGCCCCAAAGCTCGAGGCTATCTTTCACCAGGGCGCGTGTACCGACACGACCGAGTGGAACGGTCTGCTGATGATGCGGACCAACTACGAGTTTTCCCGGCACGTGCTCCGCTACGCTACGGAGCGCCGGGTGCCCCTCGTCTACGCCTCGTCCGCGTCGGTGTATGGCGCCGGCCGGGACTTTCGCGTCAGCGAAGACTGCGAGCGGCCGATCAACATCTACGCTTTCTCCAAGCTGATGTTCGATCGTCACGTCCGCCAGGTCACTGCCACCTTCCGCTCTCCCGTCGTGGGCCTGCGCTATTTCAATGTCTACGGCCCGGGCGAGGCGCACAAGGACAACATGGCCAGTGTCATCCATCATTTTCGCGAGCAGCTGCAGACCGGCGACGAGATTCGCCTGTTCAGGGGCAGTGATGGCTACGGGGACGGCGAACAGTCCCGGGATTTCATCCACGTGGACGATGTCGTGGCGGTCAACCTCTGGGCCTGGCAGCAGGGGGCCAAGTCCGGGATCTTCAACCTCGGGACTGGCCAGGCCCGCAGCTTCAACGACGTGGCCCGGGCGGTGCTGAAGTGGCATGGCCGGGGGCGTATCGAGTACATCCCTTTTCCGGAACACCTGCAGGGCAGCTACCAGAGCTACACCCAGGCGGATCTCACGGGGTTGCGTGCGGCTGGCCACAGCGCGCCGTTTATCCCGATTGAAGAGGGCGTGCCGCGCTATCTCGACGCCCTGGGCTGAGGAATGCTGACCGCGTGACAGCCACGCTCATTATCGGACCTGCCTGGGTGGGTGACATGGTCATGGCCCAGTCACTTTTTCGCCTGCTGCGCACGCAGGAACCCGCCATGGCGATCGACGTCGTCGGGCCACCCTGGTCCGTACCCCTGGTGGGAAGAATGCCCGAGGTGCGCCGCGGAATTCCGCTGGCGGTTGCCCATGGCGAGCTCGCCTTCACTGCCCGGCGGACTCTGGGTCTGGCTCTGCGTGCCGCGGGTTACGACCGGGCCATCGTCCTCCCGCGGTCGTTCAAGTCGGCGCTGGTGCCCTGGTTCGCCCGCGTTCCCCTGCGCACAGGCTTTGCAGCCGAGCTGCGCGGACTGCTGCTCAACGATGTGCGGCAGCTGGACCGGCAGCTCCTGGAGCAGACGATCAAGCGCTTTCTGGCGCTCGGGGTCCCACGGAACGCGCCCCTTCCCGCAGCTTCGGACCCCGTGCTGCGCGTCGATGAAGCAAACCGTCAGGCCCTGCTCGCGCGCCTGGGCCTTGGTGGCCGGCCAGCGATTGCCTTGATGCCCGGTGCAGCCTACGGGCCTGCCAAACAGTGGCCCATCGACAGCTTTACGGCTCTCGCCCGGCGCCTGACGGCTGATGGCCTTGAAGTCTGGGTCCTCGGTTCCGCGGGCGAGCAGCCCCTGGGCGAGCAGATTCGCAGCGGCGCTGGCGGGCACGTCTTCAACCTGTGTGGCCAGACGAGCCTTGAGGACACCGTGGATCTGTTGTCCGCGACGCGCGCTGCCGTGACCAACGATTCCGGTCTGATGCATGTGGCCGCTGCGGCGGGCACCCACGTGGTCGCCCTCTATGGCAGCAGCTCGCCCCACTTCACGCCCCCACTGACGGTGCGCAGGACGATTCACTATCTCAGGCTCGACTGCAGTCCGTGTTTCAAGCGGGAGTGCCCGCTTGGCCACCTGAACTGCCTGCGGCAGATCAGCCCGGAGAGTGTCCAGGTGGCGATGGCAGAGGCCCTGCAGTAAAACCCGCTGGCGACACCAGTTAGCTGAATCCGGCCCCCTCCTGCGGGGCGAAAGTCGGGTATGCCTCCCACGCTGCACTCTCTGCCTGCCCTGTTGCTGAGCATTGGGCTGCTCAGCGGGTGCACCTCTGCGGCCTTTCTCGCGGCGAATCTGCCCACGGCCTTCGGCGGTTACGAGCGGACCGGGGGCCTGGCCTACGGGCCCGAGAGTCGCCAGGAGCTGGACCTCTATGTTCCGGAGGCCCCCGCGAGCGAGCCTCGCGCCGTCGTCGTTTTCATTCACGGCGGCAGCTGGGCCACCGGCTCCAAGAACCAGTACCGCTTCGTGGGCAGCAGCCTGGCAGAGCAGGGCTTCATCGCCGTCCTGCCTAATTACCGCCTCAGTCCGGCCGTGACATTCCCCGCGTTCGTCGAGGACGCTGCGCAGGCGGTGGCCTGGACGCTGCAGAATATAGAGCGCTATGGCGGTGATCCCCGGCGCGTGTTTGTCATGGGGCATTCGGCAGGCGCGCACATTGCCCTGTTGCTGGCCCTGGACCAGCACTACCTCGCCGACGCCGGGGTCAGTGCCGACGCTCTCCGGGGCGCTATCGGTCTTTCCGGCCCCTACGATTTCAAGATCAATACTGACCGGCTCCGCGCGGTGTTCGGTTCGGCCCCTGATCCGCGGCAGACTCAGCCGATACGTTTCGTGCGCGGCGATGCTCCGCCGTTGCTGCTGATTCATGGCACTGCCGACAAGGTCTGCTGGAGCGAGCACTCCATCCGGCTCACGGAGCAGATCCGGGCGGCAGGGGGAGCTGCCGAGCTCAAGCTCTACCCGGGCCTGGGCCACGGCAGCACGGTCGGGGGTTTTTCTGCGCTGGGTCGGGACCAGAGCCCGAGTCTTCAGGACGTTACGGCGTTCCTGCGGGCTCAGTAGTCCGCCGGCGATGCTGTACCCAGAGCAGCACCGCGAACTGCAACAGGCACAGCGCGCCAAGGCCCAGGCTGGTTAACGCTCTTGCCCCGGCGCCCACGTCCTGGAACTGCCAGCCTTGCCACATGAAATACACGCCCCCGGTGAAGAAGATCAGCAGGGATAACCGCTCTCCGAACCGGCGCACACGTGGGCTGAACAGGCTTCCCCTCATCAGGCTAGTATCCTTTCAGGGAGTAAAACATGCTGCACACCACCTGGCCTCGTCTCACCTGGACCTTTCTGGTTGGCTACTTCGTAGCCAGTAACCTGAACTGGGGTATTGCCGCGTTTCTGCTGAACCCCTGGGCCATGCCACGGTTCGACGGCTTCATGCGGGTGGGCGAGGCGGCCGGGGGCATCAACATTGTGAAGATGGTGGTGGGTTTCCTCATCCCCCAGTTTGTCGCCGTGCTTCTGGCCGCTTCCCTGTCGAAGCCGTCTGGCTGGGCGGGCAGGGCGATCTATGCGAGCCTGCTGGTCGGTATCGCCGGGTTCTTCGGCACCTACACCTTCCTCTCGGGGTGGGGCAACGTGAACTGGGTGCCCCTCATGGCCGCGGCGGTGGCGGACACGGGCTGCCTGATCCTGGGGACTCTTATCACGGGCTACCTCCAGCAGTTCGGTAAAAGGGGACATGCCTCATTTCCGCAGCGCAAATGAGGCATGTCCCCATTATCCGGGGCGCAAGGTGCCGTCGAGGACCGCGTCGACCCGCTCGATGACCTCCGCCACCGGGATGAGGTCCATCGCTCCCGGGCTTCTGACCCGCTCACCCCAGCGCCGCTCGTCGACGGGCTTGCCAAACTCCTGCGCGACTGCCTCGGGGTAGCGGTCCACCACCAGCCGCTGACTGAAGTACGGGCCGGTGCGGTGGCGGTTGGACGTGGCGTACAGCCCGACCACCGGCGTGCCGGCCGCCGTTGCCATGTGGGCGGGACCGGAGTCTGGGCAGATCAGCAGGTCTGCAGCTTCCAGGATGGCGAAAAGCGCCTTGAGGCGGGTCTGCCCGATGAGATTGGTGACCTTGCCCGGGGCGCCGACGGCAGCCTGTAACTGCTCGCCGTACTCCCGTTCCAGCGCAGTGGGGCCGCCAGTCAGCACGACCCGTGCGCCCCGCTTTTCGATAAGATGGCGCGTCACGGCGGCATAACTTGCCACATTCCAGTTGCGAAAATTACGGAAGCGCTGGCTCGAGCAGGGACTGATGACGCACAGCGGGCCGGAGCCCACCGCGAGGGCATCCGCCTGGCGCCGGTCGTCGGCTGTGAGACTAAAATCCCAGCGGAGGTCCCGCTCCGTGACTCCCAGATGCTCCGCGAAACCAAACAGGCCATCCATGACGTGCTGGGCTGGCGTCGCGGCGATCCTCTCGTTGGTGAACAACCACTGGTAGTCCCTGGCCCGGTCCCGGTCGAAGCCCAAGCGCACATCGGCTCGCACCGCGCAGCTGACCAGGTTCGCCCGCATGGAGGCGTGCATATGGAGGAGGACCGGGAATCGTCGTGCGCCCAGTTGGCGGCGAAGGGAGGCGAGGCTGGCCCAGGGGTCACTCTTGTCGAAGGTGATAAACTCAATCCCCTCAGCGCCTTCCAGCAGACCACGTTCGGTGCGGCCAATGATCCAGGTGATGCGCGTGTCGGGCCAGGCGGCCTGCAGTGTGCGCACGACGGGGAGGGCGTGACAGCAGTCGCCGATGGCGGATAGCCGGATGAGGCAGACGGACTCCGGCGCTGATGGCGGACCCTTCTGGGTATTCGGGCGTGGCTTGGACTGAGCGGTCACGGGCAGACAGTTACCACCGGACGATATCCACCTTGCCCACGCGCATCGCAAGACAGGACGGGAACGGCATCGTATACGAGGACACCCTCGTCAGCCATGCAGACCCGACCCTGTTCGATTCTGCAAGCTGGGTAACAGCGACTCTGGCGCCCGGCGATGCCGGTGGTCGCGGGGCAACGCTGTTCATCGAGCACGATGGTCAGCAATGGGTCCTCCGGCATTTTTACCGCGGCGGAGCCATCCGTCGGGTTCTCCAGGATCAGTTTCTGTGGCTGGGCGAGGAGCGCACTCGCTGTTTTCGGGAATGGCGACTGCTGGACCGGTTGCAGTCTCTCGGCTTGCCGTCGCCCCGGCCGGTGGCTGCCCGATACCGGCGGCGCGGCGCGGTGTACACGGCCGACCTCATCACCGTGCGCATCCCCGGAGTTGAGTCGCTGTCCACCCGCCTGCGCCGGAGCCCGACCGGCGCCGACGTGGGGCCCGAGGTCTGGATGGCTGTGGGCCGGTGTATCCGCAGCTTTCACTGGGCGAATGTCTTCCATGCCGACCTCAATGCCCACAACCTCCAGATTGATGGCGCCAACCGGATCTTCTTGCTGGACTTTGACCGTGGCCGGATCCGGACCGACCGGAGCAACTGGCGCGCCGCCAATCTGGCGCGCCTGCACCGGTCCCTGACTAAGATCAGCCAGGATGGCGCCGCGCAGTTCACTTCCCGGGAGTGGCGCTGGCTCCTGGACGGCTACGAAGGTGCCGGACCTGTAGGAGCGCCTTCAGTCGCGATCCCTATCGATCGCGCCTGAAGGCGCTCCTACAGGTCCGGTACCTTTCTGATAGGGATCGGGCAGGGGGGGCGGGCGGCCCTTGAAGCGCCGGTGGATCCAGTAGTACTGGTCCGGCACTTTTCGGATATGCGCTTCGAGCAGGGCGTTGACCCGCAGGGCATCCGCTTCCGGGGTTGCTCCTGGAAAGTTCGTGAGCGCTGGCTGGATCTCGAGGGTGTAGCGCCCTGTCGAGGGCAAGCGCTGGGGAAAAACCGGGACGACCAGTGCGTTGCCCAGCCGGACGATTTCGCTCAGCGCAGTGGTGGTCATTGCCGGCTCGCCGAAAAACGGGATCAGCGCGCTGAATGCCCGCCGGTGGCTCTGGTCTGGCGCGTACCAGACCGACGCCCCCTGGCGCAGCGCCCGGATCATGCGCCGCATGCTCTGTTTCGGAATCATCAGGGTCGCAGACCGGGCGCGGACGCGCCGGAGGACTTCATCGGCAAACGGATTCTTGTTGGGCCGGTAGAGACAACCGAGGGCGGGCGACAACTCGGGCAGCGTGCGGCCCGTGAACTCCTGGGAGCCGAAGTGCCCCGTGAGCAGCACCACGCCCCGACCGGTGGCGAGTGCTTGCCGGAGGTTGTCGGCCCCCTGTACCTCGACGCACTCCTTCACCAAGGTATCGCTGGCCCACCACGCCAGGCCTTGTTCCATGAGCGTCATCCCCAGGGACGCGAAGTGCTCCCGGAGAATCAGGGCGCGCTCCGCCGGCGGCAGTTCCGGAAAGCACAGCGCGAGATTCGTGGCTGCGACGCGTCGTCGCCCGGGGAGCAGCACATAGATGAGCTTGCCGAGGCCCCGGCCCAGAGCCAGCTGGCCCCGTACCGGCAGCAGGGAGGCCAGCTTCAGCCATCCCAGGCCCAGCCAGATCAGCCAGTAACGGGGCTGCCAGAACCGGGTGAGGGGCTGCGGGGTCTCAGATGTGGTTTCCGTCGTCATGTGGTGCAGCAGACATCCTAGCAGTGCAGCCCTTGAAACAGCGGCGCCTCGCTCCCATAGAATAGGCTCCCTGCCAATCCCCGGAGATGCCCTGTGAAGCGGATTCTGCTGTTCCTAGCCACCAACATCGCTGTCCTGGCGGTGCTTTCGGTGTCCATGCGCCTGCTGGGTATCGACCAGTATCTGGCCAGCACGGGCCAGGACATGGGCGGCCTGCTGGTCTTCGCGGCCATCCTGGGTTTCGGGGGGTCCCTCATCTCCCTGGCGATGTCCAAGTTCATCGCCAAGCGCTCGACGGGTGCCCGGGTGATCACCGAACCTGCCAACGCCCAGGAGGCCTGGCTGGTAGCCACCGTCCGGCGGCAGGCGACGCAGGCAGGCATCGGGATGCCGGAAGTCGCGATCTTCGACTCCCCTGAGGTCAATGCCTTTGCCACGGGGGCCCGGCGGGATTCCGCGCTGGTCGCGGTCAGCACCGGTCTCCTGCGCCAGATGAAGCAGAACGAAGTGGAAGCGGTGCTGGGGCACGAGATTTCCCACGTGGCCAACGGCGACATGGTGACGCTCACCCTGATCCAGGGCGTCGTCAACACGTTTGTCATTTTCCTGTCCCGCATCATCGGCCGCTTTGTGGACCAGGTCATCTTCAGGAGCGAACGGGGCCACGGCCCGGGGTTCTTTATCACCGTGATGGTTGCCCAGTTGGTGCTGGGCGTCTTGGCCAGCATCATCGTCGCCTGGTTCTCCCGGCAGCGGGAGTTTCGCGCTGACGCGGGTGGAGCCAAACTGGCCGGTCGCCAGAATATGGTGGCGGCCCTCGAAGGCCTGCAGCGAGCCCACGAGCCCGCCGCACTGCCGGACGGCATGCAGGCTCTCGGCATTTCCGGCGCCCCGGCCCGCTTTGGCCGGCTGTTCATGACGCACCCGCCACTGCCGGAGCGCATTGCTGCCCTGCGGACCCCCTAGGAGCGCCTTTAGGCGCGATTATCAGTAGGGATCGCGCCTGAAGACGCTCCTAGGGGGTGGGCAGGTCTACTCCGGTCGTTCGTCGGGCTCCCCCCCGCTCGCCGGGGCTGGCTGTCTGGGTGCGCCGACGGGCTCCGGCGGGGGTTCCAGGTTTTCCATGAGGGAGCCGCTGGGGCCTGAATCTGCCTCAATACCCAGATTGAAGGTGGCAAAGCCGGGCATCACGACCTGGTTCAGCGCCATGCCTACCACCCGGCCCCGGACCGGCGAATAGATCAGGTTCTGGCTGTTGGTAACGGGATCGGTAACCGTGCCCAGGATGTCCCCGGTCGACACGATCTGGCCAAGCCGGACCAGCGAGAACAGGATGCCGCCGTAGTCGGACCGGACCCAGGTCGAGCGGTAGTACACCGGCCGTGGTTCCGTCAGAAGGTTCATCCGGTTGACGATGCCGAGCGCATCCAGCAAACGCACGATGCCCGAAGTGCCCTCCCTGACCTGAGCCGACTGCAGTCGACCGGGCTCGCCAGCTTCCAGGGTGACCGCAGGGATTCCCGCATCCACGGCGGCACGCCGCAGGGTACCGGCGGCGCCGGCGCTATGCAGCACCATGAAAGCCCCAAAGCCATTGGCAAAGTCCCGCACGGCGGCATTGCGGAGATCCGCCCGCAGTTGCGGCAGGTTCGTGCGGTTGAGCGAACCAGTGTGGATATCCACGAGCCCGTCGCAGTGCCGGATGATGTCGGTGAACAGCGATGCTGCGATTCTGGACGCGGAACTGCCGGTGGCATTGCCGGGAAAGAACCGGTTGAGGTCCCGGCGGTCCGGAAGATACCGGGACCCGCGCCGGAAGCCCTCCAGATTCACTATCGGTACACCGATAACGGCTCCCTTGACCCGGCCCGGATCCAGGTCCTGGAGTACGCGACGAATCATTTCGATGCCGTTGAGCTCGTCCCCATGGATGGCCCCCGTCAGGCACAGTGTGGGCCCCTTGCCGACGCCGTTGACGACCAGCACGGGCGACTCGCCGGGTGTGCCGTCGAAAGCCTGACCACCAGCCCAGAGCAGGCGGCGACTCGAGCCCGCCGGGATCGTTTCCCCGAGGATTTCCATGACTTCGCCGCCGCCGCCACCACGCTGGTCGGCCGGTGGCGCAGGGCCTGACGGCGGCACGTCCGTTGCGCTGGACGCCGGGGCGCCCGGCGCCGCCGGCCTGGCGGGTGGTTGGTCGCCGCTGCAGCCGCTGGCTAATGCCGCGGCAAGCAGGAGAAATGACAACGGTGCTCTCATGCTGTGGAAGAATACGGGAGTGCGTGGCGTGTCACACAGGGGTTGTGCGTGGAGTCGTCGGTTATTGTGAAACCTGTGGCAGTCTGTCCGGGTCCCGGTTGGTAACTTGGCGCTTCCAGGGATCTCTGGCACGCCAGCCCAGGGCCAATTTCAAGGGTGCTTTTATGAAGCCGGCTTTTAAGTGCAGCGGAACCGGAACTTGGTTATCAGGCCGCCCGTGGTAAGTAACCACCGGCGCCGGTCGAGCTACCTGCTCGGCATCATCCTGCTGGTGGGCGCCCTCTGGTCGCCCCAGAGCCGGGTGCTGGCAGCGCAAACCCTGCCCCGGCCGGCGGGCCTTGAGCCGGATATCAGCTTCTGGCGGAAGATCTTCGGTGAAGTCTCTACCGATGAGGCGCTCGTCCATGACAACCGCTATCTGGGCGTCGTCTACGAAAAACTGGACCTCTCCGACCTGCAGACCGATGGCGCCCGCCAGCGGGAGATGGACGCTGCCAAGGCCCGGTACTCCAGGATACTGACGCGACTTGCCGCCGGTGACCGGTCTGGTCTCGGCAGGGACGAGCGGCGGGTTCTCGCCCTGTGGGCCGGCCGCCCCGGCAGCAGTTCATTGCGCGGGGCCGCGGAACGGGTGCGTGTCCAGCAGGGCCTTTCGGACCGGTTCCTGCAGGGCCTGGTCCGCTCCGGCCGCTGGGAGGAGCACATCCGGGACAGCCTGCGGCAGGCGGGCGTGCCGGAGATGCTGGCGGCGCTGCCCCACGTGGAATCGTCCTACAACCCGGAGGCCCGGTCTTTTGTGGGCGCAGCCGGGCTCTGGCAGTTCACTGCAGGCACGGGGCGCCGGTTCATGCGCATTGACAGTGCGGTGGACGAGCGTCGTGATCCTTTTGTCTCCAGCGAGGCTGCGGCCCGTCTGCTCAAAGCCAACTATGGAGAGCTGAACTCCTGGCCGCTGGCCATCACCGGTTACAACCACGGTACGGGGGGCATGCGCCGCGCGAAGCGGGCCCTGGGTACGGACGACATTGAAACCATCGTGCGCAACTACAGTGGCCCCACCTTTGGTTTCGCGTCGCGGAACTTCTACGTGTCCTTCCTGGCCGCTGAAGAAGTGGAGCGGAATGCCGAGGATTACTTTGGTCCCGTCCAGCGGGATGCTCCCGAGCAGCTGACGACGATAGAAGTGCCTGCCTACCTGAGCGCCCGGACCCTCGAGCAGAGCCTGGGTGTCCCCCAGGAGACGCTGCAGGCCTACAACCCGTCCCTGCTCGCCGCCATCTGGATGGGCAAAAAGTACGTCCCCCGGGGCTACAGTCTGCGCCTGCCGGAGACCGTTTCCCGTGCCCAGGCGGAGACGCGTCTCGCCGATGTTTCCGGTTCGGAGCGGCGGTCTGCCCAGCTCGCCGAGCCGGGCTCGAAGACCCACAGGGTTCGTAGCGGTGAGACGTTGTCCGGTATCGCGGCACGGTATGGCACGTCACCCTCCCGCCTTGCCAGCCTCAACGGGCTCTCAAAGCGCAACCTGATCCGGGTTGGCCAGAACCTGAAACTGCCCGGTGGTGCCGTGGCCAGCGCCGACCCTGCCCCCCGGAAAAAGTCGGGGAGCAAGACCTACGTGGTCCGGCAGGGTGACAACCTTGCCAGCATTGCCAAACGCACTGGGGTGTCCCAGGGCCGGCTCCTGGCGATCAACTCCCTCGACAATCCCAACCGGATCTTTCCGGGTCAGCGGCTGCGGCTGGCAGCCACGGAGGGCGGCTAGTGTCCATCCGGCGCTACGGCCTGCCGTGCCTGCTCCTTGCCCTGCTGGGCGTCGCCCCATTTCCGGCCAGCGGGTCAGCCATCGAGATGGCTGACCGCGTGATCGTGCGCAAGTCCGAGCGGCAACTGCTGTTGATGCGGGGCGACCGGGTTCTCAGGACCTTCGGGGTGGCTCTTGGTTTGTCGCCCACCGGGCCCAAGCGTCGGGAAGGGGACTTTCGCACGCCGGAGGGCAACTATCGGCTCTCCAGTCGCAATCCCAACAGTGATTTTTTCCTGGCTATCCAGGTGGACTATCCGGGCCCCGAAGATCAGCGCTGGGCCTCTGCCGAGGGCGTCGCGCCGGGCGGGCTGATCATGATTCATGGCCAGCCCAACCGTCCCTCCCGGCCTCTTGCGTACTACCAGAAGCGGGACTGGACGAACGGCTGCATCGCTGTGTCGAATGCCGATATGGTGGACATCTGGCTGATGACGCCCGATAACACCCCAATTCAGATCCTGCCCTGACGGGGTTCCCGTGTCCCTTCCGACCTTTATCGAAGTCATGCCGGAGGGCACGCTGGAAGTTCTCTCCCAGCAGGAAGTCAACCGCCTGCGCAGCAGCGGTGAGGGTGGCCAGCACGAGCTCCTCAGGCGCTGCGCTCTTGCTATTTTAAACTCCGGCAGCACCACGGACGACACCCGCGAGGTGCTGGAACGGCACCGCAACTTCGACATCAATATCATTCAGCAGCATCGCGGGGTGAAGCTCGCGCTGGTGGACGCGCCAGCCAGCGCCTTCGTGGACGGCGAAATGATCCGCGGGATTCGCGAACTGCTGTTCGCGGTTCTCCGGGATGTCATTTACATCAATAGCGAGTTTGCGACGGGCGGGCAGTTTGACCTGGATTCCAGTCATGGCATTACCAATGCCGTGTTTCACGTGCTTCGCAACGCGGGCGTCCTGAAGGCGGGCGCCGAGCCCAATATTGTCGTGTGCTGGGGCGGCCATTCCATTAATCGCGAGGAATATGACTACACCAAGGAAGTGGGCTACCAGCTGGGGCTGCGCAAACTGAACGTCTGTACGGGCTGCGGCGCTGGTGCCATGAAAGGGCCCATGAAGGGCGCGACGATCGGTCATGCGAAGCAACGCATACGGAATGGCCGCTATATCGGGCTGACCGAACCGGGAATCATTGCTGCGGAATCCCCGAACCCGATCGTCAACGAGCTGGTGATCATGCCGGACATGGAGAAGCGCCTGGAGGGCTTCGTCCGGATTGCCCACTCGATCGTGATCTTTCCGGGCGGGGTTGGTACCGCCGAGGAGATTCTCTTTCTGCTGGGTATCCTGCTGCACCCGGATAACAGGGATATTCCGTTACCACTGATCCTGACGGGCCCCGAGTCGAGCCGGGCCTACCTGCAGCGGGTGGACGAGTTCATCCTTGCCACGTTGGGCCCCCCGGCCCGGGAACGCTACCAGATCATCATAGGGGACCCGGCGGCAGTCGCGACGTGGCTGCTTGGCAGTGTGCGGCATGTGCGGGATTTTCGCCGCAGCCACAACGATGCGTACTACTACAACTGGCGGCTCAGTGTGGACAGCGTCTTCCAGCACCCGTTCGTTGCCACTCACGAGTCGATGGCGCGCCTCGAGATCAGCCGGGACCTCCCGGTTGCCGTTCTGGCTGCCAATTTACGCCGGGCGTTCTCCGGCATCGTCAGCGGCAATATTCGCGAGGACGGGATACGTGCCATCGAGGAGCATGGTCCCTTCGAGATTCGGGGCGACAAGTCCATCCTGGCCCAGCTCGATGGCCTGCTTCGGGCATTCGTAGAGCAGCACCGCATGAAACTTCCGGGTCGCGCCTACGAGCCTTGCTATCGCGTTGTCGTGTGAAGTGCGAGGAGCGTCTCGCTCTCTTGTCGCTACTGTCGAATCCGATTACACAATGCGAGTTGCGCGCTGTTTCTGCGGCAGCAAAGGGCTTTTGCTTGTGATCCAGTTCCTTCCGAAAAAGGGCCCTGCTCCCTAGAGTTGCTCCACGCTGACCAAGTGGGGAAACGCAAATGACCGACCAGAAACATCTGACGCCATCCCCCAGCCTTCCGGTACAACGCGAAGAGAAGAAGAACGGGACGCAGCGCTACACGACGACCCAGACAGAACGCTCCGGACCCAATCTCGTTGCCCAGGATGGCAGGGACGTAAGTGGCTTCGACGCCTACCGCCGATGGTTGAGCCGGGTAAAGTTGCCGGACAAGCGCAGGATTGCGATGGATCCGGCCCTCTACACCTGGAAGGGCTACCGGAACTGGGCGGAGAAGGCCCGCCGGGACTGGACCCCTGAAGAGAAGTAAGAAGCCTACCTGTTGGCGGATGGCCGCCACGAAGCCGGCACAGACCGGAGGCGGGAGAAACTGACTGCCATGTCGGACAAAGAACGCGATTATCCCTTGATTCGCAACGAAGAGACGTTGCGTCGCCGCGCCTGGATTGACCGCGCCCTGGCGGGCGTCCGGGGGCGGCTGAAGCCGGATGAGCTGGGGGAGGCGCCCGCGACGGCTCCGCCGGTAGTCGTCGAGCCGCCGCCCGCTGGGGACGGCAGCCCGCCGAAGCTCTACCTGGTCCGGAACAGCGACTGACAGAGGCACCGGGTTTGCAATCTGGCAACTTGCGCGGCATTG
>CAMBYH010000055.1 GCA_945872065.1 Arsukibacterium tuosuense
TCCAGGAGCCGTCGCCACCCGAGGCCGTGCCGCCCCGGGCGCCCGTGCCACTCCAGGAGCCATCGCCACCCGACACAGAGCCGCCCCGGGAGTCGCTGGCGCTGAAGGAACTTCTGTTCCCGCTCGCGTGGACGTAGGCGCTGGCCTGACCACAGATGAGAGTGGTGATCAGTAAGCCCGTGAAGCCAATGACCTTGGATTTCATGCTGTTCTCCACTTAATTACTTACTTACTGCTCTTGCTTGGGGGCTGGGGGTCCGGGCGTGCGAACGGGACGCGCTTCGCACTTGCGGCTCGCGTTGAGGCGAAGGTGCCCGCCGGAACCGGGCTATCGAGCTTCCAGTTCGAAAAATCGACCTCGTGCCGGAGGCGGGCGGAATCCGTGAGAAACAGCGCCCGCATCCGGCGGGGCAGCTTGTCCTCGGCGCCAATCCAGATCTGGACGAAGACCCGGTCATTGGCGATCGCCACCATGTCGGTCGTCGTGCCACCAACGAGCCGGGACTGGCCGATGTAGAAGGCCCGCTTGAGCCCCTCGGCCAGGTCCTTGTAGGGATCGGCCACCAGCACGTCCGTGAAGGGGAAGTAGATCGCTGCGGTGTCGTAGGCCGCCTTCAGCGACGCGTCGATCGTGGGCAGGGCGTTGGCTATGGCGACGAAGTTCTCCTTCGGCGAGAAGGCCAGCATCGTCTTGCCATCCACATAGAACTCCGAGGCAGGACCGTCGCCGGGACTGATGATCCGGAGCTTGTCGGGCCGCTGCAGTGTGACTTCGGACAGTGTGGAGTAGGTGAGGGGCGGGCCGAGATGCGTCGGGCTCTCATCGGTGGTGACAGCCGTGAACGTCACAGTTTTGGCCGCCGCGAGCCGGGCGCTCATGGCCTTGAGGATCTCGATTGCCCGGGGCGCCAGCGGGACGGGCTTGCTCGCTGCGGTCGCGCCGTAGGCCGTGCCGGTGAGGAAGACGCCTAGCGCAACCAGCAACGCCAGGCGTGGAGATGGCTTCTTGATCATCGGTGGGTTCCTCGGCGCAAATTTGGAGACAATGTGTTTCTGAGCATCCCACGCACGCTGAACGGCCGTCAACCGCGGTGCTCGCGTGTTACTCAGGACTTTGTGTGACTCCTCTCCCTGCGCTCACGCAGCAGCCGCAACTGTTGCTTTAGGATCGAGGGCAAGAATCATAGCGTAGTGAAAAAGGAGTTTGCTGGGGACGGGTTGGCGTTGGGTAGTGATTGATTAGATGGCGCGCCCGAGAGGATTCGAACCTCTGACCCCTGCCTTCGGAGGGCAGTACTCTATCCAGCTGAGCTACGGGCGCCCTTGAGAACCTGGTGCAATCCCGCGACCTGGCGGGGGCGGGATGATACCGCCCGCCGGCGCGCGACGTCCAACCGGCCCTGCGCTAGAGCTCTCCCCGGCTTGCCAGTCCCCGGACTGACCGCCATGCTTCCCGCAGATGCGCCCCCTCGACCGGCCCCAGGACCTGTTCCTCGATATCTTTGCCGCGGCACCGACCCGCGACCTGGAACCCGGGGAAGTCATCATCAGTGCCGGGGAACCTGCCACCCAGGTGTTCAATATCCTGTCCGGCGTCTTGCGCGTGACCCGCACGGGCACGGACGGGCGGCGTCAGATCCTGGCGTTCCTGTTCCGGGACAACTTCGTCGGCCTCACGGCGACGGATACCTATTTCTTCAGCGTGGAAGCCGTGACCCTGGCCCGGGTGGCGTGCTGCTCCCGCCGGCAGCTCGACCTGCGGCTGGCGGAGGACCCGAAGGCCGAACACGCCTTCCTGAACATGATGTTTCGGGTGGTCGAGGACATGCTTGATGTCGTCTTCAGCCTGGGCCAGCGGGCGGCGATTGAGCGGCTCGCCGTGTTTCTCCTGTACCTCCGGCACTGGCGACGCCTTAGCGACCACCTGGCCGATGACACCGACCCGCTGCTGCGGGAAATTCAGGTGCCCATGAGCCGGGAAGACATTGCCGACTTCCTGGGACTGAAGAAGGAGACCGTGAGCCGCAGTTTCCGGGATCTGGAGGAACGGGGCCTGATCCGCCGCCTGGATACCCACCGGATCCGGGTGGATGACCTGACGGGCCTGCGCCAGCTGGCCGGCAGCTGGGACTTCGCCTCCCCCCGGCGGCTGACCGGGGCGACTGGCCCACCGGGCTGACCCGGCCGGTTTTCCGCCGCCGTCTTGTCACTTATACTGAGGGGCTTAAGTCCCCCCAAAAGCACGGATCGAGCACCCCTTGAGCACCACTGACGAATCCAGCCAGGACCAGAAGTTCTTCAACCTCTTCATGATCGTCATCGGCGCCCTGATCTCCGTCACCGTCGTCCTGATTTTCGTGGCCCGCGCCATTGCCGCCGATACCCAGCTGGCCTGGGTGAAGGAAGACCCGGCTTACACCCTGGCCATCGACGAGCGCATCAAGCCGGTGGGCTTCGTGGCCCTGCCCGGCGACGAGCCGGCCGGTGGCGCTGTCGCTGTGGTGGCGGCCGACGCTGCCGCTCCGGTCGCTGCCAAGCTTTCGGGCGAACAGGTGTACAACACCGCTTGCTTTGCCTGCCACGGCGCCGGTGTAGGCGGCGCGCCGAAGCTCGGCGACGCGGCAGCCTGGGCCCCGCGCCGGGGCCAGGGCACGGCTACGCTGAACAAGCACGCCATTGAGGGTTTTCAGGGCAAGGCCGGCTACATGCCCCCGAAGGGCGGCCGGGTGGACTTGTCTGACGACGAGATCATCGCGGCGGTGGCGTTCATTTCGGGTTCCTGATCCGCAGCCATTGCCCGGCCAGAGTGCTGCGTCGCGCTGACGGGGGACTTTTGTGTGTTCTCCGTGAAATCCTAGTTACATAAGCGTTTTCTCTTTCCTGAGAAAACAGCGCTGCTTCCGGAACCCTGAAGCACACGATTGATCGCCTCAGCGCCTGCCCCTAGTATTTGCCCGCCGCAGAAAGAGCGTCATTCAGACGCCGCGGCAGCGTGGAGACATGTTCCAGAGCACCGGCAAAATCACGAGCTGCCTGACCTTGGTCCTGCTGGTCCTGGGCCCGCAGACGGCCGGAGCCAGCACCTGGAACTTCGCGTCCGGCGGCACCTCTGCCATCAGCACCGGCTCGTCCTACGGCAATCGCGTGACCTTTTCCCAGGGCCTGGAAAGCCTGCGGGTGACCGCCTGGTCCAATACCGGGAGCACTCCCCAGCACTCATTTGAGACAGCGGCGCTGGGCCACTTCTCCACAGGCCTCGGCGTCTGCAACCGGGACGAAGGGTCTGTCACCTCCTGCATCAGCGGCTCCCTTCTGCACCAGGTCGACAACGTCAGCCAGCAGGACCTCGTGCTCTATCTTTTCGACACGCTCCAGGCCATGCAGGCACTGACGATTGATCCGTATGGCGTCTGGGACCGGGATGTCAGCTTCTGGGTCGGCACGGTGTCACCCACTCTGAACCTGAGCGGCTCGACCTTTGCCAGTCTCGCCACCCTCGGCTTCGGCCCGCAGGTGAACTCGCTCAACAGCGCCGGCGAAGCCGCGCTGACGATCGGTCTCGGCGGACTGGTGGGCAATGCCCTGCTGGTGGGGGCCCGGAATCCGGCGGATGGAACAGCAGACCGTTTCAAGATCCGGTCACTGGTGACCACGGTGCCGATATCGGTGGTGCCGGTGCCAGCCGCACTGTGGCTGTTCGCATCGGCCCTCGGTGCGCTGACCTGCTTCAAACGTGGGCGCGCCTGCTGACGGCTGCGGGTGCAGGCCCCTCAGGTAATCGAGTCGAGGTCTGCCGTGAAACCGATGGGGCGCCGTTTTGGCCGTGGGCCTGATGTCAGCGCTCGAATCGCTCCGTAAACCTCTTGAAACTGCCGTAGCGTTTCAGCATCGAGCGTAGCCAGCGATTGCTCCAGGGCAGCGAGCTTTCTGGCAAGCCCCTTGTTGGAAGCCAGCACCGCGCGAAGTCTGACAAAGGCGCGGACAACAAAAACACTCATCTCGACGGCTCTAGGCGTATTGAGAATGGTCGCTGCCATGATGGCTCCGTGTTCGGTGAATGCCAGCGGGAGTTTCCGTCGCCCGCCCCAACTTGATGTTGCAAAATGCAACTTCAAGCTGGAGTACTCCACCGCCGTCAATTCAAACAGGAAGTCAGACGGGAAGCGCTTGCGGTTGCGCCGCACTTGTTGGTTCAGGCGCGCCGTGCTCACACCAAATAGCTCTGCGAGTTCGCTATCCAGTAGTACCCTCTGACCACGCAGAAGGGCAACTTTTGCAGCAATACTCGCAACCGGAAGGTGATCCGAGACCTTGTGGGGCATAAAACTGGCCAAGTCGGGTGACCCCGAAAGTTTGTACCGCCCGGCACCGCCTACAAAGCCTCTAAAGTTGTAACTGTAGCGAGATTCTAGAACGACCCTTGCGCCTCACTGGCCGACCTGGGCCGGTGCGCCAGACCGAGACCCCAACTGCCGCTCCGCCCGCAGGCTTATTGCCTCTGCCACCTGGCTGACACCAATCAAGTCAGTGCCAGCCAGATCCGCCAGCGTCCGCGCCACGCGGCGCACCCCGTCCTGCGCCCGGGCCGATAGCGCGAAACGGCTGCTGGCAGCCTCGAGCAGGGCTTCGCCCCGCCCGTCGAAGCGGCATTGATCACGGAGGCCGCCACCGGCCAGTCGCGCGTTCAGGCAACCACCCCGTTGAATCTGGCGGGCAGCCGCCTTGACCACCCGGGCCCGGACGTCTGCTGACGACTCCCGGGGATCCCCCCCGGTGGGCCTCCCGCCATCCCGATTCACGCTGACGATCAAATCCACCCGATCCAGCAAGGGCCCCGACACTTTCATCTGATACCGACGAATCTGATCCGGCGTGCACCGGCATTCCTGCTCCCGGTCGCCGGCGTAGCCACAGGGGCAGGGGTTCATCGCCGCCACCAGCTGGAACTCGGCGGGGTACTCGACGGTGCGGAGCGCCCGGGCAATCGTGATCTGGCCGGTGCCGAGGGGCTCCCGCAACGCTTCGAGCACCGGCCGGGAGAACTCGGGCAGCTCATCCAGGAACAGCACGCCGTGATGGGCCAGGGAGATCTCCCCGGGCCGGGGATTGCCCCCGCCACCGACGAGAGCAGCCGCTGAAGCCGTGTGGTGCGGGGCGCGGAACGGCCGGCGCCGAAACTCCAGCACGCCGCCTGCCAGGGACTGGAGCGCCGCCGACTCCAGCGCCTCGCCGTCGCTGAGATCCGGCAGCAAGCCCGGGAGGCGCCGGGCCAGCATGGTCTTGCCGGTCCCCGGCGGGCCGACCAGCAACAGGTGATGGCCGCCAGCGGCAGCCACTTCGAGAGCACGCCGGGCTGCCGCCTGGCCCTTCACGTCCTTAAGGTCCTCGAGCTCGACACTGGCCGCAGGCAGGGGCAACTCGGCTGGCGGCGGGGCCGGCAGTTCGCCCGTGCCGTTGAGGTAACTCACCACCTCCCGCAGCTCACTGGCGAGCCGGATCCGGTCGCCGCCGAGCAGGGCGGCCTCGACGACGCCCGCCGCCGGGACGATCGCCAGACGCCCCGCCTGCCGCGCCTTGAGGAGCGCGGGGATCAGCCCCGGGACGCGCCGCAGGACACCGGAGAAGGCCAGCTCCCCCAGGAACTCGACGCCACCGACGCGCCGGGCACTCACCTGTCCGGACGCCACGAGAATGGCGATCGCTATCGCGAGGTCGAAACCGCTGCCCGACTTGGGCAGGTCCCCCGGGGCCAGGTTGACGGTGATGCGGCCGTCTGGAAACTCCAGGCCCGACGATTGAATGGCAGCCCGGACCCGGTCGCGGCTTTCCCGGACTGCGGTTTCGATCAGGCCAATGATGGTGAACTGGGGCAGGCCTCCGGCGACGTGGGCCTCGACCGCGACCTCCGGCGCTTTAAGCCCCAGCTGGGCGCGGGTCAGGGTGGTGGCGAGGCGCAAGCCAGCTTTTCTTCCAGGGTCTTCAGGTCTGCTTCGACCCGGGTGAGCTTGTCCCGGGTGCGCTCCAGCACCCGCCGCTGCACGTCGAACTCCTCCCGGGTGACCAGCTGCAGTTTCTCGAAGGTGCTGCTGAGCAGGGCCTCGAAATTCCGCTCCAGGTCAGCCTGCAGAGCCCGGACACTCCCGGGCACATTGGCCGCCAGCTTGCGGGCCAGGTCTTCAACAAACTTCGCATCCATGGTTTTCAGCTCCTGCTGTTCAGGCACGCCCTGTAACGACTCAATCCGCTCTCGCCGGCGCCCTGTATTGGTGCAAAAGTCCCGGGTGGAACGATGAGACCGGCGCCCCCGCGGGGCGGGGCCGGCTTACCAGTACTTGGCACGCATCGTGCTTAGTGCGAATGGGGTCGGCACGATGATCGTGCCAGTCCCGTCCAGAGCAAACAAGCAAGTTTAGGAGCGCTTTCATGGCGAAACACGCCTTGACGAACTTCAGCCGCGGCCTTCAGGAGTTCGGCCCATGAAACTCATCACCGCCATCATCAAGCCCTTCAAGCTCGACGATGTCCGCCAGGCCGTCACCGAAATGGGCGTGCAGGGCATCACCGTCACCGAGGTCAAGGGCTATGGCCGCCAGCGCGGCCACACGGAGCTCTACCGGGGCGCCGAATACGTCGTCGACTTTCTGCCCAAGACCAAGCTGGAACTGGCCGTGACCGACGACATCGTCGAGCAGGTCGTCGAGGCGATCGTCAACACCGCCCGCACCGGCAAGATCGGCGACGGCAAGATCTTTGTCACCCAACTGGACGAGGTGGTCCGGATCCGGACTGGGGAAACCGGCGGCGAAGCCGTCTGACCCGCGCCCCACTTCGTCACAGAAGCCCACTTCACGACAGAAAAAGATTCGCCCAGGAGATAACACCGTGACTCAACTCAAGACTCTTCTGACCCGGTTCCGCAACGCGTTGCGCCTGGCGTCGCCAGCTCTGCTGGTGGCCAGTCTGCTGGCCCCCGGTCTAGCCTTCGGCGCCGATACGCCGGTGCCGGACAAGGGCGACACGGCCTGGCTGCTGACCTCGACGATGCTGGTCATCCTGATGACCCTTCCCGGGCTGGCGCTGTTCTACGGCGGCATGGTCCGGTCGAAGAACGTGCTGTCGGTGCTGATGCAGGTCTTCATGACCTTCTGCCTCATAGCCCTTCTCTGGGCCATCTACGGCTACAGCATCGCTTTCACGAGCGGCTCGGCATTCTTCGGGGGCTTCGACCGTCTCTTCATGAGTGGCCTGACCGTTGAGTCGCTGGCCGCCACCTTCTCGAAAGGCGTCTATGTGCCCGAAATGGCCTACTTCGTCTTCCAGCTCACCTTCGCCTGCATCACGCCCTGCCTGATCGTTGGCGCCTTCGCGGAGCGCATCAAGTTCTCGGCGGCGCTGGTGTTCATGGTGTTCTGGTTCACCTTCTCCTACCTGCCCATTGCCCACATGGTGTGGTTCTGGGCAGGGCCGGATGCCTACACCGACGCCGAGGCCGGTGCCGCCGCCGGGGCGACGGCGGGCTTCCTCTTCCAGAAGGGCGCGCTGGACTTCGCCGGTGGCGCGGTGGTGCACATCAATGCCGGCATCGCCGGCCTGGTGGGCGCCTACTTCCTGGGCAAGCGCGTGGGCTTTGGCCGTTCGTCCTTCCAGCCCCACAACCTGCCGATGGTCATGATTGGCACGTCCCTGCTGTGGGTGGGCTGGTTCGGCTTCAACGTGGGCTCCAATCTGGAAGCCAACGGTCTCGCTGCCCAGGTGTTTGCCAACACCATCCTTGCCACCGCAGCGGCGGCTCTGGCCTGGTCTTTTGCCGAGTGGGCCTTCCGGGGCACGCCGACCATGCTGGGGGCTGCCTCCGGCGCGATTGCCGGCCTCGTGGCCATCACCCCGGCCTGCGGGTGGGTCGGCCCCATGGGCGCCATTGCTATCGGCTTCATCGCCGGCCTGGTTTGTCTCTGGGCGGTGACCAAGCTCAAGGCCATGCTGGGCTACGACGACTCCCTGGACGTGTTCGGTGTGCACGGCGTCGGCGGCATCACCGGAGCGCTGCTCACCGCCGTGTTCTGCGACCCGTCCCTCGGTGGCACCGGCGTCTACGACTACGTGGCCAATGAGGTTGCGCCCTACTCCATGTCCGCCCAGTTCATCGCCCAGCTGTGGGCGGTGGGCACCACGGTCGTCTGGTCGGGGGTGGTCTCCGTGATCGGCTTCGCCCTGGTCAAGGCAACCATCGGCCTGCGGGTCAGCGAGGACCAGGAACGCGAAGGCCTGGATACCGTGTCCCACGGGGAGAGCGCCTACACCTGAGTTACCCCCCGGGTGACTTCGGCGGGCGCCGGGCGTTATGCCCGGCCCCGCCGAGGCCACCCACCTCGGTGGCCCCTGACCCCGCCCCATGCATGGGTTTCAGGACCCCCTCCCCGGCATCCGCCGACCGTGAACCCGATCCCGTCTCCCTGCAGGCCCGGGTGGCATAATCCCCCCCACTTCGAGGTGAGGTTGCCGTCATGAAGCGCCTGTCTGCCCCTGCCGGTTTGTTGATGCTCTGCATCGCTGGCTTCGCCGCGTCCACGTCCGTGGCGCAGGAGTCATCGGTGTACAAGTGGGTGGACGCTCAGGGCGTCCCGCACTTCAGCGATCAACCGCCCCTGGACAGCAGCGCTGAGGAGCTGGCGATCCGCTTCAAGAAGACGGACAAAGCCGCGTTGCAGGCCCGGGTCCAGGCCGAGTCGGAACTGGACGCCGCAGCGACCATCCGGGAGGACATGACCGAGACCGAGGCGAACGTCGCCAAGGCCGAGCGGCTCAAGGTCCTGGCCGAGCGGGAGGCCTTTTGCGCGGCGGCCAAGGATCGTATGGCAAAGTACGGCAGTGCCCAGCGGCTCTACAAGCCCGGCCCGGACGGTGAGCGCATCTACCTGACTGACGAGGAACTCGATGTCGAGCGTGCCAACGCCAGCCGGGCAGTCGACCAGTCCTGCAGCAAGAAGTAACGCCGGCCAGACGGGCAACCCCAACCATTTCACGCTTCCGGATCTCTGCTCGCCCCTCGCCGTCTTTGGCGTCGTTCTCGCTTCCCAGCTGCTCGCCCTGCTCCTGACCCTTGCCGGCCAACCCGGCTGGTTTGCGTTCTATTCCCACCTGTCCCAGGCAGCGCTGCTGCTCCTCTGGATCGGCCTGATCGCGGCGGCTATCCTGTGCCGGCTCCGCACCTGGCTCACCCGCTTTGCGGTGCCGGAAGGCAGCGTGGTCACCTACAGCGTGGTGATGGCCTGCGTCGCGGCCGTCTCGGAGACGGCCTTCTGGCTGGGCCGCTACCTTGGGGCCGGGCCCGATACCGGCGGCGGCTGGTTCCCCACCGACCACTGGGCCTTCCTCACCCGGAATCTCGCCATCGCCACGCTGGTGATGGCCCCTCTGCTGCGCTATTTCTATGTGTCCCAGCAGTGGCAACGGAATGTGCGCCGGGAGGCGGAGTCCCGGCTGAATGCGCTGCAGGCCCGGATCCGGCCGCACTTTCTCTTCAACAGCATGAACACCATCGCGTCCCTCACCCGCTCGAACCCCGTGGCCGCGGAGCAGGCTGTGGAGGATCTGGCCGACCTGTTCCGCGCCTCGTTGCGGGACGGGCGGCAGCTCATCCCGTTGCATGAAGAGCTGGAGATCACCCGGGTCTATGAGCGCATGGAACAGCACCGCCTGGGGCCCCGTCTGCAGGTGGACTGGCAACTGGGCACCTTGCCCGCCACGGCGGAAATTCCCGGGCTCACGATTCAGCCCCTGCTGGAGAACGCCATCTACCATGGCATCGAACCGTCGCCCCAGCCGGGCATCATCTCGGTCTCCGGCGAATCCGACGGCAAGCTGATCCGCATCGCCGTCACGAACCCACTGCCGCCGGCGGGTCTGACGTCCCGTCCGGGCCACGGCCTGGCACTGGACAACATTCGCGAGCGCCTGGAGCTGGCCTTTGGTCCGGATGGAACGCTGGCAGTACTGGCTGGGCCAGACCGCTATACCGTTACAGTCACCTTTCCGGCCAACGGGGTCCGCAGCTACGCATGAGTGTCGAGCCTGCCAGCGTCCTGATCGTCGATGACGAGCCCCCGGCCCGCAGCCGCCTGCGCCAGCTGGTGGGCGACCTCGAGGGCTTCAGTGTGGTCGGGGAAGCGAGCCACGGGGAGGAGGCCCTGCAGCTCTGCAACACGCTGCAGCCGGACGTGGTCCTCCTCGACATCCGCATGCCGGGCATGGACGGCCTGCAGGTCGCGAGCCAGCTGGCCGGCTGGGAACGCCGGCCCGCCGTCGTGTTCACGACCGCCTATGACGAGTACGCCATCCAGGCCTTCGAGGCCCAGGCGGTGGGTTACCTGCTGAAGCCGGTCCGCCGGGAGCGCCTTCAGCAGACCCTGGAGCATGCCGCCCGGGTGGGGCGCGCCCAGCTGCTCCGGATTCCGGGCGCCGCCCCCCGCACCCACCTTTGCGTCCAGCGCACGCGGGGCCTGCAGATGATTCCCGTGGACGACATCCTCTGTTTTCAGGCTGACCAGAAGTACGTCACGGCGTACTACGCCGGGGGTGAGGCTCTCCTTGATGAGCCGCTGAAGGATCTGGAGGACGAATTCGGGGAACGTTTCCTCCGCATTCACCGGAATGCGCTGGTCGCGGTGGCCTGGCTGGACAGCCTGGGCCGGGATGACAGTGGCACCTGGCAGGTCCGGCTCAAAGCCGATTTTCCCCTGCTGCAGGTCAGCCGGCGGCATGTGGGCGACGTGAAACGGCGGTTGCGGGCCGGGGGCTAGCTACCCTGCTGGAGCAATGAAACGGGGACATGCCTCATTTCAAGGAGAAATGAGGCATGTCCCCGTTTCGCTGGCAAAATGCGCCCATGACCACCTCCCGCCTGCCGACCACCGCCGCCCTGGTCGCCCTGGGCATTTCCGTCGCTGTCGCCGGCTACGTGTGGGTGGAACAACGCTCCGGCATCGGCCAGCGGGTCGCGGAGCTCCGGGAGAGTGCCGGCGCCACCAGCTCTGAGCTGGCCGCACTCCGGGCCCGGCTCGACGAGGTCTCCAACGGCCGGCGCCTGCTGGACGATGACATGGACCGCCTGCGGGAGCGCGTGACCCGGGAGACGGAGTCCCTCGGTGAACTTCCGGACCGCGTCGGCCAGCTGGAGCAGAACATCGACCGGTTCGTCGGGGCAGGCGACAAGGTCCGCTCGGCGTGGCTCCTGGCCGAGTCTGAACACTACATGCGCATTGCCAATGCCCAGCTTGGCCTGGCCGGCGATGTCGCGGTGGCGCAGACAGCGCTGGGTCTGGCGGACGACGCCCTGGGCGAGCTGAACGACCCGCGCCTGACGCCGGTGCGCAGGCTGCTTGCCGAAGAAATCAATGGCCTCAAGTCCGTGCCCCGCCCGGACACGGAAGGCATCGTGCTGAGCCTTGGCAGTTTGTCGGACAGCCTGGAAACGCTGCCCCTGAAGATCTCGGCGTCCGAGGCCTTCCGCGCCCGGCCGGAAAAGCCCGCGGCGCCGCTCACGGGATTTGCCCGCGCACTGGCCACCACCCGTTCGGCCCTCGCCAGCCTCGTCAGCGTGCGCCGCTCGGATGACCCGGTTGCACCCTTGCTCTCGGAAGCCGAAGAGACCGTCCTGATTCGCAGTCTCGACCTGGAACTGCAACTCGCCCAGCTGGCGATCATGCGGGGCGACGCGGGCATGTACCGTCGCTCCGTTGAGGCGGCAGGCAACCGGTTGCGGGAACACTTCGACCTGGCCTCGCCCGAGGTCCAGGCCGCTCTCGAGTCCCTGACCGACCTGTCCGCAGCGCGCCTGCCGGAGGAGCTGCCGGATATCTCCGGCTCCCTGGACGCCCTGCTCCGCCTCAGTACCCCCGCCAAGCCCGCTGCGGTGGCCAAACAGGGCCCTCGATGAAAGTTGGTCTGGTCATCGTCCTGGCGCTGATCGTTGGCACCCTGGCCACGCACCTGGTGCTGCCAGACAACGGCTATGTCCTGATCAATTTCCGGGGCTACATCATCGAGACCTCAGTCCCTATCCTCGCGCTGCTGCTCCTGCTGGGGTACCTGGCAATCCGCTTGCTGGTCCAGGTGTGGAGAGCACCGCGCCGCCTGGGTGAAGCCTGGGCAACCGCCTGCATCAATTACGCGGGACGCCAGGCCACCCAGGGCTACATCGCGCTGGCCGAAGGCCGGCTGGCACGGGGCGAGCGACTCCTCACGCGGGGTGCACGGTTGTCAGAGACGCCGCTGCTGAACTACCTCGCGGCCGCCCGGGCAGCGCAGATGCAGGGCGACCGGGACCGACGGGATGGCTGGCTGCGCATGGCGTGTGAGAAGGAGCCCGCCGCCCAGGACGCTGTCCTGCTCACCCAGGCGGAACTGCAGCTGGAGGACGGCCAGTACGCCGAAGCGCTGGCCAGCCTGAACCGGGTCCGGGAGCGGCACCCCACCCACGCCCAGGCGCTGAAGCTCCTCGGCGAACTCCACTATCGCCGCCGGGAGTGGCAGCCACTGGCTGAACTGCTGCCGCTCCTGCGTCGGCGGGGCAACGTGCCGGCGGAAATGCTGGACGAGTGGAGTGTGGATACCTACGGCAACATCCTGACCAGCGTCCGCCTGGATCGGGTAGCCCTGGATAGGGTCTGGGAGGACATTCCCCGGCACCTGCGTCGCGAGCCCCGCCTGACCCTGACCCGGGCGCAGGCGCTGATCAGCTGCGGCGCCACGGAAGATGCCGAAGTGGAAATCCGCCGCACGCTCAAGGAAGAGTGGAGTGAGGCGCTGATCGACCTTTACGGTGAGCTCGCCCCCGCCGACCCCTCTGCGCATCTCAAACGCATAGAAGCCTGGCTGAAGGAGCGGCCGGAAGATCCCGCGCTGCTGCTGGCGGCGGGTCGGGCCAGTGTGCGGCATCAGCTCTGGGGCAAGGCCAGAAGCTATCTGGAGACCAGTCTGGCGATCCGCCCGGCCCCAGAGGCCTACCGCGTCCTGGGTCAGCTCATGGCCCGGGTCGGAGAAGCCCAGTCCGCGTCCAGGGCCTTTGAGCGGGGCCTGGCGATGACCGGAACAGGTGCGGGAGCCCCCGTAGGAGCGCCTTTAGGCGCGATGCCTACAGATCGCGCCTAAAGGCGCTCCTTCGCCCAGACGGTCCTACTGGGGCTGACTGCGCTTGCTGTTCAGCCAGCTGACCAGGGGCTTCCACTGCTCCCAGTCGGGCCAGGCCAGGTACTCGGGCAGTTCGTGAATGCCAAGGCCCCGGGTGTAGGCGCGCACGTAGTTCTGGGCTTCCCGGAGCTTGGTGACGTAGGGCATCCGGAGCTTGCTGAGGTAGTCGTCCAGTTCCTGGGAAATCAGCGTGGACTCCCGCACGCGATTGCCGACCACCGCCAGTTTCACTTCCTTGCGCTCGACCTTGCCCACCTCCCGCAGTTCATCAATGAACTTGCTGGACGCGGCGATATCGATGGTGGAGGGCAGGACGGGCACGACGACGGTTTCCACGCGGCGCACCAGGTCCTGGAGATCACGGCCGTGGCACCCAGCCGGCGCGTCGATGATCACGACATCGGTGCTGCGGGGCACGCCACGCATGCCCTGGTCGAAACCGGCCACGCCGGTGATCTTCGGCCGGGTCTCAGGCCGGCGCTCCAGCCAGTCGAGGCTCGAAGCCTGGCGATCGCAGTCCACGAGAGTGACCTTTTCATCGCGACCGGCGTAGTAGGCGGCCAGGCTGGTGGCGAGGGTGGTCTTGCCACTGCCGCCTTTGGAATTCAGGACCATGATGTGACGCATTAATCAGCTACCCTTGTTTTTCTTGGACTTTTTATCCCCCGCAGCGCGGCGGACGCGTAACAGTAGCGGTCGATTTAACAAAAGTCCACGCGACCTGCGCCCGCTATACTTCCTGCTCGCCTTCAGTCCGGATCCCCGTTGAGCCACTCCCCAGCCATGCACGTTCCGTTCACCAAGATGCATGGCCTGGGCAATGATTTTCTGCTGATCCGCGGGGACGGCGTCCCCCTCCCCTCGCCCGACCGCATTCGCCACCTCGCCGACCGTCGTCGCGGCATCGGCTTCGACCAGCTGCTGTGGCTTGAATCCCCGCAACGGCCCGGTGACGACATCCACTACCGCATCTTCAACGCCGACGGCAGCGAGGCCGAACAGTGTGGCAACGGCGCCCGATGTATCGCACGGCTGGTGGCCAGGCCCGGTCAGCAGGAACTGCAGCTGGGCCACGGGAGTGGTTCGTCGCCAGCCCGGCTAGAGGCCGACGGTATGGTCAGCGTCGGGATGGCGGTGCCGGAGTTCCGTCCTCCGCTGGTCCCGTTCAGGGCCCCCGAGGAGTCGCTGCGCTATACGCTTGGAGCGGACGGAGAGGCCGTCGAAGTCGGCGTCGTGTCCCTGGGTAACCCACACGCCGTGCTGCAGGTCGCTGACGTGGCCTCTGCGCCGGTAGAGCGCTTGGGCCCGGTGCTCGAGCGCCATGAGCGTTTTCCGAACCGTGCTAACATCGGTTTCATGGAGGTCCTCGCGCCGAACCGCATTTCTCTGCGGGTTTTCGAGCGCGGCGTTGGGGAAACGGCGGCGTGCGGAACGGGAGCCTGTGCGGCAGTGGTCATCGGGCGCATCTGGAACCTGCTGGAGCCTGCGGTAACCGTCGACCTGCCCGGGGGTTCCTTGCAGATCCGGTGGCAGGGGCCGGGTCACCCGGTGTGGATGACCGGTGAAGCAGTCACGGTGTTCGAGGGAACGGTTCAGATATGAGCACGCTGAAGCAACTGCACGTTGCACACAACGAACTCACCGAAGAAGGCATTGCCGAGTACCTCCAGGCCAATTCCGAGTTTTTCGAGCGTCACTCCGGGTTGCTGAACAGCCTCAGGCTCCCCCACGACGCCGGCGGTCCCTCGGTTTCGCTGGTCGAGCGGCAGGTGCTCGTCCTGCGCCAGAAAAACCTGAAGCTTGAGCGCAAGCTGAATGAGCTGCTGGACGTAGCCCGCAGCAACGATGCGCTGGCCACCCGTATTCACGCTCTGGCCATGCTGATGCTGGCGACCCCGGACAAGGCCAGTGCCGTCCAGGTACTTGAAGAGCAGTTGCGGCTTTCTTTCAACGCCGACCAGTCCATTCTGGTGGTCTTCGACGACCCGGCGGGCAGCGTGGCAACCAGCGGACCCAGTCGCTTCCTGCGGGTGGTGGAGCGGGACGACCCGGCCGTTGCGCCGTTCCGGACGTTCCTCCAGTCTAACGCTCCCCGGTGCGGCCAGGTGCGGGATGCCCAACGGGACTACCTGTTCGGCACGGGCAACGTCGAAATCGGCTCCGTCGCCCTGGTGCCTCTCGGAGAAAAGTCAGAGGTGGGTTTTCTCGCCATCGGCAGCCGGGATGCAGACCACTTTCACCCGGGCATGAGCATTGATTTTCTGGCTCGCCTTGGCGAGCTGGTCAGCTGCGCCCTGCGGACCCGGGCCACCGCCTGATCCCCTCCCGGGCCTGACGGGAATCTCCACCAGCACTCGAGGCCTCCGCGAATGGATGCGCGGCACTGGCAGACCGCCGAAGACTTTCTCGAGCACCTGACGCTCGAGCGGCGCCTGTCGGCCAACACGGCCAAGAGCTACCGTCGGGATCTGGTCTGTCTCGCCGAGTTCTGTGATCGGCAGTCCATCGGCGCCTTTACCGACCTGCGCTCCCACCACCTGCGGCGCTTTGCAGCCTTGAGCCATGCGGGCGGCCTTTCGCCCCGGAGCATCCAGCGGCGCCTGTCGGGGGCCCGCAGTTTCATGAACTACCTCATCCGCGAAGGGCACCTCAAGAACAACCCGGTGGCGGACGTGTCTGCGCCCCAGGTGCCGCGCAACCTGCCGAACACGCTGGATGTGGATCAGATGGCCCGGTTACTGCAGATCGAGGGCGACGAGCCCGAGACCGTGCGGGACAGGGCCATGCTGGAACTCTTCTATTCCTCAGGGCTGCGGCTCGCGGAACTCGTTGGCCTGGATCTGGGCGCCGTGGATCTCGCGGATGGCACTGTCCGGGTCACTGGCAAGGGCAGCAAGACCCGCATCGTGCCTGTGGGACGGCAGGCGCGCGAGCAGATCCGGGACTGGCTGCTGATCCGTGTCCAGCTTGCGGGCAGCGAGGAACGGGCGCTGTTCGTAAGTACGCGGGGCCGACGCATCAGTCCGCGCTCTGTCCAGATGCGGGTGCGCTACTGGGCGCTGCGGGCTGGCGTGTCCCAGCGGGTCTACCCCCATCTGTTCCGCCACAGCTTTGCGACCCACGTGCTGGAGTCGAGCAGCGACCTGCGGGGTGTCCAGGAGATGCTTGGTCACGCCGACATCAGCACCACGCAGATCTATACCCACCTGAACTTCCAGCATCTGGCCCAGGTGTACGACAAGGCGCATCCCCGGGCACGTGTGAAAAAAGGGACCTAGCCGCCGTAGGAGCGCCTTTAGGCGCG